>CAYZJP010000023.1:0-50460 GCA_964478755.1 uncultured Klebsiella sp.
TGCATCGCAGAAAATGGAACCAAATGCCTGCTGCCCTGTTTCGCAGAGGTCTCAAGCGGACTGAAACCGTTGTCCGCGTGTTGGGAAGCCTCGCTGTTCTTATCCCACTGCTCTACCCGAGAGCTGATGTGTCCGGTCTTGGCGGGCAATACTGGACGCTCGGCTTTCCTTTCCCGGGACTAAGTCTCTACCGGGGGCTCGTTGGCGACGGTAGTGCAACAGGGCTTAAGGTATCTGTTCATCCTTTCGATTTCCTACTCAGCGTTACGATGTCACTCTGGTTCGGGGCGCTTGCCTACTTGTTCTTGAAGTTCACATGGCGCGTCCTCTCCAAACCAAAACCTACCGGCCAAATCTGATGAGATGAAACCCGACCGCCTCCGCCTCTTTATCAAGCCCGGCTGCCCGTGGTGCGACGACGCGCTGGACTGGTTCGCCGTGCATGGCATTCCCCTTCCGTTCCCAGCGGTGCTGCGCTAGTTTCCCATCGTGAAAACGCTGTTCGACTATCATGCGGTCGGCACCGTGCCGAGCAGACGCAGCAGGAGCTGCACAGTGTTTTCGACATGATGGCCGAGGAGTTCGCCGAGCGCGGCTTGCGCAGCCCGGCAACGTCCGCTACACGTTAGCCATGAAACTTTCCGTGACCTTGGACCGCGATGAGGACGGCGTCTGGATCGCCGAGTGTCCGGCCATCCCCGGCTGCGTCAGCCAGGGCAAGACCAAGGCGGCTGCGTTGAAGAACATCGAGGAGGCCATCGCACTGTGCCTCGAAGTGCGGAACGAGCGCGGCCTGCCGCTCACCATCGAAACCCGCCAGGTCGAAGTCGCCGTCTGATGCCTGCGCTCCCGGTATTGAGCGGGCGCAAGGTCGTCCGGGCGTTTGAGCAGCTTGGCTGGCAAGTCGCCCGGCAGCGCGGCAGCCACATTGTTTTGGCAAAGGACGGTGAGATTGCCACGCTCTCGGTTCCCGACCACAAGGAAGTGGCGAAAGGCACGTTGCGCAGTTTGATTCGCACCGCCGGAATCACGGTGGAGGAGTTCGTTTCGGTCCTATGAAGCCCCAGAAAGTCCGCCTCTTCATCAAACCCTACTGCCCGTGGTGCTCGAGGGCCCGGGACTGGCTCGACGCGCGCGGCGTGGATTACGAGGTGCTCAACGTCATGGCCGATGACCAGGCTTACGACGAGATGGAGCGTCTCTCCGGCCAGACTCTCGCCCCCACCATCGAGGTGGATGGCCAGGTGCTCGGCGACTTCGGCCCGCCGGAGATCGAGAAGTGGTGGAAGAAGAACAATTTTGATTAGCCACTGATGGGCACAGATAAAACACAGATGGGAGACAGATTTTATCAGGAAGGCAGGAGGGCATGAGGAAACGCGGCGCAGTCATAAAAACCTTCCCTTCTGCTTTCCCGCCTTCCTCGTTTGTTTTTCCCACTGATCTGTGTTTCATCTGTGCCCATCTGTGGCTGAAACAATGATTTTTCCCGTTGCCCCGCCCGCCCCGCGTCCCCGGCTCCCCGAGTGGCTGCGCCTCTCGCTGCCGACGAGCAGCGCGTTCACAAAGACGCGCGAGCTGCTCAACGACCTGCGCCTCCACACCGTCTGCGAGAGCGCGAAGTGCCCGAACCATTGGGAGTGCTGGAGCAAGGGCACGGCGACGTTCATGATCGCCGGCGACCGCTGCACGCGCGCGTGCGGCTTCTGCGCGGTGTCCACCGCCAAGCCGCTCGCGCTCGAAACCGACGAACCGCAGCGCGTGGCCGAGGCGACGAAGCGCATGGGCTTGAAGCATGTCGTCATCACGGCGGTAGCGCGCGACGACCTGGCGGACGGCGGCGCGGAGCATTTCCGGCAGACCATCGAGGCCACGCGCGCGGCGAACCCCGGCATTGTCATCGAGGTGCTGGTGCCGGACTTCCTCGACAAGGACGAGTGCATCGCGACCGTGCTCGCGGCGAACCCGGAGATTTACAACCACAACCTCGAAACCGTCCGCCGCCTTACGCCGACGGTGCGTCATCGTGCGACTTACGACCGCTCACTCTCCGTGCTGGCGAAGGTGAAGGCGCGCCGGCCCGAGGTCTTCACCAAGTCCGGCATCATGTTCGGTCTCGGCGAGACGGAGGCGGAGGTGCTCACCGCGATGGAAGATTTGCGCCGCGCGAACTGCGACATTCTCACGCTGGGCCAATACTTGCAGCCCACGCTGAAGCATTTGCCCGTCGTCGAGTTCGTCCACCCGGACAAGTTCGCAGAGCTGGGGGCGCGTGCGGAAGCGATGGGTTTCGTCCACGTCGCGAGCGGGCCGATGGTGCGCAGCAGCTACCACGCGGAAGAGTTCGCGCCGGCTACTTGAGCGTCAGCACGAAGGCCTGGATGTCGGCGAGTTCCTGCGGGCTGAAGATGTCGCCCATCGGCGGCATCGGCGAAACCTTCAACTGCTCGTAGCCCTTCGCCAGCACCTTGCTCGGCTCCAGCAAACTCTCGCGGATGTATTCCGGCGTGCCGCGCGTGGCGATGCCGTCCAGCGCGGGACCGACGGTGCCGCCCTGGCCCTTGAGGCTGTGGCAGAGGATGCACGCGGCGGGGTGCTTGAGGAAAAGCTGCTCGCCGCGTTTGGCGTCGGCCACCACGGGCTTGCTGTCTTCCTCGGTCGGGAGCAGCTCGCACAGGCGCACGTCGTCGAAGTAGCCGTCGCCGCGCGCGACGTGAAGCACGTTGATGCTCGCCTTCGTGCGGGTGCCGCTGCTGAAGACGACTTCCACCTCGGTCCAGTCGGACTCACGGCGGCGCACCGTCTCGGTTTCGGCTCGGCCCAAGTGGTCGTTGAAGCTGACCTTGCCCTGGAGCGCGTGGGTCTTCACCCAGCCGGCGAGGCGATACTGCGTGTTGGGCTTGAGCGTCACATCGGCGTAAAGGCTCGTGTCGGCGTCGCCACGCGTGATGCAGCGCACAGCCTGTTTGCCTCCGTGGAACTGCCGCTCGCCGCCAACGACGCTCCACTCGGCGTTTTGCGTGCCCTCGCTCCGGTTGTAATCGCGGCGCTTCCAGCCTTCGGGCAGGCCGTCGCCGCCGACGACTTCAAAGCCAGGGTTCGGCAGGAGGTTCGGGCCTTCGCGGTGGAGTTGCGCGCCGTGGATTTTGGCGAGAATGCGGGTCGCCTCGTTGAGCCAGTCGTCCGTGTGGTTGGCCGGGTTGCGCGCGACGCTGGCGACGACGGTCTGGATCGGCTTGGTGTCGGAGAATTGCGCGAGCTTCACGAACGCGGCGAGCTTGGTGAGCGGGTCGGGATCGCTGACGACGCCGGCGCTGAAGAAGAGCGAGACGGCGCGCGCGTCGGTGCCCAGCGCGCGAGTGGCGTTGCGGCGGACGGCGGCGTCGGCGTGAAGCAACGCGCCGCGATGCGTGGCGTCGTCGAGCCTGCCGAGGCCGTGCAGTGTCCAGAGCGAATGAATCGCCGCGAGCGGCGCGCTGTTCGTCGCGGCCTGCCTGAGCGCGGGAACGGCATCGGTTTTCTTCCCCTCGACGAGCAATCGCTGCGCGGTGAGCCGCCAGAATTGACTGTCGCTGCCCAGCGCGGCGACGAGCTGCGGCGCGTCCGCGCCCTTCAGCGATGTGATGGCCGGCTTCTTCGCTTGCTCCCACACGACGCGATAGACTCGGCCGCGGACATGGTCACGCAACGGATTCTCATGCGCGCCGCCGACGCCGGTTCGCGCGTCGTAACCGCCGCGGAAGGCGCTGGGCGTGGGATTGTGCTGGATGATGAAGTTCTGCCAGTCGGCGAACCACACCGCGCCGTCGGGGCCGACCTCGGCGCACACGGGCGACATCCACTCGTCGGTGCTGGCGACGAGATTGAAGCCGTCCTTCGCCACGTAGCCCGCGCCGTCGCGCTGAACGTCCATGAGCGTGATGTTCTTCATCGTCGGCTCGCAAACCATCGCCTTGCCTTGCAGGCGCGCGGGCAAATTGCCGGAGTGGATGAAGGCGCTGCCCGCCGCCGCCGTGAAGCCGCCGAAGACATCCACCTGCCGGAAATTCGGCGTGATGGTGTGGCACTTGTCCTCGGTGTTGATGCGCTTGGCACTCATGGCGCGCAGACCCTTGGGCACGACCGTCGCCGGGATGCCGCCGAAGAAGATGGGCGCGTTGTTGGCCGTGCCGCCGAAATCGTCGCCGAACTCATTCGCGCTCTGGCCCCAGGAATTGTTCGAGAACTGGTGGAGGAATTCCAGCGCGGAGCCGTCGGCCTTGAAGCGGTAGGTGCCCTGTGCGAAACGAAGCTCCTTCCCGCCGACATTGCCGTTGAAGCCGGAGTAGCCCACGCAGCCGTAGAGCCAGTTGTCGTAACCGTAGTGAAGGTTGTTCGCCTGGGCGTGCGTGTCGTTCACGCCCCAGCCGGTAATGATTTCTTGCCGGATGTCAGCGTGGTCGTCGCCCTTGCTGGACTTGAGGAAAAGGAAGCGCGGCGGTTGCGAGACGATGATGCCGCCGTTCGCAAAGACAAAGCCGGTGGGGATGTTCAAGTGGTCGGCGAACACGGTGAACTTGTCCGCCCTGCCGTCGCCGTCGGTGTCCTCGCAAATCTTGATGCTGTCGTTGCCCATGCCGTCGGGCTTCACGTCGTGCGGATAGTCGCGCGTCTCGGCGACCCACAGGCGACCGCGCTCGTCCCACGCCATGAAGATCGGCTTGGCGATGTCCGGCTCGGCGGCGAAGAGTTCGAGGCGTAAATCCGGCGCGACCTGCGTGCGCTCCTTGCTGCCCTTCACGCTGAAGGGATGCTGGAAGGTGAGCGGCTGCGGGCGCTTCTCGTAGTTCGCGACCGTTGGGCTGGCCTCGCGTTTCTCCGGCTCGCGCTGGGCAAGGAACTTCTCCCACTCGGCAACGCGCTTCGCGCCGGCGGCGGCGAGGAGCTTTGGTTTGGCGGCGACGGCGAAGTTGTCAGCCGCGGGATCGCCCAGCACGGCGGCCTTCAGCAGTTTCGCGGCAGGCACGGCGTCGAGCGCCTTGAAGTTTTCCGCCGGCGCGTCGAGCACGACGGCGTCGAACTTCGCGATGAACTCCGGCGTGGCGGACTTCGCGTCCGAGACGTAGTCGAACCAGATTGCATCACGCCCGAGGTCGCGCATCAGCGCGTGGCAGGTCATGCGCGCCGCGCGGTCTTCGGTGCCGCAATAGAGCACGCGGATGGGGTTGGCGGTGGCGCTGACGGCGAGGCCCACCGCGAGCGAGGCGAGGAGGATTTTTTTCATGGGTCTAAAGCGGATGGAGGATAAGCAAATGAGCGGCGCTGAGACAAGCGGTGGAAACCACGCTGCGCTCCCGGGTCAGGAGCGCTCAGAACTGGAACTGCGGGTTGCCGAAGGTGTTGACCATCAGTTTGAAGTCCCGCCACGCGGCGTGGCCGTCCATGTAGGCGATGTTCCCGCCGGCGGGATTGACGCCGTTCAGGTGGGCGGTGCGATTGATGAGGCCGCCGACGATGACGGCGTAGTTGCCGCCAGACGAGAGCGTGGCGTCCACCCAGAGTTCCGTGTCGGCAGGCGGCTTGGTGGAACTGTAGGTGTTCGCTTGCGTCAGGTTGGCCGGCACCTGCCTGGCGCCGACGAGCAGTGGCACGAAGCCGAGCACGCGGAAGTTGGCGTTGAAATTCCACGACTGGTGATTGTCGTTCAGGTTCTCATAAGACGGACAATAGTAGCTTGGCTCCTGCGGACCGTAGCGGCTGATGTTCGTCGTCGCGTATTGGGTCACGTCCCACGGCCAATTGCCGAAGGTGGTGCCGGCTTGGTCTTGGGAGACGTTGATGAACTTGTTGTTGAAATCGTCGGCATACATCACGGAGGCGAGGCCGAGCTGCTTCAGGTTGCTCAGGCATTTCGTGCGTTTGGCGCGCTCCTTGGCCTTGCCCAGCGCGGGCAGCAGCATCCCGGCGAGAATGGCGATGATGGCGATGACGACGAGCAATTCGATGAGCGTGAACGCGCCGCGCCGGTTGGCACGGCGCGGCGCGCGGGGTTGGGAGCGGACGGTCATTGGTGGCAGGTTGGTTAGTTGTCGCTGTCAGTGGGCGGAAAATAGGGAGCCGTGGAAGCACACGCCATGAGGTTTAGCGCATTTGATTTGAGAGAATTCCGCCGCCACACCGCGCAGCCACGGGGAGAACACATGCAGGCCGTGTGGGAAGTGTGGGCTCCAATCCGTCAACCCAAGCCACCGCCGTGCGAAGCGGGGACACAGGACAAATCATCAGTGCGGGCAAGCCGCCTGTGCCCTCAAGCTACAGCGGCGAGCGTCGCAGGGGATCCCAGTAGCGGGCGTTCTTGATGGCGGCGGCGTTGCCGGTGCTGGGGTTCATCGGCGGGTTGATGTCGTCGCTCTTGCGCGACTCCGCGTGGCCGTCGTTGAACAGCACCATGCCTTGGCCGCGGTGACGGTTCGGATCAATGCCCTCGAAGCCGGCCGCACCGAGAGCCGGATTCATCCCGGCGTTGTCCCACCACAAGCTCGTGCTCCAGGTCCCTCCCGCCGTGGGCATAGACTCGCCGGCAATCAAGCTCTCTGAAGGGTTAACTACCTGGGAGCGGCGAAAGTTGTCCTGCCCGGAGAAAGCGACCCCGGCGAGGGTTAGAGCCGGAGGTGCATTAGGCCGCGGGCCATGGAACCAGCCATTGTAACCGTAGGCCGCCTTGTGGACATCGAAGGCCCACTGCCAAGTCACGCCCTGATCAACGCGGTTTCCCTTCAGGACCGGGCAAAGGAAGATGTTCGTGTGCTGTTGCTGGCCCATGATATGCGGACCCCACCAGTCATTCAGACCGGTGGTGGTGTTGGGAGCGCCCGTCTTGTTGTTGCGATGCCACGGATACACGTCATTGGCCTCCTCGGTGTAAAGCTGCATGAACAGGCCAATCTGCTTGTTGTTGTTCATGCACACCGTGCGCTGGCCCTTTTCCTTGGCCTTGGACAGCGCAGGCAGCAGCAGGCTGGCAAGAATGGCGATGATGGCGATGACGACGAGCAGCTCGATGAGCGTGAACCCGCCGCGCGAGGGAATGGTGGCGGCTGGCAGCGGGGATGGAAGGCGGGCGGAATTCATGGCGCGGCGAGCCGGCATTTGCTTCGGGTTTGCCGGGGAAAGTGCGCCACGCCTTCCAGCGCGGCCATGAGATTTCGCGCATTTGACTTGAGCTTTTTTACCGGCTGGACGAAACGGCTCCGTTTGCAGCGGAGCATTGCCGGAAGCCGGCGGTTGCTTCAGCATCCGCCGCGTCACCGCCGCGATGAAACAAGTCGCCCTCCTCATCGAAACCTCGAACGCCTATGCGCGTGGCCTGCTGCGCGGCGTGGTGACCTATCTGCGCGAGCACCAGCCGTGGTCGGTGCATCTCGCGGAGCACGGGCGCGGCGACCGCCCGCCAAGCTGGCTCGCGACCTGGCGCGGCGACGGCATCCTCGCGCGCATCGAGACACCCGCGATGGCCCGCGCGCTGCGAGGTTTGAAAATCCCCATCGTGGACGTGAGCGCGGCGCGGCTCATCCCGGCGCTGCCGTGGTTCGAGACGGACGACGCGGCGATCGCGCAGATGGCCTTCGAGCACTTGCGCGACCGGGGCTACCGGCGCTTCGCCTACTGCGGCGACGCGCGCTTCAACTGGTCCAACTGGCGCGGCGAACACTTCCAACGCGCCGTCGCGGCGGAAGGCGGCGAGTGCATTTTTTACGAGCCAGCCCGCCACTTTCGCCCGGACGACGCCGCGCAAGGCGACGACCTTGCGCGCTGGCTGCGCAAGCTGCCCAAGCCCGTCGGCATCATGGCCTGCTATGACTTGCACGGTCGGCAACTGCTTGATGCCTGCCGTCGCGTCGGCATCGCCGTGCCGGACGAGGTCGCCGTCATCAGCGTGGACAACGACGAGGTGCTCTGCGAACTCTCGCACCCGCCGCTGACCAGCGTCATCCCGAACACGCACCGCACCGGTTATGAGGCCGCCGCGCTGCTCGACGAACTCATGGCGGGCCGCAAAGTTCGCGCCGAGACGCGCCTCGTGCCGCCCGTGGGCGTCGCCGCGCGCCAAAGCACCAGCTCGCTCGCCATCGAAGACCGGCAGACCGCGCTGGCCGTGCGCTTCATCCGGGAGAAGGCGTGCTCCGGCATCAACGTGGCCGACGTGCTCAAGGCCGTGCCGCAATCACGCCGCCTGATGGAGAGCCGCTTCCGCCGGCTGCTGGGCCGCACGCCGCACGAGGAAATTCTCCGCGTGCAGATTGACCGCGTGAAACAACTCCTCGTGGAAACGGATTTGCCGCTCGCGGAAATCGCTGAACGCGCGGGCTTCGCGCATGTGGAATACCTCAGTGTCGTCTTCAAACGCGAGACCGGCATCCCGCCCAGCGCCTTCCGCCGCGCAAACCGGTAGCGCCGGCCGATTTCGACGCTTGCCCGCCGCCGTCCCGTTCCCTAGCGTCGCGCGAAATCTATGAGCTCCAAGAACCGCCTGCTGCTTTCCGTCATGATGTTCCTCCAGTTCTTCATCTGGGGAAGCTGGTATGTGACCGGGCCGAATTATCTCTCGACCATCGGTTTCAAGGCGGGCGACTTCGGCACGATGTATTCTGTCGGCCCCATCGCGGGGATGATCGCGCCGTTCTTCGTGGGCATGATCGCCGACCGGTTCTTCCCGGCACAAATCGTCCTCGCCGCGATGCACCTGCTGGGCGCGGGCTTCATGTATTACGCGACAACGCTGATGGCGGCGGCAAATCCCTCGGCGAGCGCCATCAACACCATGTTCTTCGCGCACATGATGACCTACTACCCCACGCTCGCGCTCACCAACACCATCGCCATGAAGTGCATGACCAATCCCGAGAAGGAATTCCCCGGCATCCGCGTGCTCGGCACCATCGGCTGGATCGCGGCCGGCCTCACGCTGACGTGGCTGAAGGCCGACACCACGGTCAACATGTTCCATCTCACAATCGGCTCGGGCGTGCTGCTCGGCTTGTTGAGTTTCGCGCTGCCGCACACGCCGCCGACGGCGAGCGGCTCCGTCAGCGTCGGCCACATTCTGGGCTTCGACGCCTTCAAGCTGCTCGTCACGAACCGGAGCTACTTGATCTTCATGATCTCTTCCACGCTCATCTGCATCCCGCTGGCGTTCTACTATCAGATCACCAGCCGCATCGTGGAAATGGGTGGCCTGCCCATCGGCCAGACCATGAGCTACGGCCAGATGTCGGAAATCTTCTTCATGCTTGTGATGCCGCTGTTCTTCGCGCGGCTCGGCGTGAAGTGGATGCTCGCGGTCGGCATGTTGGCTTGGGTCACACGCTACGGACTCTTCGCCATCGGCGCGCCGGATGAAGTTGCTTGGATGATCACCGGCGGCATTTTGCTCCACGGCATTTGCTACGACTTCTTCTTCGTCACCGGCCAGATTTACACCGACCAAGTGGCACCGAAGGAAATCCGCGCGCAGGCGCAAGGCATGTTGGTGTTGTTCACCCTCGGCCTCGGCATGTTCGTCGGCGCGCAGGTCGCCGGAAAGATTGAGGCGCAGCACACCACCGAAGCTTCCAAAGCCCAAGCCACCATCGTGCGAGCCAAGGCCGAGGAAGCTGGCAAGCTCAGTGACGCCCTCGCCAAGGCAGACGCCGCCGCGAAGCCCGTGCTGGAAGCCTCCCTCAAAAAAGTCAACGAAGAGAAAGCCGCCGCCCGCAAGGCCGAGCTGAAAGCCATCGAGTGGAAGCCGCTGTGGGGTAAGCCGGCCATCTTCGCGGGCATCATCCTGCTGGTGTTCCTCGCGCTCTTCCGCAACCCCGCCACCGCCGCCGAGCCGCCAAAAGCTTGAGCTGAAGTTTTTCAGCCGCAATAGGGCGCAGAGGTCGCAAAGCGAGCAACCTCGTTCCTCCGCTGCCTTTTTGCGCCCTCTGCGCCCTTTCGCGGCAAAACGTCTTCCCGGCGCTACTCCACCCGCGCCACGCCCGTGCCCTTCACCACTTCGCCGATGACCCATGCCACGTGCTTCTGCGCGCGGATGAACTTCAGCGCCGCGTCCGCCTTGTCCGCCGCCACGATGGCCACCATGCCCACGCCCATGTTGAAGACCTGGTAAAGCTCCGCCTCGTCCACGCCGCCGCGCTCGGCGAGCAGCCGGAACAACGGCCCCAGCTCCCACGAGCCTTTGCGGATGACCACGTCGCACTTGGCCGGCAGCACGCGCGGGATGTTGTCCACGAAGCCGCCGCCCGTGATGTGCGCGAACGCTTTAATCGGGCAGGGCGTGGCAGTCCTCTGCCCGCCGTCGGCGCGCACGGAGTGACGCGCCCTACCATTGAAGCGCTTCAGCAGCGCCTGCACCAGCGGCCCGTAGCTGACGTGAACTTTCAACAGCTCCTCGCCCAGCGTCCCCTTCAATCCCGGCACGCGGCTCGTCACCGCCAGCTTCAACTGCTCGAACAAAATCTTCCGCGCCAGCGAATAGCCGTTCGTGTGCAGACCGCTCGATGCGATGCCGATGACCACGTCGCCGCGCTTGACGGATTTCTGGCCGTTCAGCATCCGGGACTTCTCCACCACGCCGACGATCGTGCCGCTCACGTCATATTCGCCCGCCTGGTAAAAGCCCGGCATCTGCGCCGTCTCGCCGCCGATGAGCGTGCAGCCGTTCGCCGCGCAACCGCGCGCGAAACCCTTGATGATGTCCGTGAAGACGTGCGGCTCCAGCTTGCCGGTGCCGAGGTAGTCGAGGAAGAACAGCGGCTCCGCGCCCAGCACCGCGATGTCATTCACGCAGTGGTTCACCAGGTCTTCGCCGATGGTGTCGTGCCGGTCCATCGCGAAGGCGAGCTTCAGTTTTGTCCCGACGCCGTCCACCGAGCTGACCAGCACCGGCTGGCGATACTTCTTCACATCGAGCGCGAAGAGGCCGCCGAAGCCGCCGACCTTGCCGAGCACCTCGCCGCGATGCGTGGACGCGAGGAGCCGGGGCAGCGTGCCCTTGACCTGGTTGCCCAAATCAATGTCCACCCCGGCGGCGGCGTAAGCTTTTTGTTTCATGCGAAGCTGGATTCGCCTCCCGCCGGTGCGCCGGGCGGAACGCGAGGCGGCATCTTTCGGAATCCTCCTGCCACCGGCAAGGGAAAGTATTGGCGCGCCCTGCCGTGGGCGCAGCTTGACCCTGCCCCCGACTCCGCCTGGCGTGGCGGAGCGCCGATCTCCGAATCGGCGCGTTGCTGGGTGGCATTCAACACCTGCCGGTTCGGAGACCGGCGCTCCGGGGGCAAGATCAAGATGCGCCCCCCCCGGCTGTGGGCGTAACTCAGGTTTTGCACCTCGACCGGGCGGGCCGGCCAACGCCCAGCCACGTATGCGCCTCCCTGCACTGCGTGGCCGCCCTCCCTCACCCTGGCCCTCGCGATGTCCTGTTGACGCGGAACGGACAATGGCGTATGAAAACAGCACCATTCAGCAACTGGCCAACGTATGAAACCACAACCCAACCTGCTCAATCTGAAATCCGTCAGGTATGTGGGCTTCACTCTCATCGAATTGCTCGTCGTCATCGCCATCATCGCAATCCTGGCGGGGATGCTCCTGCCGGCGCTCTCGAAGGCGAAGCAGAAGGCGACGGCCACACAATGCCTCACCAACCAGAAGCAACTCGGCCTGGGCTGGATGCTTTACGCGGAGGATAATGACGGGCGCTTGGCCAATAACTATGGCTGGGGTGGGCCAGGTTACAGTTCCGGCACCACGCCGGTTCTGGATGCGAATGGCCGATATGATTTCAACTGGGCGGTGGGCAATATGCAGATTGCCACTCATGCCAGCAACGAGACCTACGTGACGCTTGCCCAGTTGGGACGCTACATGGGCGGTTCAGCCAAGGTCTTCCGTTGCCCGAAACCAGACAAGGCTCCAGGCTCCGCCATAACGGTCCAACCTTTGTATGTCCGGAGCTTCTCCATGAACCGCGGGGTCGGTTACGCAGCTGCCACCATCACCTTCCCCCGCATGGACACCTTCCGGAAGCCCACGGACACGTTCGTGTTCCTAGAGGAGGGGCTGGAGTCCATTGATGACGCCTCCTGGTTCATGAGCGGAACCCCTCCGTGGGGGAACGAAAAGCCGGCCACCTATCACGCGCAGAGTGGCGGCCTCATTTACGCCGACGGCCATTCCGTGCTCTACAAGTGGGACGCCCGGATCCCCACCACCAACGACTACGTGAAGCTCTACAACCAATATGCGCCTTAAACGTAGCCAGCCCGCAACTCAATCAGCCATGCACACGCGTTCCACTTCCCGCCGAAGCGAAGGCTTCACCCTCATCGAACTGCTCGTCGTCATCGCCATCATCGCCATCTTGGCCGGGATGCTCCTGCCGGCGTTGAGCAAGGCGAAGGAAAAGGCCCATGGCATCAAATGCATCAACAACCTCAAACAGCTTGGCGTGGCATGGGTGTTGTATGCTTCGGAGGCGGACGGCAAGCTTATCAATAATCTCGACAGCCCCAACAATAGCTGGGTGCTCGGGAACATGAACATCGCGACTCTAAATCTTGCGGCCAACACAGATGTCCGAAACCTTGTCGATGACGTGTTTGTCCAAACCGGCGGGACGCAACCCAACAACTTGACACTCGGCAAGCAGTTAAGCGGTAACTCCAGCGTGTTCAAGTGTCCGGCGGACAAGAGCCAAGACCGTGGCAACAAACAAAACCGGGTCCGCAGCGTGTCCATGAACCAAGGCGTCGGCTATAACGTGACCGCACCATGGTTGCCCGCTTCCGCAGGCTGGAAGGTCTATCGCCGTGATACGGACATCTCTTCCAGAACTTTCGTCTTCGTGGACGAACACCCGCAGAGCATCAATGATGGGGGATTTGCAGTGCGCGGGGTTGACCCCACCATGCCAGCAACGTGGGGCATCGTTGATTTCCCGGCGGTCTATCACAACAAGGCCAGCTCGTTCAATTTCGGGGACGGCCACGCCGAGATCAAACACTGGGCGGACGGGCGCACAACCCGGCTCATTGACTACTCTGGCCCTCAGATCACCGGCGGCTTCACCGCGCAGGCCAACAATCCTGATTCGCTCTGGCTCTCCCAAGCCGGCACCGAGTAGGAAGCGGGCTTCGTGATTCGAAGTTGTCCTCTCGACCAAGTGTGCCGGGCCAGACTCAAGCTTGGTCCGGCCACAACCGGGCTTAACTCGCCCAAACCCAAGCCCAGCCCGACCCGACCCGGGCCCAGCTCCGCCAGCCACAGGGTGGATTCGATCTGGCCCTGCGGCAGCGGGAGTTAGTCGCCGAGTTGGGTGTGTCCGGCTTCCGACACCGAGTTGCGTCTAGCACACGCAAACTCGGCGATTGACGCTCCGTTTGCGTGGCCCAAGCTCTCGCGCATGACCACGCACCACTCCGCCGCCCGCCTGCCGGATTTCCGCCGGGGCCGCCATTGCTTCCAGTTCTGCTCCCGGCTCCTCGTGCTGGTGGCGCTGGCCTGTCTGCAGCCGGGCGCGCTGCGCGCCGAGCACGAGGGCAAGGTGCAAATCCTCATCCTCGGCGACAGCACGGCGGAGGGCAGCATCCCGCGCAAGCTCGTGAAGGAAGGCCCGCACCTCGAAGACGTCATCCAGCAGCTCCTCGCCGCCGAGGGCGACCTGCCGCCGTGCAACGTGATCAACCTCGCCCTCAGCGGGGAATACATCCAGCGGCTCGTGGACTCGGGCCGTTACGAGAAGCTGGCGTCGAAGTTGCCGGGGTTGGATTACATCTTCATCCGTTACGGGCTGAACGACAACGCGCGGCGCGAGGACTTCGCGAACAATTTCCCCAAGGACTTCCACGCGCTGCTGGCCCGCCTGCGGCAGGATCATCCCAAGGCGATGTTGATCCCGATGACCGTGATTCCGTTCTCCGGCCCCGAAGCGAGCGAGCGCATCAACGCCCTGATCCGGCAAGTCGCCACCGAGGAGAAGCTCACGCTCTTCGACATCTATCCGCGCTACGCCGCTGAACTGGAGAAGGGGCCGAACATGCTCAACTACCGCCGCTTCCCGCTCGCGAAAATCCCGGAGAAGTATCATGAGTTCGTCAAGCCCTTCACCAGCGGGAACCCGCCCACGGTCGTCGTCATGGACAACCGCCTCGACGCGCACTTCGGAAACCTGCCCGGCTGGTATGGCGACCGGCATCCCAACCTCGCCGGCTACCACGTCATCGGCGACGAGACGGCGAAGTTCCTCGCGCCCATCCTGCGCGAACGCAAAGCGAAGGCGAAGTAACCCCGCAGTTCAGCGCATTTCGAGGAACAGCAGCGGGCTGGAGAGCGTCAGCGTGGACCCGCCCGCGACATGCTGATGCACGGTGAGCACGTCCAGCGTCTTGGGCTTGGTGCTCAGGGTCGTTTCACCGCTGAACGTGGCCGGGCCGGTGCGATGCATCGGCACGGATTCCCACGCGTCGTATTCCATCGCGAGCGTGTAGTCTGGGTGACGGTTCGCTGACCACCACAGCTCGTTCTGCTGCGGCTCCGCGCCATCGGGGAACTTCACGGTCACTTGCAACTTGCGAGCGGCGGCGTCCCAGCGGCTCGTGACCTTGGGCGGCGTGGGCATCAGGCGCGCGTTGAAGAAGTGGTGCTGCGCGAAGGCGTAGAGATTCTCGTCCACCTCCGGCAGCGAGCCGACCTGTTTCTTCATGCCGGCTTCCTTCGCCGCGCCGTGATGGCCGCCCGGCACCACGTAGATGGGAAAGTCAGGAAAGCGCCGGCCCAACTCGCGCAAGCCGGGGCTGACGGCGTCGTTCGAGCCTTGGTTGTAAAAGATTTCCAAGCCGCGCTTCTGCAACGCGGGCAGGTAGCTCGTCGTGCGGCAGACTTCCCACGCGGCCGTGCAGGCAACCTTCATCTCTGCTTCGCTCCAGCCGGCGTCGCGCGCTTCGCGCACGGTGATGCGTTCGTCAGCCCGCGCCTTCTGCCGGATGAGCAGCGGCGCGCGGGCGGACGCCGGCGCGTTGGGCACTTTGTCCGCAAGCAAGTCGGCGAGGAACTGCTCGTTCGCGCGGGTGATTTCCGCCGGCATCATGCCTTCGACATACGGGCCGCCCGGACTGTCAATGATCGGCGCCACGACCGGCAGGATGGCGGTGAAGCGGTTGTCCGCGATGCCGGCCGCCGCCGCGCCCACGCCGCGCTTCGAGCCGCCCGTGGCGAGCACCTTGCCGGGCTGGAAAACCTCTTTCTCCGTCAACGCCGCCGTGAGCGCGCGTATGTCGCTCATGCCCCAAATCCAAGCCGGCGTGAACCGCGCGTCCTTGGTCTTGAGGAAATTCGCCTTCATCCCCACATCCAGTTTGCCCGCCGGCTCCATCAGGTCGATGGACGTCATGCCGATCAGCACAACGCCCACGCCGTGGTCCCGGAGCAGCCGCAGCATCGCGCCCGTTGGAGCTGCCGCCTTCAACTGCACGCCCGCGTTGCCCAAGACGATGTTCCGCGTCGGGCC
Source organism: uncultured Klebsiella sp. (assembly GCA_964478755.1). Classification (GTDB taxonomy): domain Bacteria; phylum Verrucomicrobiota; class Verrucomicrobiia; order Limisphaerales; family SXTU01; genus SXTU01. Next base: position 15,527 of record CAYZJP010000023.1, read on the forward strand.
GGCGGCGGGCGCGAGGAACGTTACTGGCAGCCGCACCTTCTGCCCCGCCCACCACTCGCACACCGTGATCTCGACAAGTTTCCGTCGCGCTTTCGCGTCCGTGCCCCACGGCTGCCAGTCCTCGATGACGCGCGTTTCCAGCGTGGCGGGATCGCGGACCTCGGCAAGGTTGTAACGGCCCGGCTTGACCTCGGCGATGACGGTGAGGCCGGCGACGATCAGGCAGAGTGAAACCCGGAAGGCGATTTTAAGCATGGAGGTTTGGACGCGCGAATCCGGCGGGCTGTGAACTTATTTCGAGCGCCCCGGTCATCAGCGCGCGCCGGTGGCCGGCTTGGGCTTGATTCCAAAGCGCGCGTCGTGAAGCCGCCAGAAAGCCTGCGCGTAAGGAAGCCGGTCGAAGCCGAGAATGTTCTCGTCGCTGAGGCGCTGCAGCTTCGGCAGCTTGCGAAGGAAGGACCAGTCGGTGTTGAGCTTGGGCAGATGCAGGATTTCAAGCTGGACGCAGTCGGCCAGCGGGCCGAAGTCCGTCAGCGCGACGCAGCCGTGGAGGTTGAGCCGCCGGAGCGGCATCGCCCGCAGCACGGCGAGGTCGGCGACCGGCGTGTCGCTGAGGTCCAGCTCGACCAGCGGCATCCCTTGCAGCGGCGCGAGGTCGGTCACGCGCGTGAGGTTCAGATGCAGATTCGTGATCTGCAACCCGCGCAGCGGCGCGAGGTCCGTGATCTGCGTGTCGTGAATTTCAAGCTGCCCTATGGAGCGGCAGGCGGTCAGCGGCGTGAGGTCGGTGATTTTAATGCCGCTGGCGGAGAGATATTTGAGCGGCAGGCCGCGCAGGGGCGTGAGGTCGGTGACGCGTGATTGCCAGAGGTGGAGTTCTTCGAGCGGAAGTTCCTGCAAGCCTTCCAGACTTTGGACGGACGAGACATTGAGTTGCAGCCACTTCACGCGGCTGCCGCGCAACGGGCGCAGGTCGGCGAGCTTGGAGCCTTGGCCGTTCAGGTGCGTGATGGGCAGATCGCCGAGTGGTGGTGCCGTGATGATGGGCAGGTCGTTGATGTCGAGCCGGAAGGTGCCGTTGCCCTGGCGTTTGAGACGGTCCTCCCATTTGAAACCGGGAAGCGCGGTGAGCGAGCCGAGCCGCGTTTTGATCGCGACCTCGGCGGTTTCCATCTCCTTCCCGAGGAGTTTGCTCAGGGGAACGGCCTCGATCATGCGGCCCTGCTCGATGAGCGACTGCAACAATTCATTGCGGCTCTCGGTGTCGAGCGGCTGGCCGGCGGGATGGGCGCGCAGCAGCTTCTCGCACAGGCGCAGGTTCAGCTCCGCCTTCGGGCGCAGGTTCAGTTCGTCTCCCGCGTCGGCGGGCGGGACCAGAACTTGGCGGAAGACGTTCGCGGCTTCGCCGAGCCGTTGCACGGCCTGAAGGAGGCAGGCTTTCTTGAAATGGTATTCGGCATTGGTCGCGTCGAGGGCGAGCGCGGAGTCGAGCGTGTTCAGGGCCTCGTCAAATTTCTCCTGCTCGGCCAGACGCATCGCCTCGCGGGCCATGATCGGCGCGGTGCGGCGCAGGTCGCGGAGCGCCGCCTCGGCGCGGCGGCCCTCGGAGACGACCTTCGCGGTGAAGGCGGCGCTCAACGCGATCACGACCATCGTGGCCAGCGCGAGCGACCGGTGGCGGGCGATGAAGAGCCGCACGAGCGTCAGCGCGCTCGCCTCCTCCGCGCTCGTGGCGAAGCCGTTTTGATACGCGACAATGTCCTGCGCGAGTTCCGCGACGCTCTGGTAACGCCGCTCGCGTTCGTAGCTCAACGCCTTCATCGTGACGGCGGAGAGCGCGCCGGGCACCTGGCCGTCCGGGCAGTGGCGCAGCGGGATGAAAGTCTTTCGCGGCGCGGCGACGTTGCCGGAGGTCATGACCAACGTGCTTTCTGCCACCGGGATCGTCGCTGGCGCGACGATGCTGCCGGTGCGCACGAGTCCCAGCACTTCGGTCGCGCTCTCGCCGTCCACCGGCGGGCGCAAGGTCAGGATCGTGTAGAGAATCGCGCCGAGCGAATACACGTCCGCCCGCGTGTCCACCTCCGCGACGCGCCCCGCCGCCTGCTCAGGCGACATATAGCTCGGCGTGCCCATCACCGTGCCGTCCACGGTGAGTTGCGATGTGGACGGCGAAGCGGGCGCGTTGTCCGTGATGCCATGAAGCGGCGTGGGCAGCTTCGCGCGGGGCGTGCCCACCGGTCCGGCGGGCGTGGACAAGATCGTCGGCTGGTTCGCCGGGTCACTCTCGATGACCAACGTTCCCGTCGGCCCGGTCGGCGGCTTGGGTGGGGAAGGCGGGGCCAGCGCCACGGTTTCGAGTTTCACCGCCTCGGTTCCCGGCAGGAACTTCGCCAGGCCCCAGTCCATCACGAGCACTTCGCCGAATTCTCCGACCATGATGTTCTGCGGCTTCAAGTCCCGGTGGATGATGCCGCGCGAGTGCGCGAAGGCGACGCCGTCGCAGACTTTTTGAAAAATCGTGAGCAAGTGGTTGAGCGGATGCTTCGCGAGCGTGGCCGCGTCGCCGGCCTTCACGAGCTGGAGGATGTCGTGCAGCGTGACGCCCTGCACGAGCTTCATGGTGTAGAAAAGCCGCCCGTGCTCGTCCGTGCCGAGGTCATGGACCGGGACGACGTTGGGATGCGCGAGCTGGCCGAGAACGCGCGCCTCCTGCAAGAAGCGCATTTTCTCCTCCTCGCCGGCCTGCTGACGCAGCAGGATTTTCATGGCGACGGAGCGTCCGAGCTTCGAGTCGTGCGCGTCGAGGATCGCACCCATGCCGCCGCGGGCAATCTCCCGGCCCGGGCGATAAGGAGTGTCGGCATTCATGAACTGCCGGCAGCTTTGCGAAAACCCGGCGGCGCGTCGAGCGGCTTGATTGCTTCCGCTTGAACTTGTCGGACAATTCGCGGACGAGCTTGGTCGCCTCGGCCTTCTGCTCGCGTGTCATCACTTCTTCGATTTGTGGGATCGTTTTCGAGGAAAACGCCATGCCATTGCCGCTGGCGACGGTCAGCCACGCGTGGGCTTGAACCAAATCCTTGGTCACTCCTTTGCCTTCCGCATACATCAAGCCGAGCGACCATTGTGCTCCATTGAAATTCTGCTCCGCTGACTTGCGATACCACTTCGCCGCCTAAGCTTCGTCCTTGGTCGTGCCACCCCAGCCGTTTTCGAGCATCATGCCATACATCGCTTGCGCCAGCGGATCGCCCTTCTCGGCATTGACTTTAGAGCCTGTCTGAAAAAGCATGAAAGCTGAGGGATTAGGCCAAACGACGGAGCATAATCCCTCAGCTTTCATGCTTTTTCAGACAGGCTCTTAGGCGGACGATATTAGACCTTGGTAGCGGAGCCAAGCTTCCACAATGGCCCGCCACTCAGACGGCGGAATTGGGCTCGGATGGTTGCCAGATGGTGAGGCAGACACACCGGGAAGGATCAGAATGGCCACTGCGCAGTCGGACTCTGACAAGCAAAGAATACCAGGCTTATTTTATGCGAAGCACATATTCTTGATGGATCAACCGGTGTGGAATTTATGGCTTCGCGTTTCTGTAAATGACGGTTTGAACCTAGGTGGACAGGGGGTGCCGCATCGTCCGCCCTGCGCGGTCTTCATGGCCTCTTTGGCAATCCAAGAGGAGAGGGCCTACAGCCAGAGTCGCCGCAGGGAGGCGACGAGGTGGAATTGTCTGCTCTATGGGATCCTAATCAAATTGCGCCCATTTGAATCAATGCCGCGCTCCTGACCCGCGCTCAGCAAGAACAGCAACCTGTCACTGTCACGGCTGCGGCACCGCGCGATAAAACCGCCGGCGGGCATCGGCGGAATCCGGATCAAAATAAATCTGCGGCTGGTTGGTCAGCACGATCGTTGCGAGCGTCGTCCAGTTCGTGGAGGGCGTATTGACATCGGTGGTGTAATCAATCCGGTATATTCCGCCAAGCGGCCCATCGACCACCACCCCCGCGAAGAATTTCAAGTCCACCAGGGCGAGGCTCGCCAGGTTCGTCGCCGATCCCGCCGCGTTGCTGACCACCACGCTGTATTGGCCCGCGCTGCTCATCGCGGCATTGGTCACCGTGTAGGTGGAACCGGTGGCACCGGGGATCGCCACGCCGTTAAGCAGCCATTGGTAGCTCGGCGGCGGAAATCCCGTGGCGGTCACGCCAAACGTCACGCCCCCCCCGGTGCGCACCGTCTGGTTCACGGGTCCCACGCTGAATCCTGGCGGCAGATAAACGGTGAGGACCGCAACCGCGCTCGTGGCTGAACCACCTGAACTGCTCACGATGACATCGTAATTGCCGGCGTTGACCAGTTGCGCGCCGTTGACCGCGTAGCTGCTGTTGGTCGCTGTGCCCAACGGATTGCCATTGTAACGCCACTGATAGCCAAGTGGTCCAGTCCCAGTGGCACCGACACTGAAAACGGCGTTGCTGCCCACGAGGATCGTGGCGCTTTGCGGTTGATTCGTGATGGTCACGTCATTCGTCGCCAGCGTAAGCAGAGTAAGGCTGCTGGCTGTCAACTGAGGTTGAAACACGCGTCCGCTTCCGACCCGCAGGCCCGTCGTGTCCGAAAACCCACCGCTGGAAGAACCAAAGTTCATAACTTGAAACGTGGTGTTGGTCGCGGGAACGAATCCATTCAGAAGCACCGCGCCGAGGCTCCCTGCCAGCGGTGCATTGCCGGTGACGTTGATCCGCCCGAAGCCCGAGGAGCCGATCCCGAAGGTGAAGGTGCCTGCGGTCGTGGTGTATCCGGCGTTGAAAACGAGCGCACCGGAATACGCCTGAATGGTCCCGGAATTGTTGAAAGCCAAAGGGCTGATGAACGTGCTGTTGTTCAACCCGCCGGATTTGCGCAGGAGGCCGGCGTTGTTGACGGCCCCCGTGGTCCCGCTGTTGAAGAAGCCCAGCGTGCCGTCGGTCTGCAAGTCCACCACCCCGCCGGGCCGGTTCTCCAGCGTCCCGTTGGCGAAGTCCAGCAGCGAGGGTCCCCCGCTCTTCCAGTTGATCGTCCCGTTGTTCGTGATCACCCCCGCAATGCTCAGGTAGCCGCCGCTCGGCCCGGCCAGGTTCACCACGCCTCCGTTCGCCACCGTCAGCGCCCCGCTCACCACGCCGCCCGTCCACTGCAACACACCGGTCAACTGGTTGCTGATGATCATGGTGCCACCAAGCTGAAAATTGGTGTTGATCAGCGGCCCGTTGATGAACGGGCTGCCCGAGGGAATGCCGTAGTAACCCGCCCCCGTGAAGGTGTGGCCGCCGCCCAAATTGAACGTCCCACCGGTGAGCTGGATGGCCGCCCCCGCCCCCACGTTGAACGTGCTGGCGCTGGTGAAGCCCGCCGGAAACTGCAACGCGGCGGCCTGCACGTCCACCAGCCCGCCGGCCGCATTGGCGAACCCGACCCCGGCGGCGAAGACGCTCGCCGTCACGCCGCCGGATTTGCGCAGGAGGCCGGCGTTGTTGACGGCCCCCGTGGTCCCGCTGTTGAAGAAGCCCAGCGTGCCGTCGGTCTGCAAGTCCACCACCCCGCCGGGCCGGTTCTCCAGCGTCCCGTTGGCGAAGTCCAGCAGCGAGGGTCCCCCGCTCTTCCAGTTGATCGTCCCGTTGTTCGTGATCACCCCCGCAATGCTCAGGTAGCCGCCGCTGGGGCCCGCCAGATTGAGGATAGCGTTGGTATTTAAGGTCAGACTCCCCGTGATCGTGCTGCCCACCCAGCTAATGGTCTTGGTAAGACCGTCACCGCCACCAACCGTAAGCGTTCTAAAAGTCGCGCCAGGGCTGTCGATTGTGACTGTGTAGGCTCCGTTTGTCGTGCCAATGATCACGTCATCACTCGCGCCGGGCACTCCGGCTGGTGACCAATTGTTCACGAAATTCCACGCTCCGCCCGAACTGTTGTTCCAAGTCTTGGTCACGGCCTGCACCGAAGACGCGCAAAAGTAGAGTAGTGATGAGCCAGCCAGCGTGGCGGCGAGCAGACCTCGATAATTCCGGAGTTGCGGACAGCGGATGGTAGTTTTCATGGCAAGCGCTACTCGGAATTGCAGCGTGAAACTGGACCGCCAAGGCAACAAACTGCAAATCGCACGGCAGGCGGAAAAGGAATCAATAATTATAAAAAAGTCAAGCCTAGAATGTCACGCCGGCCAGAATCATTTTGTCCTCGTGGAACCGCCATCGCCCCCAACAGAGCTTCGCAAGCCGAAGGTCTCTTTGCCGCCGGACGAATATCAATAGAAGCAACATGCCAGTATCGTCGTGGGCGATGGCGAACCAAACGACTTGTTCAAGTGCGATCTGCCCTAGCCACTAATCGACGGATCGCGCTGCTACTGCTAACACTGCGTTGCTGCTGCCGATTTGCCCTTGGGATGATATTTTAGGTGAAACTTTTTCAGTCCGCATCTCGATGCCTTGCGCCCGTTCATTGCTGCCATCGGACGCGGGTTGTCCCGCCTCTCACGGTGTGCCGCCAGTATTTGGAAACTTCTTTCGTGGCCCGGTGCAGCCACTCATGGTCTCCCGCCAGCAGAATCATTGCGACGGCGGAGAACCACTTGGGCGCGTTCGGGGCCGGATCGCCTAGCGGCGTCAACTTGCCCGCCGCCATTAGAATCTGAATGTCATGCTCCGCGAAGCCGAGCAATCGTGTCGTCGCCGCAGCATCCAAGCGCGCAGGTGGTTCCTTTGGCCGCCCAAATCGCCATCGCCTTTTGCATCGCGTCGGACCGTCGTGTGGTCCTCGCCAGGTTTGTGGCCCATCGCCACAAGGAAGTGCGGAACAAGGCCAAGAAGGTCGTCGGCATCCTGAACCTTTACGAAGTTCAGTGCGCCGACGGGAAGGCACCCACGGTTCAAACGTGGTGCCCGACACCGAGGCCGCCATTCGTTCAGGCCGTCGCGAATTGCTCATTGCGATGGCCACTGGCACGGGCAAAACCTTTCTGACCGTCGCTCAGATTTACCGGCTGCTGGAAAGCAAACAATTCCGCCGCATCCTGTTTCTCGCGGATCGCAAAGCCCTCGTGGCGCAGGCCGTCCGCACGTTCAACGCTTTTGATACGCCGCAAGGCAACAAGCTCACGCAGGAATACGAAGTCTACTCGCAGCGATTTCAGAGAGAGGATTTCGGCGATGACGAGCCGTTCGACCCCAAAGTTCTGCCGAACGAATGGGCGCAACCGTTGGTGACATTGTCACACGGGTTGTTGTCGGCCACGTCGGTCCATGCCGCCAGCATCACATTCCAAACGGCATTCCGTTCCTGATGGGAAAGAACATTCGCGCAAGCCGCTTGCTACTTGAGAATCTTGAAAGGGTCACGCCTGAGTTTCACGGGCGAGATAGGAAATCTCAGCTTTCACACTGTCCACTTTTTCGGAGTCAGGCCAGAGCTTCAAGTCCCCCCATGACCGACTCCATCCCGGCGCACCGTCCGCGCAATGGCGAGGACAGCGGCCTTCAGTGGGTCAGTCAGGTGCGGCCATGCCGAGGCTATTTCCTTGAGCTCAGCTTTTCCTTGTGTGTCTATCTGAGAGTAGTGCTGCGTTTTCCGAAGAAACCCGGCGGATTTCGGGGAATTCGAATCCCTCCCTCTCTCTCCGCCAACCTCACAAACACCCCGCGAACATTGGTCGTTCTCCATTTTCTGCTCGCCTTTGATTCAACGAGTCAGAATCACACTCAGAATAATAACGCGGATAACGGAGCCAGGCGCATCGGACGTCATTCTGTCTCGTCACCACTCGGGCAGGCCAAAGAATCTTGACGGAGTTCGACCCGATTTCTCAACTCCGTCGGCCCTCCGTCGCCATTTTTCCCCGATGCGCTCAGAGGCCCGTAGGCGCGTCCTGTTCAGAGATCCAAGTCGCAAACCGTCTGCTTCGCGCACTTTCCGACACTTGTCCGTTCAGCGATGTCAGCGGTGATTGGGATTGTGTCCAGAACGGCAAAAAACGCCGGCTTTGCCTCCACGGAATCGTTGGTTCCGCGCAGGAACGACACCGGGAAACCCATTCTCGGCAACCGGCAAAAAAATTCCGGTCTGTGCCGGATAGTGCCTGCCTTAAACACATTCTCGCGCTTAACGAAGGAACGCCAAAAGGACGAAGCGTTGATGGACGCGTTAAAAAGGTGACGCTTTCGCCGCGATGTCGCGGCGGAAGTGCGCGCCGTCAAAGTGGATTAGCTTCACAGCGGCGTAGGCGGCGGCTTGTGCGGCTTTCAAAGCCTTGCCCCACGCAGTGACGCCCAGCACACGACCGCCATTGATCACAGTGGCGCCGTCCTTCTTCGCCGTGCCGGCGTGGAAGACTTTGGTGTTGGGCAGCGCGTTCGCTGCGTCGAGGCCGGTGATGACTTTGCCTTTCGGATAATTACCGGGATAGCCGCCGCTGGCCATCACGACGCACACGCTGGCGTTGGGACTCCAGCGGAGTTCGTGGCTCGCAAGTCGGCCTTCGGCGCTGGCGAGAAGGAGTTCAACCAGGTCGTTCTCCAAACGCGTGAGATAGACCTGCGTTTCGGGGTCGCCGAAGCGGGCGTTGAACTCCAGGACTTTTGGTCCGCTCTTTGTGAGCATCACGCCGGGATAAAGCAGGCCGCGGAAGTCAATGCCGTCCGCCGCGCAGCCGCGCAGCCACGGCTGGAGGATGGCGTCGCCGACAGACTTCAACTCCGCGTCGGTGAGAAACGGCGCGGGCGAGTAGGCACCCATGCCGCCGGTGTTGAGGCCGGCGTCGCCGTCGAGGGCGCGCTTGTGGTCCTGTGACGTGGGGAAGAGCTTCGCGACCTTGCCGTCGCAGAGTGCGTGCATGGAAATCTCCATGCCTTCGAGCAGTTCCTGGATGACGATGCGCTGGCCGGCGGTGCCGAAGGCCATCCGAACCATGATTTCTTCCACCGCCTGCTCGGCCTGCGTCTGACTCGTGCAAATCAACACGCCCTTGCCGAGCGCGAGACCATCAGCCTTCACAACACAACGGCCACCGAGACTGGCGGCGAAACGCTTCGCGGCGGCCTCGTCAGTGAACGTGCCAGACTTTGCTGTGGGAATGCCGTGGCGCTCCATGAAGTCCTGCGAAAAAGCCTTGCTCGCTTCGAACTGGGCTGCCTCCTGGTTGGGTCCCCAAATTTTGAGACCGTTCATTTGAAAACAGTCCACAATGCCAAGCGCCAATGGGTTGTCTGGCCCCACGACCGTCAGATCGATTCCCTTGACCCCCGCAAATACTGTCAATCCCGTGAGGTCATCCGCGCTCACGGTGGGGAGGCACTCGACAAGCGCGCCGTTGCTGGCGAGCCGTTCCTCGGCGATGCCCGCGTTGCCCGGCGCGCACCACATCCGCGTGACGTGCGGCGATTGTGCGAGCTTCCAGACCAGCGCGTGCTCGCGCCCGCCGGAGCCGATGACCAAAAGTTTCATGCACGGCGATTGAATCAGGAAGGCAGGAAGGCGGGAAAGGATTTAGCAGGCGAGCGCGCTGAACTTGCCCTTGCCGCCGAAGCCGCGCTGCCCGGATAGTCCGCGCGGTATGGGCCAGCACGAGTCTTTCTACCGGAACAACGAAGCCTACGCGGAGTTTCTCGCGGGCTGGGATCCGGCGTTTTACGGCAAATACACTGACGCGTTGCGGCCTGATCGAGCGGATGGCCGCGTGCTGGACGTGGGCTGCGGTGTCGGCCAAGTGGTCGGTGCGCTGACGCGCGACGGCGTGGAGGCTTACGGCGTGGATGTGTCCGAGCCGAACATCGCCCGCGCGCGGGAGTTCGGCGAGCGGTGCCAGCTCTACGATGGCAAGCGGCTGCCGTTCCCCGACCAGCACTTCACCTGCGTCGGCGCGTTGAACGTGCTGGAGCACGTGGACGAGGCGGAGGCGTTTCTTGCGGAGTTGGTGCGCGTGACGGAGCCGGGCGGGAAGGTGGTCGTTTCCAGTCCGAATTTTTTGCGCGTCATTGGCCTGCGTGACTACCACTACCGGATGCGCGGGCTGGGCAACAAGTGGCGGAACCTCCAGCGGCTGCTCGCGAAGCGGCGGCAGATGAAGGAGGCACCGGAGCAAGTCCGCTTTGAGCGCGTGGCCCCGGTGGTGAAGACGCCGTTCGAGCCGGACGACGACGCGATCATCATGACCAACGCATTGGAGATGGGCTTTCAACTTGAGCGGCTCGGCTGCGTGGTGGAACGCGCGCTCTGCACGGACCGCTACGTGTTCCCGCCGCTGGACTGGCTGCTAAACCTCACGCCGCTGCGCTACGGGATGCTGTGCGCTTTTGTTGTGGCACGACGAAAGAGCGCATGAGCAACACCGACTGGGAGGCGCATTATCAGGCGAATGACACTCCGTGGGACAAGGGCGAGGCGTCGCCTGGTCTTGTGGACTGGCTCGCGGCGCATCCGAACGCGGCGCGCGGGACGGTGCTGGTGCCGGGCTGCGGACTGGGCCACGACGTGCGCGTGTGGGCTGCGGCGGGTTTCACGGCGACGGGCCTCGACATCGCGCCGAGCGCGGTGGAGCGGGCACGGGCTGCAGGCGCGAACGAGCGAGTGGAGTTCCGGCTCGGTGACTTCCTCGTGGACGATCCCCCTGCGCCGTTCGATTGGATTTTCGAGCACACGTGCTTCTGCGCCATCCAGCCCGGCCAGCGCGAGGACTACGTGCGCGCGGTGCCGCGCTGGCTCAAGCCGGGCGGGCACTATCTCGCGGTGAACTACTTCATCCCGGACAAGGAGGGGCCGCCCTTCGGCGTGGACCGCGAGGAAATCTGGACGCGCTTCTCACCGCACTTCGAGCTGCTGGAGGAGTGGACGCCGCGCTCGTATCCGAACCGCACGGGGCTGGAGCGGATGTTTTGGTGGCGGAGGCGGTGAACTTGCCTACGCCGCACCTTTGCCGTTGATGACGGCGGTGATTTCCTTCGCTAGTTCCTCGACCTTGTAGGGCTTGCCGACCATGCCGCGGAAACCGTGCTGCCGGTGGTTGGCCATCTCGGGACCGTGCGAGTAGCCGCTGGAGACGATGGCCCGCACGTCAGGATCGATTTCCAACAGTTTCTGGATGGCTTCCTTGCCGCCCATGCCGCCGGGGATGGTGAGGTCCATGATGAGCGCGGCGTAAGGCCTGCCTGCGGCGCGCGCCTCAACGTAGGCCTTGATGCACGCCTCGCCGTCGGGCACGGCGTCCACCTGGTAGCCGAGGAATTCCAGCGCCGTTTGGGCCAGCTCGCGGATAAGCTCCTCGTCGTCCATCACGAGGATGCGACCGTGGCCCTGCACGTTCGTGACCGGCTCCGGCTTCGAGGGCTTCACCTCTTTCTCGGAGGCGGGCAGATAGACGTGGAACTCGGAGCCGGCGCCCCACGTCGAGTCGGCGGTGATGATTCCGTCGTGCTTTTTGATGATGGAATAGGAGGTGGCGAGGCCGAGGCCGGTGCCCTTTTCTTTCGTGGTGAAATACGGGTCGAAGACTTTGCCGAGGTGCTCGGGCTTGATGCCGGTGCCGTGGTCCTTGACGGTGATGCAGCAGTAACGGCCGGCGTTCAGCCCCAGCGGCGAGTCGGCCTCGAGCGTGAGGTTGTCGGCGGAGACGCGCACCACGCCGCCGCCGGGCATGGCCTGCACGGCGTTGATGACAAGGTTTTGGATGACCTGGCTGAACTGGCCCTGGTCCACCTCGACGGGCCACAAGTCCGGCGGCGCCTGAAATTCGCAGCGCACGTTCGAGCCGCGCAGCGCGAAGCTCGTCGAGTCGCGGATCAACTCGGTGAGCGACGCGGTCTGGCGCACCGGCGCGCCGCCCTTGGCGAAGGTGAGCAACTGCGTGGCGAGGTCTTTTGCGCGCAACGCGGCCTTCTCCGCCTCCTCCAGCCGCTCGAATTGCTTCTCGCCGGGCTTGCAGAAGAGGCGCGCGAAGGAAATGTTGCCAATGACGGCGGTGAGGATGTTGTTGAAATCGTGCGCGATGCCGCCGGCGAGAATGCCCAGCGAGTCGAGTTTGCTGGCGCGCACGCGCTCTTCCATGATCGCCTGCTGGTCGCTGACATCTCGGAAGACGAGCACGGAGCCGACGATCTTGCTGTCCTGATCGCGGATGGGCGCGGCGCTGGCGGCGATCATGCGCTCGGTGCCGGTGCGCGAGACGAGGATGCTCTGGTCGGGCAAGTCCACGATCTCGCCGGCGGCGAGCACTTGCGACACGGGATTGCGATAAGTCTGCCGCGTGCGCTGGTGGACGACGCTGAAGACATTTGGCAGCGGCTGGCCCAGCGCGTCCCCCTGCCGCCAGCCGGTGAGATCCTCGGCAAGCTTGTTGATCATGCTGACGCGGCCCTCGATGTCGGTGGCGATGACGCCGTCGCCGATGGAGCGCAGCGTGACGATGAGGCGTTCCTTCTCGGCGGCAAGCGCGTCCTCGGCCTGCTTGCGGCCGGTCACATCAAGCACGAGCGAGGCGACGCCGACGATCTGCCCGGTGGCGTCAATGAGCGGGGTGTTATACCAGTCGCAGATGATGGGACGCTTGTCCTTGGTGCGGTTGGTGACAGCGAACGCGTTGATGCTCTGGCGCGCGGCGGACGCGTTCGGAGAACCGCCGGGCTGCGCGTTCTTGAGCACGTCCTGCCAGGTGCGCTGCACGTGTTCGCGGGCCTCCTCGGACAACCGCACGCCGGCGAGCAGGTTGGTGAAGAGATTCGTGCCCGGCTCTTTTTTCTCGGGAAAAACCAGGATGAGTTCCGCCGCGTGCCGGCCCATCGCCTCGCGCTCGGTGTAGCCGAAGATGCGTTCTGCCGCCGGATTCCATGAGGTGACCTGGAAGCTGAGGTTCCACTCGATGACGGCGAGCGGGGTCTGCTGGATGTGGAGTGCGAGCTTGCGCTCGGACTGCTGGCGCGCCTCCTCGGCCTCGCGTTGCGCGGAGATGTCCACCATGGAGCCAATCATCCGCACCGCGACGCCCTGTCGGTCGTGGATGATGAAGCCGCGGTCAATGACGTAGGCAAAACTTCCGTCGCCGCGCCGGAAGCGATACTCGTCCGCCCAGAACTCCCCGCCGGTCTGCACGGCGGCCTCGCGGCCATTCCACACCCGGCGGCGGTCCTCAGAATGCAGGCGCTCCAGCCACCACTCGAGTTGCGGCGCGACCGCCTCGGCCGAGTAACGGAACATGGCCTGCACCGCCTCGTTCCAAGCGAGGCGGTTGTTCGCGATGTCCCAGTCCCAGATCGCGTCGTTGGTCGCGCGCTCGAGCAGACGGTCGCGCTCCTGCACGCTGCGCAGATCCTCGGCCAGGCGCTCGGCCTCCATGCGCGCGCGCGCCTGCGCCCACGCGATGCCGAAGAGCAGCAGGTTCACCGAGATGCCCAGCCCGAGCACGATGGGCGGAAGACGCTTATACACGCTGTCCTCGAACGACGGCGACGACGCGAGCGCCAGCAGCCAGTCGCGGTCGGCCATGTGGACGGATGATTCACGGACGAACTTTGCTTGGCCCGCGCGAGCAGGGCCGGCGGCGAACAGCGAGTGGACTGGCAGAGTTTGCCTGCCGTCGAACAGCTCCGCGCGCAATCCCTGCTCTGCGGGCGAATCGAAAATCCCCTCCAGCAGGCGGGGCAGGTCGAGCGCACCGAAAACGTAACCGCGCAGCGCCGTCTTGCGTTCCGTCGCCGTGGTCGTCGGCTTCCCAGGGAAGAACACTGGCTGCACGATCACGACGCGCTCCGTCACCTTTCCTGAAAACCATGGAAACAGCACTCGCCCGCTGACCGCGACACCGCCGGCTTCGCGCGCCCGCTCCAGCACTTGCAAAAGGGAAGGATCGGCGAACGCGTCCGCGCCAAACGCCGCGCGGTTGGTCGCGTCGAGCTTGTTCAACAGCACGACCGGGCAATAGGCGTCCCGCTGGCCCGACGGGTGGATGGCATAGTCCGCGCCCGCGATGGGCCGCCACCTCGCCTCGTGCGCCGCGCGTGCGTCGGCCGGGACGACTTCCGCGAAGCCGAGCAGTTGGAAGCCGGGAAACCGCTCCGCCACTGCGACACTGCGCAAGAACCGGTTCCATTCGGCGACCTCGATGGTCTCGTTGGCGGTGAAGAACCCGCCGAGGTTGGCGACTTCGTCGAGATAGCGGACGGCGCGGCGCTCCACCGCATCGTGCTTGGCGCGGGTGATCTGGTCAAAGCGCTCCTGGTCGCGCTCGCGGGCGTTCTCCCTGACCCGCTGATAGGCCAGCAGCGTGGGGACAAGCGAGATGACGAGCACCAGATACGCCGCCCCCATGCGGCGCAAATGCTCCGGCCACCAGCCTGTTCGTCTGTTTCGCGGCAAACCCAAGGTCGTTCCCGTGCTACGCTTTTGCCGCGAAGATAGGGCAAAGGACAATGGGGGGAAACTTTTTCTGGCGTCCGGGCGTCGCCGGTTCGTAACCGAGTTCGGGATTGCAGGGCCGTCCGTTTTGTGCCACATACTTGACCATGAGCGAACGCCGTCAGCTCAAGTTCAAATCCGGGAAGTCAAATCATTCAACCAAATACCGAGCCATGTCCGCCAAAACCAAGCCCGCCTCACCCGCCCCGGCCAAACGCCGCGTGGCCTTCAGCCTCTCCGCGCCCGACGCGCGCAACGTCAAGCTGGCCGGTGATTTCACCGGCTGGGAGGACGATGCCCGCGAGATGAAACGCCAGCGCAACGGCGCGTGGAAAACCACCGTCGCCGTCCCGCCCGGCCAGCACGAATACCGCTTCATCGTGGACGGCCAGTGGGCTGACGACCCCAAGTGCGACGCGCGCAAGCCGAACCCCTTCGGCGGCGAAAACTGCACGCGCGTGGTGCAGTGAAACGGCCCTGTGTGTGGCCGCCGCGCGTCATGGCTCGAAGCGCACGAACAGGCACTTGAGATACTTCGCCTCCGGGAATGTTGCCGGGTGGTCCAGCGCATGCGCGGTGCGCTCCAACTCCACGAAGTTCCTTCGCGACTCCTCCACGGCCTCCTGCACCGCACCAAAAAACTCCGCCGCAGAAACGTGCGCCGAACACGACGACGCCACGAGGATGCCGCCGCGTCGCAAGCGAGGAATGCCCAGCGCCGCCAGCTTGCGATAGGCTTGAATTGCTCCCGTCCGCTCCGTCTCGCGCCGCGCCAGCGACGGTGGATCGAGGATGACAAGGTCGAAGTCAGCGTGAGCGCTCGCCGCGAGCCAGTCGAACGTGTCCGCCTGCACGCACTCGTGCCGGCACGCGGCAATGCGCTGGTCCGCTGCGTTCAACGCGAAGTTCCGGCGCGCTGACTCCAGCGCGTGCGGGCTGATGTCGAGATCCGTCGTGCTGCGCGCTCCGCCACGCGCCGCGTAGAGCGAGAAGCCACCCGAGAAACTGAACGCGTTGAGCACGTCGTGTCCGGCGGCGAGTTTCTCGACGCGACGGCGGTTCTCACGCTGGTCGAGGAAGAAACCAGTTTTCTGCCCGCGAATGACTTCCGCCTCGAAGCGAATGCCGCTTTCGAGGAAGACGACTGGCCCGCGAGGAGCGTCGCCGACCATCACCTGCCCGTCGCGCAAGTTGAACTCCTTCTCCGCTTGAGCCTGGATGTTCCGGCTCAAACGGAGGATCAGCCGCTCCGGTCGCAACGCTTCGCGGAGCCAGCCTGTGACTTCGCCCACGCGTGGCAGCCACGCGGCGGTGTAAAGCTTGAGCACAAATGTCGTGTCATACCGGTCCAGCACGATGCCAGGCCAGCCATCGCTCTCCCCACTGAGACAGCGGTAGCCGGTGGTCTGCGCGTCGAACAGTCCGTTGCGGCGGGCAAGCGCGGTTTGCAGGCGTGCTCGCCACCAGCTTTCGTCAGCGGTCGCGGGCTTGCCGTGGTGCAGCACGCGCACACGGATGGGCGAGAGCGGATCGTAGAGGCCGAGCGCGAGGAACTTGTCCTGCCGGTCGTAGATGACCGCGAGTTCTCCCGCCTGGCCGGCGCGGTTCTGCTCGCGGATGCTCGCGTCGAAAACCCACGGATGCCCGCCGCGAATCGCCGACTCGGCGGCGGCGGTCACGCGCAGGCGCAGGCGCGGCAGGTTTTGTCGGGCGTCAGCCACACGGGGAGGCTACGGAGAGCCGCCGGCCAAGTCCATGCGGCGCGTGCGTTGCGCAGTTGCGCGCAAGGTCATGTGATTGCTACAACCCTCCCGTCGTCGAAGCTCACGCGCTTATGCGGGCCGCCCTTGCCTTGGTTCTGTCGCTCGCCCTCACCGGGGCGCTGTTGACAATGAACTGCGCGCTGTTCCAGGCGCGCACGAACTCGGCGGCTTCTTCGCTCGCGCGCAGGTTGACCCTCACGACCACGCGCGTCGTCCGCAATCCCGCGCCCGTCGCGCCATCCGCCCCGACCACCAACGCCGCGCCGTTTCACTGGAGCGCGCTCGAATCGTCGGACTACGCCGTGTATGCCGCGAAGCTCCGCGCCGTCGGCTGCCCGGAGCGCACGCTGCGCGACATCCTGCTGCCGGACATCGAGAAGCTCTACGACGCGCGTGAGGCCGAGCTGGCGGAAACCAAGGAAGACACGTTCTGGGAAACCGCCGACATGCGCGACGCGCGGCAACGCCAACGCGAAGCGAAGCTCCGCGCGCTTGAGCTGGAGAAACGCGCGCTCATCCAGCGGCTGCTCGGCGCGGAGATGAGTTATGAGGCGTTGCACTCGCTCCGCAAGGAAGGCTTCGACGCGGCGATCCTGGAGCTGCTGCTCGGCTTCATTGACACCACCAAGACCGACCATGTCTTCACGATCCATCAACTCCGTGAGGCCGACGGGAAGGCGCAACTCGCCGCCACCGAGGGCATCCTGCTCGACGAGGATCTCACCCAGCTCCACGCGCTGCGCGACCGTTTCGAGAACGAGCTGGCGCGCGGCATCGCGCCGTCCGAGCTGGAGGAACTCCGGCTGCGCATCGCGACCCTTGACGGCTTGGAGCACCTAAGCCGGCGCGGCGGCGTGAGCGTCACCGGCGGCGAGCTGCGCGAGATCGCCCGCCTGTGCGCCGACACGCACGACTCGCTCGCCAAGGCGCTGAACATCGAGGATGAAATTTACTCCGAGGCGGAACGGGAGAAGGGCGACGCGGCGTTCGCGGAGTTGCTCCGTCGCTTCCTCGGACAGGAGCGCTACGCCGATGTGGAGCGGGGCAAGGACCAGTTGTTCCGCGAGCTGTTCGAGAGCACGGAGAATCAGGGCGTCGCCAAGGCCGCGCTCGTGCAGGCCTACGAAACCCGCCGTGCCGCCGACACGCAGGCGCAGCAAATCCGCGCGGACCGGCAGCTCTCGACGGAGGAGCGCGCGCTGTTGCTGGCCGCGTTGCGCGCGCAGACCACGCAGGCGCTTTCGGACAGCCTCGGGCCGGTCGGTTTCGGTGCCTTCGTGAAGCAATACGGCCAGCAGTTCACCAATTCGCTTTCCCCACCAACGGATCGACTGCGCACAGGAACGCAAGGAGTTCTCGTCCGATGAACTTGCGCGCCTTCATCCTCGGCACCGTGGCAGCGAACCTCGCGCTCGTCGGCGCGCTGCTCTGGCAGGGCGCGCGGATGCCCGGCCCCGCGCCGCGCGACGGACACCGCACTCGGACCCGCGTGGTCACGGAAGTGGTGAACGAGCCGCCCGCACCTGCGCCCGTGGTCAAAGTGCCAGGCAGCCCGCCGTTTCATTGGAGCCAAGTCGAGTCCACGAACTACTCGACTTATCTCACCAACCTTCTCGCCATCGGCTGCCCGAAGGAGACCGTGCGCGACATCCTCGAAGCGCGCATCGCCGACGATTTCCGCACCCGGCTGCGTGAGCTGACCCGCCCGTTGCAGGCGCGCTTTTGGGACATGATGGCGACGAGCGGGAAGCTCGACGAACTGTTCGAGGACACGCCGCTGGAGAAGGCGATGGAGGAGCTGAAGGCCGGGCAGAAAAGCGCCCTGTCCGAACTGCACGCCGTTGTGGGCCAGGAAAACAAACCGGCCAAGCCGGGCCGCAACGAACACTTCGGCCATCTGCCGGATGAGAAGCAGGCGGAAGTCACCGCGCTCGAAGGCCGGCACGCGAAGGAACTCGAAACATTGAAGCGCGACCTCGCCAAGGCCGCGCCCGCCGAGCGCGGCGCGAAGCAGAAGGAAGTGCGTGACCGCCAGCAGACCGAGCGTCGCGCGCTCTTCAGCGCGGACGAGTGGGACGAGGCCGAGCTGCGCCGCAGCCCGCAGGCCGCAAAGGTGCGTGAGCTGCGCGGCTTCACGGCGACGCCGGATGAGCTGCGTGGGCTGGCCCGCAGCCTGCGCGAGTTCGACAACGCACATCCGCGTCCCGCCCCGCGCGATCCCAAACGTCCCAACGAAGACCCGGATTACAAATCCAAGTTCGAGGAACGCGAGGCGCAGCGGAAGGAATTCCTCGGTGCGCGGCTGGGCGAAGATGGCTTCGCCGCCTTCGAACGCGGCAGCGACCCGCGTTTTCACACGCTGCTCAAGCTTGCGCGCCGGCTCGATGTCCCGCCCGCCACCGCCGCGCAGTGGCTCGAACTCCAGACCGCCGCGCAGGAGCAAGCCAGCCAGACGCGCGCAAACGCGGACCTGACCGATGACGCCCGCGCGGTCGCGCTTCTCGCCATCCGTGCCGAGACGGAGCGCACGTTGCAAGCCGCCGTCCGCGCGCGTGGATGGAGCGCCTACCAGCGATACGCCGGCGACTGGTTGAGGCAGTTCGACAAGTGAGGGCTTCGCGGGCGGCCATCTCCGCGCTTGTGCGTCTCCGGCTCCGTGCATAGTTTCTCGCCGCGATGCCGATCATCTTGCTGGCCGAGGACGAGCCGCAGACGGCCCAACTGATTGAGTTCAAACTCAGGCAGGCGGGCTTCACCATTGTCCATGCCACGGACGGTGAGAAGGCTCTCGCGCTCGCCGGCACCGTCAAGCCGGTCCTCGTCATCCTCGATGGTTTGATGCCGGTGTATGACGGTTTCGAGGTGTTGCGTCGGCTCAAGGAAGACGCGCACACACGGCACATTCCCGTCATCATGCTCACCGCCCGCGCACGCGACAAAGACGTCGTCACCGGCCTCGAGCTCGGCGCGGCGGATTACATGGTGAAACCCTTCAGCCCGTCCGAGCTAGTCGCCCGCGTGCGCAAGGTGCTCGGGCCGGCGGTGGATCCGAAACCTGGCGAAGCGGCGCGCTGAACGACCGGCGGACAATCGGGCTTGGGCTCACGAGGAGATTGAAGATCGGCGGCAAGTTCTCTTGCGCTCGCTGTGCATCGTCAGCTTAATCAGCCCAGCCATGACCATCTGGGACCTCCACGTCCACCTCAGCGGCGTCTCCGGCGCGACGCCCGTCGAGCGCATGACGCAGCTCATCGCCTTCGCCGACCGCATGGGCATCGAGCGGCTGTGCGTTTACATGGGCTTCCCGTGGTCGCGCGACCCGAAGCCGGAAACATTTCGCAAGGAGAACGACCAAGTCCTCGAAGCCATCGGCAAATTTCCCGACCGCACGTTTGGCTTCGTGTATCTCAACCCAAAATTTGTCGAGGAGAGCCTCGCCGAACTCGACCGCTGCGTCGCACGCGGGCCGATGGTCGGCGTGAAACTCTGGGTCGCGAAGGAGTGCCGCGCGCCCGAACTCGATCCCATCATCAAGCGTGCTGGCGAACTACAGGCCGTCATCTTCCAGCACACGTGGCTCAAGGTCGGCGGCAACGACCCTGGTGAATCCACGCCATTCGACCTCGTGGAACTCGCCGCGCGCCACCCGGCCACTCCCATCATCTGTGGCCACACTGGTGGCGATTGGGAGCGCGGCATCCGCGCCATCCGCGCGAGCAAGAATCTCTACGCCGACCTCGCCGGCTCCGACCCGGTGGCGGGCTACACCGAGATGGCCGTGCGCGAACTCGGCGCCGAGCGCGTCATCTACGGCAGCGACGCCGGTGGCCGCAGCTTCGCCTCCCAGCTCGGCAAAGTCTTCGGCGCGCAAATCCCGGATGCCGCAAAACAGCTCATCCTCAGCGGCAATCTGCGGCGGCTGATGACGCCCATCCTCCAGCGGAAAGGAATCAAGGCATGAACGACGCGTTTCCCCGCCGCACCTTTGCCAAGCTCGCCACCGCTGCGTCACTCGCAACATTCGCTGTAGTAGTTCCAGCCAGTGCCGAGTCCAAGCGGTTAATTCCAGACGCGCTCATTGACACGAACGTCACCCTCAGCCGCTGGCCCTTTCGCCGCTGCCCGCTGGACGAGACGCCCGCGCTCGTCGCCAAGCTCCGCGAACAAGGCGTCGCGCAGGCGTGGGCGGGCACCTTTGACGGCCTGCTGCACAAAGACCTCGCGTCCGCCAATGCCCGGCTCGCCGCCGAGTGTCGCGCGCACGGCAACGGTCTGCTTGTTCCTTTCGGCTCCGTGAGTCCGAAGCTGCCAGATTGGGAGGAGGAGCTGCGTCGCTGCGCCGAGGTTCACAAAATGTCCGGCATCCGGTTGCACCCGAACTACCACGGCTACAAACTGGACGACCCTGCTTTTGCCCGCCTGCTCGCCCTCGCCGCCGAAAAGAAACTCCTCATCCAGCTCGCCGTCATCATGGAGGACGAACGCACGCTGCATCCGCTCGTGCAAGTCCCGCCCGTGGACACCGCGCCGCTCGCGGACTTGCTGAAGAAAACGCCCGGCCTCCGGCTGCAACTACTCAACGCCTTCCGCACCTTGCGCGGCGAACCGCTGCTGCGTCTCGCCGCTGTCGGCGCGCATTTTGAAATCGCGATGCTCGAAGGTGTCGGCGGCGTGGCGAATCTCGCCAAGCAACTCCCCGTTGAACGGATTCTCTTCGGCTCGCACGCGCCGCTGTTCTACTTCGAGAGCGCCGCGCTGAAGCTCAAGGAGTCCGTGCTGACCGAGGCGCAACTCTCCGCGATCCGCAGCGAAAACGCCCGGCGTCTGCGGGCTTGAACCTGTTACGCGGCTTTCCGCGCCCAGCGGAGTTTCGCCGGTGCCGAACGCGGGTTGCTGTGCCGCTCCTCCGGCGTGGGCCGGATGACTTCGCGCGCGATGTCCACGTAAACGCAGTCACGCAGCCCGGCCTCGAATGTCTTCTTCACGCGCCGGTCCTCGCCTGAGTGGAAGGTGAGAATCGCCACGCGACCGCCTGGGTTTAGACACGCGGGCAGATGACGCAGCAGCGTGTCCAGCGCGCCGAACTCGTCGTTCACCGCGATGCGCAAAGCCTGAAACACGCGGCGCACCGTGAGGGCCGCGTCGTCCTTTCCTGCTTGCGGCAAGACGGCGCGAATGGCAGCGGCGAGTTCGCGCGACGTGGTGAAAGTGCGGCGGGCAAGCACGGTTGCGAGTTCGCTCGCGTGCGGCTCGCCCGCATTTTCCTGAAACAATCTGGTGAGCGCGTCCGGAGAAATCTTCGTGAGCAACGCCGACGCGGGCTGGCCACGCTGCGGGTTCATCCTCATGTCCAGCGGGCCGTCGCCCTTCGTCGAGAAGCCGCGCGCCGGGTCATCGAGCTGCATCGAGGACACGCCAAGGTCCGCGAGGATGCAGTCCGCGCCCGTGAGGCGTGCCGGCGACTTGCAGTCGCCGTCGGGCGGGTCCGATGCCATCGGACGGCGACTGCAAGTCGCCGGCACGGGTTCAGAAGCTGCCGACGCGGCGGAGAGGAGAAAAGCACTGAGCGCCTGCGGCAAGCCGGCGAAGTTGCTGCGCACGGCGGTGAACGTCTCCGGGCCGAAGCCTGCTTCGCGCAGACGCGCTTCGGTTTTGGGCAGCTCAATCGGGTCCGTGTCCAGACCGAGCAAGCGCCCGCCAGGCTGCAATCGCGCGAGCAGTTCGCGAGCGTGACCGCCGTAGCCGAGCGTGCAATCCACCGCCAACTCGCCGGGCTTGGGCGCGAGCACTTCCAGAATCTCCGCCACCATGATGGGCCGGTGCGTGCCGGCGGGTGTTTTGCCGGATGCGAGCACCTTCGCGACCGTCTCCGCGTGACGCAGCGGGTCGTGCTCCTTGTATTTTTCCTCGAAGCGGCGCGGGTGCTTGCCTGAGTAGCGCGGGCGCCGTCGGTGCGGGGTGGCAGACGGGGAGCCGTCAGACGATGGCAAGTCGGCCGCGCTCACTTGTCGAGTCCCACCTTTTTCAGCAGCGCCTGGAAGCGCGGCTCGCCGTGCAAGGGCGCGAGCAGCGGGTCCACCTTCAGCCAGGCCATCCAGCTTTCGCGCTCCGCGTGCGCCTTTTCGAGCGCGTCGAGCGCCTCGGCTTTCTGGCCCAAGCCCACGTGCACCAGCACGCGCACGCTGGGGACGAGGTAGCGCTGCTTCGCCCGTTGGTCCAAGTCCGCCAGCACCGCGAGCGCCTCGGTGCGCCGGCCCGTCAGCCCATACGCGTAACCCAGCCGCGCGGGCGGCCAGGGCGAATCCGGGTCGAGTTTCACCACACTCTGAAACTCCGCCAGCGCCTCGTTGGTTTTGCCGGTGAAGAAAAGTGTCCAGCCCAGCCAGGTGCGCGCCTGGAGAAAATCACGGTCCAGCTCCAGCGCCCTTCGCAGGTGCGGAATGCCCTTTTCGGGATCGCCAGCCAGCCAATGCGTCCAGCCCAGATCGCTGTGCAAGGCCGGCGAGAGCGGATCAATTTCCAGCGCCTGGTTCAACACCGTGACGGCCTCGCCAAACCGCCCGCGCGCCACCAGAAAATTGTTCAGCGCGTCCAGGGCCAGCGGCGATTTCGGACTCAGCTCCACCGCGCGCCGGAAATCCTTTTCCGCCGCCGCCCAATCCCAGTCGAACTGGAGCCGCACCCAGCCCAGCGCGTCGTAGCTGTCGGCGAGCGTGGGGTCCAGGGCGATGGCCTTTTGCGCGGCCTCACGACACTTAGGCATCCCTTCGCGCGGCGGCCACAGCGAGCCTGACGCCAGCATATAGGATAAGGCCAGGCCGGCGTGGGCGGGCGCGTAGTCCGGGTCAATCTCAATCGCCCGGCGGAAGTGCCGCAGCGCGTTGGTCGCGCCGGTGTCCGACCACTGCCACCATTCGTGCATGCCCAGCAGATAAGCTTCGACGGCTCCGGACTTCGCAGCACGGGCGCGGGCGAGCCGGGCCTGGTCTTCCGGGGTAAGACGCACCTGAATTTCTCCGGCGACGGCGTGCGCCACGTCATTCTGCACCTTGAAGAATTCGCCCAGGTCGCGCTCGTAATTCGTGGCCCAGAGATGCCGGTCCGTGGCCGCCTCGACGAGCTGCACGGTGATGAGAATGCGGTTGCCGGCGCGCTGCACCGAGCCTTCTACCACGGCGTCCACACGCAGTTCCTTTGCCATCTCGCCGATGGATTTGACCGTGTTCTTGTAACGCATGACCGAGGAGCGGCCCGGCACGCGCAGCGCGCTGATGTTGCCGAGGGCGGCGCAAAGTGCCTCGGTCACGCCGTCGCTGAGATACGCCTGGTTCGTGTCGCCGGAGAAATCATCGAACGGCTTGACGGCGAGCGAAGTGATGCGGCCGGACCCGGCTGCCTTGCCGCCCGCCCCCGCCGATGGGTTATCGTTTCTCAGTAAAACAGCCAGCAGCGCGGCCAGCGCAATCGCAACCAGCAGCGCAAATAACAGCGTCACGAACTGTTTCCGCTTTTGGCCCGCCGGCTGGGTCTGGTCGGGCGGCAGGGCACCGAGGACGAGCTTGTAGATCACCACCGGCAACTGGATGTGCTTGAGGTCCACCGAGCCGGACCGGACGAGCGGCAGCCCGATCTTGTTCTGGATCTGCCGCGCCACGTCCTCGGACACGCACACGCCGCCCGGCTCGGCCAGCGGCTCGATGCGCGCCGCGATGTTCACGCCGTCGCCGAAAAGATCACCCTCGCGCTCGACCACGTCGCCCATGTGGATGCCGATGCGGATGAGCACCGCCTTCTCCGGCGGGCTGGCCGCGTTGCGTTCGCGCAACGACTGCTGGATCTCCACGGCGCACCGCGCCGCCGACAGCGCGCTCTTGAACTCGATGAAGAAGCCGTCGCCGGTGCTCTTCACCTCGCGGCCACGATGTTTGGGAAAGACGGCGCGCAGCAGGCGGCGATGCTCCTCCACCAGTTCGAGCGCCAGCGCCTCATTCCGTTGCGCGAGGTCGCTGTAGCCCACCATGTCGGTGAACATCACCGCGGCAAGCTTGCGGAACTGTGTGTTTTCGCTGGCCATGACGCGCTGGCCGGCCCGCCGCGCGCGGTTGCGGTGGGCCGTCACAACGTGCTTATCAATTCTGCCCTGTTCCGGCCAGACTCATTTGCGGCCTGCGCTGGTCTTAACGCGTGGTGTCGAGCACGTGGCCCTTGTCGGCGTGGCTGCAACGCGGCGGCTCGGGGAGCGTGCCGAGGGTGTAGGTGTTGCCTTGATTGTTAGCAGCGGATGAAGTATTCATGCGCACAATGAAAACTGAGGCCATTGATACTGAAATGATGAAACCTTACGTAAGACACCCGTATGCGTTCGTGTCTCAGGAAGACGAGGAACCAGCACTAATTCCCGACTTGATGCAACGGAAGCGCGCATACTTTCGGTCCCTCCAGAACCCGCATGCCTACGACGCTATCTTTGGTGAACCGGATTCTGAGCAGCCTGCGGCCAGCCCAATTATGGACCTTGCTGTTTCCCGAGACGTTCTTGAAAAGGCTCTCGATGAAGTTCTGAAGCAATACAAGCCATACGTAGCTCAAAGCGATTGGGAGCGCATTCGAGCTTATCGCCCGGTTTTTCTCGAAGCGGCAGGAGAATCCGTTGAGAGTGCGGAGCGTGTGGCTCATGCATTGGAACGGCTAAAGTTTGCCCTCATGCCTGAAGAGAAGGTCGAATTTAACAGGGCTCCTGCGGCCAAGGTTATCGATGAGCTAAAGAAGCTCTTGGGCTGAGATGACACCAAGCAAAAACGCAACCCTGCTGCGGACCCTGTTGTCAAAAGCAGAAGCCTTAGCTTGCAGTTCAGCGGAGAACGGGTTTCCAGTTCTACTTCGGCAAATTGCCGAACGACGCCGAGTAACCGGAGTAGAATTTCGGCCACTCTTGGTGGATGCGATGCTGACCACCCACCCCAGCGGGTTTCGGATTCTCTTCAACTCGGATAGGGAAAACCCATCAGAGCTAGGTGAGCGCTATTCCGGAGAGTGCCGCGAACGTCTTCTGCCTTCACGCTGGCGCTTTTCCCTC
Source organism: uncultured Klebsiella sp. (assembly GCA_964478755.1). Taxonomy (GTDB): domain Bacteria; phylum Verrucomicrobiota; class Verrucomicrobiia; order Limisphaerales; family SXTU01; genus SXTU01. The sequence goes on from CAYZJP010000023.1 coordinate 40,791, forward strand.
GCCCACGAGTTAGCGCACACACTGTTTTACGACATTTCAGTTGCAAGGCCCCAAGTGGCGAAAGAATTTCGAGCAGGAGGGGGCCGAACGGCGCTTGAGAATCTGGAGCTCTATTGTAACAAGCTAGCGGCTCAGTTCCTCCTGCCTGCACAATTGCTTCGAGTTGCCTTCCGTAACCTTCCGTCCGTAAACGCCGAGACAATTCAAGACCTTGCGAATCGAGCAGGCGTTTCAGTCGAGGTGTTGGTCCGCCGCCTTGGAGAAAGCAGCTCCTTGTTCGTTCAGCGCTACTTCCGAGGGTGCATCGTGTTGACGAAGCAGAATGTGGATAAAACGACCATCGCTGCTGTCGCTAGGCCAGAAGGGTTGAACATCGCTCACGAGTTGCTTCAGTTGCGGTCCGGGCAGCCCTGGCAACTACCGACAGCCGAAGGAATTCAAACGGTTCCAAGCGCGCTTTCGCCAGCGTCCGTTATCAACCTGACGTTGCGAACCGATAGAAGTGCCACCACGCAGCCCTACCAAGTCTCTGTTGCAGAGATTGGCCGTTTTGCCCACCTGCTCGTATTCCAAGAATTGGAAGCCCGCCGGAAGTAATCCGAGCAAAGACCTAGCGGGGCATCTCGTTCAGCGTGTAGTGCAGCGTGTCGTGGCGCAGGGCGTCGCCGCGCGTGCTCTTGAGGCCCAGCGCACGCAGCATGACCACATGGCGCGGTTTCATCCCTTCCAGCGTCAGGCGCACGGTGAGCTTGTCGGTGCCGACCTCGGCCTTCAGCACGCGCACGGGCGGGCCGGGGATTTTCTCATCGCGGTCCTTCTCGGGCGCGTTGTGCTTGCCGTCGTAGGCGTAGGTGTATTGCTGCGCGTCCCAGTTCTCGGCGTCGCCGGCGGGCGCGGCGTCCACGGGCAGCGTGAAGGTGAGCGCGAAGCCGTTGGTGCGCGCCGCGATGGTCTTGATTTCAAACGGCACCTTGCCGGTGAAGGTTACGCGGTCCAGCGAGTGCGGCTGCGGCGCGATGCTCGTCCAGTGGCCCATGCGCAGCCCGCCCACGTAGAGCTTGCTGTCCGGCCCGTAGGCGAGGCGGTTCACGCCGGAGGCGAAGCCCTTCACGAACGGCAGCACCGCGCCCTGCCACTGGCCGTTCACCTTTTCCAGCGCGACGCGGAAGACGGCGGCGTTCTGAAACTCGCCCACGAGCATCTGCCCGCCGAACGGCCCGAAGCGGAAGTCGCCGACCGTCGCGAGGCCGCTGGCCGAGCGCACCCAAGCGTAGGGAAACCACACGGCGGGCGGCGTGAAGTTCGCGTCGCCCTCGAAGGGAGCGGTCGGCGCGGTGGGCGAGCTGGGATGGCCGTAGAAGTTCGTGGCTTGAAGATGGTTCAGCTTGTTCGCGGCAATCCAGTGGCCCTGGTTGTCGGTCATGAAGAGGTCGCCGCGGAATTCGCCGAAGCCGTTGGGCACGCGCAGGCCGGAGCAGAACGGGTCGGCGCGCCACAGGTCAGTGAAGGGGACGGTGCCGGAGTTGTCCGGGTGCGGGGAAATCTTCAGGCACCAGCCCATGAAGGGCACCTCGCGCATCGTGCGGTGGCCGGTGATGAGCGCGCCGAGGATGCCGCTCTCGTCCACGAGCGGGCCGGTGGCGAAGGAGTGATAGTTGCCGGTGTAACCCCACGCGTCGCTCACGCACTCGAAGATGTCCGCCACGCCGTCGCCGTCCGTGTCGCGCAGGCGGGTCAGCTCGCACTTCTGCATCACGTAGATCGCGCCGCCCACCACGCGCAGACCGCCCGGCTCGTTGAGGCCGCGAGCGAAACGCCGCCACTTCGCGGCCTTCGCATCGCCGGTGACGCCCTCGACGATGAACACGTCGCCTTGATACGTCGCGATGGCGAGGCTGCCGTCCGGCAGAAAGTCCATGCCGGCGACGGTGAGTTTGATTTCCTTCGGGATGGGGAAATGTTCCACGGTGTAGAAGTCATCGCCGCCCGGCTTGTCGGTGAAGTTCGGGTCAGAGAGGAAGACCGGCGCGGCGTTGGGTGCGAGTGCCGGTGTCGCCAGCGACTTGAGCGGGCCGACAAGCTGCTTGGCGAGCGCGGTGGCGGCGTTCGCGTCGGCGCAGAGGGCGGAGGCGATTTCAAAAATCTGCGGCTGCTCGTTCGGCGGGATGGCGACGCGCAGCGAGACCTTGCGCCCGGCGACGACGTTGGTGACGAGCGCGGACCAAGGCCCCTTGCCGTCGCGCTCGGTGTTGAGGATTTCCGGGGCCGGCGTGCTGGTAACGAGCGGGAGGAAGCTGCCACCCGGCAGCCCGCGCACCACCGCGACCAGCACGCCCGCCGGCGTGCGCAGGCCCTGCGCGCCAGACACGCCGTAGATGTTCACCGGATCGCCGGGTTCATCGTGAGCATTGAAGCGGATGCGTCGCGTGAGCGGGGCGACTTCAAAGCGGCGGATGATGACGTTGTGCTCGCCGACGCGTTCGAGCCGGGGCGATTCGATGACGCTCACCGGCGCGTCGCCCGGCGGGTAAAGTTCATACACAAATGCGGTCGCGCCGTGCGCGGTGCTGTGGCCTTTGAAGCGCGTGAGCGGGCCGGAGTCTTGGGCAACGGCGTCGAACGACCACGGGCTGCGCGCGAGACTGCCCCAGAGCCGCGCGCCGGTGAAGTCGCACACGAAGCGCGTGGAGGTGCCGTTGTAGGGCGGGCCGTAGAGGTTGAGCGAGTCGCCCTGCCAGACCGCGTGCGTGCGGAGGAGCTGGGCGTCGAACGCGAGGTGAAGATTCGTCCCCAGCGGCACGACGATGCTGCGACCGGACTGCGCCATCGGCGCGCGGCGGAACGGAAGGTCGGACGGATCGTGGAAGGCAGGGACGACAGCGGGTGCGGCGGGCGTCGGCGGTGACTGCGCAACCGCAAGCATCTGATGGGCGAACAGGAACGCCGCGCTGACGATGTTCAATGGGAGCCGCACGAACGCAGCTTAACGCGGCGCGTCCCGGCGGCGAGCGGGAAGTGAGCGGGCCGGTCAGAAAACAGTGTTCATCCGCGTCCGGCTGTGGTTTAACTGCCGCCTCTGAGCTGACCAGACCATGAAACCGTTGCTTCGCCGATACTGCGTCCTTCTCGCGCTGCTGATTCATTGGCTGCCCCAGGCGCACGCCCAGGTCGCGCCCCAGCGCGTCCAGCAGATCGAAGTCCGCCACGTCGGTCCCGCCGCCGCGAGCGATGAACTCATCCGCGCCAACATCCGCGTGAAGGTCGGCGACCCGCTGGTGAAGACCAACGTGGATGACGACGTGCGGAACCTCTACAACACGGGTTACTTCTACAACATCCGCGTGGCCCAGGAGATAATCGACGGCGGGGTGAAGCTCATTTACGTCGTGCAGGGCAAGCCGCTGCTGACGGACATCAAGTTCACCGGCAACACGAAGTTCAGCACCACGAAGCTGCAGAAGGAGCTCACCTCGAAGGTCGGCCAGCCGCTGGACGAGCGGAAGCTCTTCGCCGACGCGCAGAAAATCCAGACCCGCTACCAAAAGGCCGGCTACCAGCGCACCAAGGCGGAATACAAACTGAGCATCAACGAGAACGCCGGGCGCGGCACGGTCACGTTCGAGATCACCGAGGCCCCGAAGGTCAAGATCGTGCAGATCGAGTTCGTGGGCGCGACGGCGTTCCCGAGGAAGGAGCTGGCGAAGCAGCTCAAGACGAAACAGAAGTGGTTTTTCTCGTGGCTCACCGGCTCGGACAAGTTCAAGGACGACCAGTTCGACGATGACAAGGAGAAGCTCGCCGAGTTCTACCGGAACAAGGGCTACCTCGACTTCGAGATCAAGGACGTGGTCTTCGAGTATCCGAAGCCCGACCGGCTGGTCATCAAGTTCCAGGTTTTCGAGGGCAAGGTTTACAAGGTCGGCGCCGTGGCGGTGAAGGGGAACAGCCTTTTCCCCACGCCGGAGCTGGAGAAGGACATCAAGATGACCGCGGGCAAGACCTTCACGCCCGAGGGCCAGCGCAAGGACGTGGAGGCGCTCCGCGATTTCTACGGAGCCAAGGGCTACATTGATTCCCGCGTCACCGCCGTCCGCACGCCCAACACCGAGACGGGCAACATGGACGTGACCTACCAGGTGGACGAGAAGGACAAGTCCTTCGTCGAGAAGATCGAGATCAAGGGCAACGTCAAGACCAAGGACAAGGTCATCCGCCGCGAGCTCGCCATCTCGCCCGGCGAGACCTTCGACATGGTGCGCGTGAAGCTCTCGAAGCAGCGTTTGGAGAACTTGAATTACTTCGAGAAGGTGGATCTCCAGCCGGAGCCGACCGACGTGCCCAACCGCAAGAACCTCGTCGTCGGCGTCGAGGAGAAGAACACCGGCAACATGAGCATCGGCGCGGGCTTCAGCTCGGTGGAAAGCGTCGTGGGCTTCGTCGAGGTGACCCAGGGCAATTTCGACCTGATGAAACCGCCTTACTTCACCGGCGGCGGCGAGAAGCTGCGCCTGCGCGCCAGCTACGGCGCGCGCCAGCAGGATTACCTGTTGAGCTTCGTTGAGCCGTGGTTCCTCGACCGCAAACTGGCCTTTGGCGTGGACCTCTACCACCGCAACACCAGCTTCCAAAGCACGCTCTACGACGAGGTGCAGACCGGTGCCCGTCTCAGCCTGGAGCGCGCGCTCTGGACTGACTTCCTGCGCGGCAACGTCAGCTACACGATCGAGAACGTCGGCATCAAGAACGTGTCCGCCGCCGCCTCGCCGGAGCTGCAGGCGGAGTCCGGCACCCGGCTCGTCTCCAAGGTGGGCACCGGCATCGTCTATGACGCGCGCAAGGGTGGCCTGGTGCCCACTGGCGGCCAGCGCGTGGAACTCCTTTCCGAATTCGCCGGCGGGCCGTTTGGCGGCGAATCAGATTTCTACCGGCTCGAGCTCCGTGGCTCGCAATACCTCCCCGGCTTCTGGGAGGGCCAGACGTGGGAACTGCTTGGACGTATCGGCTCAGTGCAGGCATACAACGGCGACCACGTCACACTCTTCAACCGCTACTTCCTCGGCGGCCCACGCTCGCTGCGCGGCTTCAAATACTCGCACGTCGCGCCAGACGATTCGCTCAACGAGCCGTTCGGCGGCAACACTTACTGGTTCGGCTCGGTGGAATACAACATCCCGCTGGTTGACCGCCTGCGCTTCGCGCTGTTCTATGACATCGGCAATGTTTACAGCAGCTCCTTCAGCATCAACCCGAACACCTCGCGTGGCGAGCGCCTCTACCAGGACAACATCGGCGCGGGCTTCCGCATCAATATCCCGAACCTCGGCCCGCTGCGGCTCGACTACGGTTTCCCCATCACCGCCGACCGCAACCAGAACAAGAGCGGCCGGTTCAACTTCGACGTGGGCTTCACCCGCGACTTCTGAGCTCTCACGGGCGATCAGGATCAGGAGCAAGATTACGACCAAGAAACCTGACTTGCTCCTCCTCCACGCCTCCCTTCGGTCTTAATCTCACTCGTAATCTTGATCTGCCTCCTCCCATGAAACCGCTTTCCCTGCTCTTTCTCGCCGCCCTCATCCTCACCCTGGTTCTCGGTGGACTGGCCGCCGACCGCCCCACACCGGCCGCTGGCGCAATCGCCGTCGTGGACCTCAAGAAAGTCTTCGACGGCTACTGGAAGACCAAGCAGGCCGACCTCGTTCTCAAGCAGGAGGCCGGTGAATTGGACAAGCGGCGCAAGGACATGGTCACGGACGGCCAGAAGGCGCAGGACGAATACAAGAAACTCCTCGAAAGCACCACCGACTCCGCTGTGTCGGTCGAGGAGCGGGACAAGCGCAAAAAATCGGCGGAAGGCAAGCTCCGCGAGCTCCAAATCATCGAGGAAAGCATCGGCCAGTTCGACCGCAGCGCCCGCGCGCAGCTCGGCGAGAAACAGCGCAACATGAGGGACAAGATCGTCGTCGAGATCCGCGAGGTTCTGAACAAGAAGGCCCGCGCCGCCGGCTATGCCGCCGTCCTCGACAGCGCCGCCGAGAGCGCCGTGGGAACGCCCATCGTCCTGTTCAACGCCGGCCTGGCCGACCTCACCGAGGAGATCATCGCCCAGCTCAATTCCACCGCCCCCGCCGGCGCGCTGGTGACGCCGCCGCCTCCCGCCCCCACGCCCCTCAGCCCGAAGTGACGGGGCCGCAGGCCGCAGCAGCCAGAGTCGGGGATTCGGTTGACGGGCCAATTTTGTATGCCCCATCATGCGCCACCAAAAGCGCACGCATGGAGCATCCGGGAAAAAAACATTCAACGCCACCCGGCCCGCCCAAGCGCGTCGGGCCGTTGCTTGGCGCGCTCGGTTTCCTCTCCCGCAGGACGCCCTACTTCCGCGGCAAGTGGCGCGTGACCGGCTTCATCTTTCAGCGCTGGCTGTTGCGCTCGCGCCGGCAGCAGACCATCAAGCTCGCACGCGGCATGCGCATCAACTGCAAGCTCTGGGACGAGGTGCAGAACGCCATCTGGTGGAACGGCCCCAATTACGAGCGCAAGGAGTCCAAGTTCATCCGCCGCTACCTGAAGCCCGGCATGGTCTTCTTCGATGTCGGCTCCAACGTCGGCTATTACACCCTGCTCGCCGCGCCAATTGTCGGCAAGCACGGCAAGGTCCACGCCTTCGAGCCGGTCTCCGAGCAGCACGCCGACCTGCGCGCCAACGTGGAGCGCAACAATCTGCAAAACGTCGTCCCTGAGCGCCTCATCATCACCGACCGCGCGGGCACGATGGAAATCAACCTCGGCGCCGAGGACAACGCCGGCACCGCGTCAGTCAACCTCGTCTATCGCGAGAGCCGCCCCACCGAGCGCGTGGACTGCACGACCCTGGACGATTACCTCCGCGCGCGCGGCGTCACGCGGCTGGACGTGCTGAAGATTGATGTCGAGGGCCACGAGCCGTTCGTCCTGCGCGGCATGACCGAGACGCTCCGCACGCGGCGTCCGCTGCTGCTCGTCGAGGTGCGCGGGGCCATGCTTGAGGAGGTCGGCTCCAGCCGCGAGGCGTTGTTCGCCCAGATCGCGGTGCATGATTACGCGCCCTATTCCCTGACGCGCGGCGGCTGGCCCCGGCCCATGGTCTTCCCCGCCGACGGCAACCTCATCGTCTTCAGCCCCGACCCGAAGCTGCACGAGAGGCACCGGCCCTTTGCCAAGCTGCGGCGGAAAAAGAAGACGGATTAGGATCAAGAGCAAGATTAAGAGCCGCCACCCGTCTTGATCCTGCTCGTAATCTTTCTCTTAATCCCCTTCACTCCTCCGCCGATGTCCTTCGTCCAGCGTCTGAAAATCGAAGCGGAAGACACCCTCCGCTACAATGACACCGTCCGCTCCGTCCTCTGCGAAGTTGAGCTGCTCAAGGACAAGTCCCCGCCCACCGCCGACCCGCAGGCCATCGCCCGCAGCATCGTGAAGCTCTGCTCAGCCGCGCGACTCGCCGCGAGCATGCCGCAACTTCTCAAGGTCGAGGCCCGCATCGCCGAGCGCATCAAGCTGCTCGGCAACCGCCCGGTGGACTTCGCCGAGTTCGAGCCGTCCTCGATGAAGAAGCGGAACATTGACTACTTCGTCCCGCTCAAGCCCTACGTCAGCGAGCGCGAGAAGGGCGTGTGCTACATCGCCTTTGAGCACCGCTGGGCGCGCTTCGTCCACCACTACCGCGACCAGCTCGAGGCCTTCGCCAAGCGCTACCTGCTCATCGTCCATCCCGTCTGGGCCACCCCGCACGGCCTCATCAACTACTACCTCCCCAGCATCTGGCCCGGCACCGACCCGGTCTTCGCCTGCGTCAGCGACCCGCACGACCTCGACACCCTCCCACGCCAGTCGCCGCGCCACGTTGTCATCCCGCGCTACTGCTCGCACTGGGTGAATCCCGCCGTCTATCCGCAGGTGCCCTTCGAGAAGAAGGATCTCGATATCGTGATGCTGGCGAACTTCGGCAAATACAAACGCCACTTCGCCCTCTTCAAGGCGCTGCGCGAGATGCCGCGCTCGGTGAAGGTCGTCTGCATCGGCCAGCACAACGACAAGCGCACGCGCGAAGTCCTGCTGGCCGAAGCCGCCGCCTACGGCGTGGCCGACCGCTTCGAGCTGAAGGAGAACGCGCCCGACGTCGTGGTCTTCGACTGCATGGCCCGCGCGAAGGTGAACCTCATCATGTCCAAGCGCGAAGGCTCGTGCATCGCAATCGTCGAAGCCATGTTTGCGAACACGCCCTCCGGCATGTTCCGGGACGCCGAGGTCGGCTCACGCGTCTTCATCAACGAGCACACTGGCCGCTTCCTGACCGACGACAACTTGGGCGCGCAGCTCATGGACTTCATCGCCGACGCCGGAAAATATTCCCCGCGCAAGTGGATGCTTGAGCAGAAGCACGACTGCCACGGCAGCAGCGCGGTGATGAACGAAGTCATCAAGCACACGATGCTCGCGCGCGGCCAATCTTGGACCACCGACCTCTGCCCGCTCCACTGGCGCCCCGACCCGCAACTCCTCCGCCCCAAAGACCGCGCGCTGATGCAGGCCACCTACGACGACATCCGGAACAACGTGGGCATTGAGATTGAGCTGCCGAGGAAGGGGTGATGCAGGCAGAAGGTGGAAGGGTTGGCCTTCGTCGCCGTTCTCCCTCACCCTGGCCCTCTCCCGCTGGGAGAGGGAAAGACTTCGCGCCGGCTCGTGAAGCCCTGCGCCACCGTTTGCCGAGACGCGGACTGCGTGGCTCCCTCTCCCAGCGGGAGAGGGATGGGGTGAGGGAGAAGGGTGCGGCTGAAACCAGGGAGGCGTGGATGGAAAGTCGGGCGACGCGGGACGCACTGTCATACTCCGGAAATGACGCACCTTGGCTCTACACGCCCAGCGTAGAGGGAAACTTCACGGGGCAGTCGAATGGCGGCTTGCCCATTTGCTGGCTCACTTCGGTATCTTCTCCACAGGACGATTGGAAGAAGCGTTACTGGCGACCACTCTGAAGCGATAGTCTGCTGAGTAGGCACCACCCTTCCATTGCATCCTGAGGAAACCCACCGGGAAATTGTTGTGTCTGGCATTCAACCTAAGCGAGTAAAACTCCCCCTCCTCATTCGGAGCTAGGGGCACGTTGATGGACAATGATTGCGTGAACTTTCGCGAAACGACGTTTAGAGTTTTGAACGGTTTATGAGACATCCGATGAACAACGCATTCATATTCCGCCCCTTCCAGAATGCTATCCCATGTAACGGCAATTGAATCAGAGCGAATTGCCAGCTCCTCTATAAAAGGGTCAAATGGTGCGACGGCCAAACGCGCGTAGTTATCAACCGGACTGGTAAGACGGATGAGCTTGACGAGGTTGACGACGAGGTGTGGTAGAGGGCTTTCCTTTTCGATTTTGAAGGTATGACCCACAACGAAATCTCCCGGCCAACCATTTGGAGGCCAAGCATTCGGATTCTGGGTATGGGCGTTAATTAACAGGCGCATCGTGTAGCTTCCCGGTGGCAATCCGAAAATCTCGAACCGTGCCCCGCTTGAATCAACTCGCGGTGTCGGTGTGATGGTGCGGCTTGGCTGCGTGTCCTCAGTATTAAAATAAGGGTCTTTCCTAGTTGAGCGGGTGTGAACGGGTTTCATTCAAGAGCAA
>CAYZJP010000024.1:0-49817 GCA_964478755.1 uncultured Klebsiella sp.
TTCTCCCTTCGCGGAACGAGGGGAGAAGGTGGCCGCAGGCCGGATGAGGGGTGCGACCACCAACGACTTCGTGGCCAACCCCTCACCCCAGCCCTCTCCCCTTGCTCCGCAAAGGGAGAGGGAGTTGAACCGTTCGCGCAGATACGCGCCATTCGCAGGCAACTCCGTTTCAATTTAATTGCCGCGCCCGCCGCCGCTTTGCCACAGTCCGCACGATGAACGACTGGATTTCCGATTACATCGCCAAGCAGAAGGCCGCGCTCGACTCCATTCCGCCCGCCGCCGTCGCCCGGCTCATTGAGCGGCTGCGGCAGGCGCACCGCGAGGACCGCCAGGTCTTCGTCTTCGGCAACGGCGGCAGCGCGGCCAACGCCTCGCACTTCGCCACCGACCTCGGCAAGGGCGCGTCTGACAAGCTCGGCAAGCGCTTCCGCGTCCTCTCCCTCAACGACAACGTCAGTTGGCTCACCGCGCTGGGCAACGACTACTCCTACGCCGACGTCTTCGCCCACCAGCTCCAGAACTACGGCCGCCCCGGAGACATCGCGCTAACCATGAGCGTGAGCGGCAGCTCGCCTAACTGCGTGAAAGCCATCGAGTGGGCCAACGCCCACGGCCTGCACACCATCGCCCTCGTCGGCGCCAAGCGCGGCCGGCTCGCCGAAATCGCCAAGGACGTCATCGTCATCGCCGACGGCCACTACGGCCGCGTTGAGGACGCGCACATGGGCATCTGCCACCTGCTCTGCTACGCGTTCATGGAGAAGCCGGACGTGGCGGGAAGTTGAACTGAATTTCCATCACTTAACCCGCATATGAATGAGTTGCCATTTCTGAGCGAATACACCGGTCAGACCATCAGTGGGATTCTCGCGCTCCGTGGCAAATTCCGTGATGATTCGTTGGTTTTGGCGATTGAATCGGCTCTCATAGAGAGACACAACTGGCATGCCCTTGACGATGCGCAAACCAGGGAAGCGATTCTCCAGCTAACGGACGCCGAACGCGCGGTGCTCGCCATCGAAGCGATGGAGCGGGAAGTGAATAATGGTGGATACTTCCAGTTTTTCATTAACTCTTCCAAGCACTTCGCTCCGTTCCTTGTCGATGCACTCAACGCGATTGGTTGCAGCAAGCTTGCGGAGGTGTCTTCCCAAGCCATTGACACTCTTCGCTTGCCACCAAACTTCGATGGCATGGATTGCGATGAAGCGTGCATGGCTGCGATGGACGACGTGCAACCAAAGCTCAACGAGCTTGATGAACACTACTTCGAATGTCCGGAGCCAATTGTTGAAAGGCTGCTGTCTTATGTGGAGCGATCCGCACACGAGATAAGAATCCCACGTTAGCACGGGAGTCCGGTGTGAGATTTGATGTATCCATTGCTCACGCGTGACTTGCCGGACAATCCGGCCTAAATTCCGGTTGTCGCACCTGTAGGGCCGCGCTACGTTATGCCCGATGAAACTCCGCCTCGACCTGCTCAAGCACCTCAAGGTGGAGGACTTCATCGAGGAGGCGGCGGAGACGGCTCACCGCTTCAAGCCCGAGCCGCTTTTATCCAAGACTGGGACTGGCAGTCTGTCGCCTACATCAACCGAGGAACGTGCGAAAGAGGCCGAGCGCAGCACGGCCCTAATCGAGAAGCTCAAGCGGCGTGCCGACCTCGGCCCCAAGAACCTCAAGAGCGCCTGGAGCGACCCGGCGGTGAAACGCGTGCCGTGAAAACGTCCCGTGCGCCGGGGCGTTGAGTTTGTGTCGTTAGGCGTTTCCTCGCGTGTCCTGTGAACGAAATCGATGAGCACCGAATCCCAAGCACCCCCATCGCCGCAATTAACCCCAACGGCACTCGCCGCCGCCTATCAGGTCACTGCACGTTGGTATTCCAACGACGCTCAATTGATTTGGCGGCGTGTTGGCTTATTCGTCACGCTCAACACCGCTCTGCTCACCGCAGAGGTTTTCGCCTCTCACCTGCATTTGCTCGTGCGAGCAGTCGTGCCAGTGTTCGGGGCAATGTTCTGCTTTTATTGGTATCAGTTGGTGCGCAGAGCGTGGCTCTACCAGGACTTTCAATTAGGAATGCTCTGCAAGCAGGAGGCCGCACTAGGCTTGGGAGAGTTAGGAGTCTTCACTCAGGGCGCAGAGTTTCGCGCTTCTTCCGAGATGAAGAGCAGTTTTCGACACCGCACACTGATTAACGCGATTATCTGGAGCTACGTCGCGCTTCATGTTGCGTTGTTTATATGCGCAGTGATCGGCATCAGTTTTATCTCCGCGAGTAAATCTCCATGAACCTGGAAGCGCCTCCTGATCATGCGCTACGGCAAGCGGGAGCGTTGTGGTTTCAATCGTTGGGGTCGCTGTAGCTCTGGGCGTTAGGCGGGTGTCTTCCCCGGTAAAATCGCTTTGCGTCTGCGCACCTTTGCGGGAAATTCCCGCCATGCCCGTCACCGACCACATCCGCGGCAAGCTCTCGCAGGTGCCCCACCGGCCCGGCGTGTATCTGCACAAGGACCGCTTCGGCACGGTGATTTACGTCGGCAAGGCGCGCGACCTCCGCAAGCGCGTGGCGCAGTATTTCCACCCGTCGCGCCGCCTGGGCTGGGACTTGAAGTTCAACGCCCTCGTCGAGGCCATCCACGACTTCGACTGGCACATGGTCAAGTCCGACGCCGAGGCCGTGCTGCTCGAGGGCAAGCTCATCAAGGAGTTCCACCCGCGCTACAACGTCTCCTTCCGCGACGACAAGCGGTTCCTCCTGCTCAAGGTCAACCTCAACGACCCCATCCCGCGCTTCACGCTCACGCGGCTGCGCATTGACGATGGGGCGCGTTACTTCGGCCCCTTCGCCAGCGGCGGCGCGCTGCGGCGCACGCTGAACTTGGTGCGGCACAAGTTCAACCTGCGCGGCTGCCGCCCGCTCACGCCCGACGCAAGCGATTACAAGCATTGCCTCTACGCGCACATGAAGGTCTGCACCGCGCCGTGCATCGGCAACGTCACGCGCGAGCAGTATCTCATGCAGGTCACCGCCGGCTGCGATTTCCTCGACGGTCAGTGCGACGAGATGGCCACCGAACTGGACGCGCAGATGCGGAAGGCGGCGGCGGCGCAGGACTTCGAGCAGGCCGCGCAGCTCCGCGATTTGCTGGCGGACCTCCGCAGCGCGACGAAGAAGACCAAGGCCTTCACCCGCGTGCCTTACTCCTTGCCGGTGTCCGTCAATCCGGAGCGCGACCTGGACGAACTCGCGAAGGTGCTCGGCCTCGCCTCGCCGCCGCAGCGCATCGAGGGGTTCGACATTTCAAACATCAGCGGGACGTTTGCCGTGGCATCGCTCGTGAGCTTCTGGCACGGGCGGCCTGACCGCGCGAACTACCGCCGCTTCAAAATTAAGACCGTGACGGGGCAAGACGACTTCGCCTGCATGGCCGAGACGATTCGGAGGCGCTACTCAAGGTTGAAGAAGGAAGTAGGGCAAGCTGTTGGTGCATCCGAAGCCGACTCGGCTGAATCGAGCACTCTCCCTCACCCTAACCCTCTCCCGCTGGGAGAGGGGACAGCGACGAACGCGCGTGGTGAAACCGAACGTGTGGACTCCAACCCAGCGCTGACTGCGTCTCTCCCTCTCCCAGCGGGAGAGGGCCGGGGTGAGGGAGAACGGCCTGCCAAGCAAACGCCGTTCGAACCTGCCGAAGAAGGCGAGGAAGCCCCCGAAACCCGCCCTACTTCGCCCTTCGACGCCGTGGTCCACGACGCTGCCGTGCGCGACGATCTCACTGCGTCTTGGGTGCCCAAGACGCCTTCCGCCGCGCGCCTGCCGGACCTCATCTTGATTGACGGCGGCAAGGGCCAGCTCAACGCCGCGTGTGCCGAACTCGACCAGCTCGGCCTCGGCCACCTCGCCATCATCGGCCTCGCGAAGGAGTTCGAGGAAATCTATCGGCCCGGCGCGAGCGCGCCGTTGCGCCTCGGCCTCGACCATCCGGCGGTGAAACTCCTCCAGCGCGTGCGCGACGAATCCCACCGCGTCGCCAACAGCTACAACGCCCAGCTCCGACTGCGGAAAATCTCCGAGAGCATCCTCGACGAGTTCCCAGGTGTCGGCGACGCGCGCAAGCAGACGCTCCTGAAAAAGTTCGGCTCCATCCACCGGCTGCGCCTCGCGACCGTCGAGCAGATCGCGGAAGTCCCCGGCTTCGGCGGCAAGACCGCGCAGGAGTTGAAAGCCTTTCTCGAAACGCGGACGGAGCGGCCGCCAGCAACGTGAGCCGACGATTATTCTGAAACTCCTCTTGACTCTCCCCTTGCTGGAGGCCGCAAACCGGTGCGAAAACAACATCGCATCGTGAACACTCCAAGCCTCTACAGCATCGGCGAGTTCTCCCAGATCACCGGCCTGTCCATCAAGACACTGCGCTTCTACCACGAGAAGAACCTGCTCGTGCCGACGCGCGTGGACGAGGCAACTGGCTACCGCTTCTACGACGAAGCCAAAGTGGACAAGGCGCGCGTCATCGCGCAGTTGCGCGCGATGGAGTTCTCGCTGGAGGACATCTCGACCGTCCTGGCCGAGTGCGCGGATGACACGCAGGTGCTGGCCTTCCTCGAACGACAGAAGGGCACGCTCGAGCAGCGCATCCGGCAGGACCGCGACATCGTCCGCTCGTTGGACCAGATCATCGCGAAAGAGCGCGAGGCGCAGGAAGTGGCGCGCAGCGGGAAATTCAGCATCGAGGAGAAGACGATCGGCCCTTTGCTGGTCGCGGGCATCCGCATGACGGGCCGCTATTGCGACTGCGGGAAAGGCTTCGCCCGGCTCGGCCGCGCGCTGGGCCGCCACCTGAGCGGGCCGCCGCTCTGCCTCTATTACGATGGCGAGTATCGCGAGGACGACGCGAACTTCGAGCCGTGCTTCCCACTGCGCAAGGAGGTGACGGCGGACGGCCTCGTGCCGCGCACGCTGCCGGGCGGGCGCTTTCTGACGCTCGTGCATCAAGGCCCCTACGACACGCTGGGCCGGTCCTACGCGCGCCTGCTCGCCGCCGTGCAGGAGCGCGCGTTGACAATCACCCTGCCCACGCGCGAGGTGTATCTCAAAGGCCCCGGCATGATCTTCAAGGGCAACCCAAAGAAGTATCTGACGGAGATTCAGTTGCCGGTGGCAGCGTGACCCCGTAGGAGACGACGTGAGGAGTCTCTGACTTCCGCCCGATTTCAGCGGGACAGCCGAGCGGTGTCTGGGTGGAACGGGCCACCGGCCCGTTGCGGCGGGCGACCCGCCCGACGCTTGTGCTGCGCCGAGAACGCTCCGTTCCGCTCGGACGTTGGCTGTGCCGAAGCTCGGCGGCAGGTTGCCGCCGAGGACGGGCCAGTGGCCCGTTCCACCCGGAATTGGCCGCACATTTCCACGGCTTCCAATCAGAGACTCCTCACGTCGTCGCCTACGGATTGGCTTCACTGCGAGGCGTCCAAGTTGTGATTCTCCAAACCTCATGTCGGCGGCAGCGCCAGTCCAAAAACCAAATCATCAAAACCACCAAGACCCAGGTTCCAAACACGATGGCAAATCGCACCTTGACCTCCGCTACAAACCAATCCATCGAGACGTCATAGTTTCCGCTCTCAAAACTTGCTGGGTCAACGAGGTAGTCGGGAAACCGGGTATAGATTTCCACAACACGAGAATCGGAGCCTCCCAAGCCCCCCAAGGTCAACAAGGGCTGGCGCAAAACCCCAAGGCAAACCAACGATGGCCCAAGCCAAGGTAAGTGCAACGAAACAGAACACCAACCGGAGGTCGTTCGAGTGTCGGCGGAATTGCACGCTCACAAAATGTTCCAGCCAACGCCGATTGCAACGGTTTCATCGCGACGCCGTATTGCGCTCGGACTTCACTTCAACCGCGCTCCAGTAGCCAAACTCCCAGCTCCAGCCGTTCGCGGCGTTTTCGAGGCGCAGCGTGACTTTCTGCCCGGCGAGCGCGGTGAGGTCCACGGTCACGGGCTGCCAGGCATCGGCGGACTTGCGGGCGATGGTTTGCTTCAGGAGCGGCTTGCCGTTGGCGAGGACGCGGAGTTCCCAATCGCCCTTCTCGTGCGAGGCGGCGCTGAACTTCAGCGTGGTCTTCTGGCCGGTGGGGATGGTCAGCTCGCGTTCGAGGGCGGCGGGTTTCTCGCGGTCGAAGGGGTGCGTGAGGAGCACGTTTTGTCTTCCGGCGAACTCCACGAGCTTCGCCGGCGTGCCTTCGAACTCGGGCGCGATGACGCGCCACTCGGGGTTCCAGAGGGAGACGGATTCCCAGTCGGTGCGCCGACCGGAGTCGGCTTTCTTTTCGCCGCTCTTTCCGGCTTTCGGAACCGCTGCGGGTGGGACGCCCGTGCTCCCACTATCGTTCTTCCAACTGAACGGCGCTTTGTCGCCGGGCGGATTCAGGATGAACGCGATGAGGTTGCGGAAGTCGCCGTCGGGCATCTGCTCCAGGCCCTCGGGCATCACGCTCAACTCGCTCACGCGCAGCCGCGCGATGTCGCTCTTGGCCACCACGTCCTCCTTCGGCCCGGCGCTGAGGAGGCGCACGCGCACGTCGGTGTTCTCCACCATCCGGCCGCTGAGGCTGCGGTCGTCCTTGGTCGTCACCTCCACCATCTCGTAGCCCGCGCCGATGATCTGGTTGGGGTCAATGATGTTCGCGAGCAGCGCATCGAGCGACGAACGGCCCGCGCCCGTCAGGTCGGGACCGATGTCCGCGCCCTCGCCATGGAGTTTGTGGCAGGTGAAGCAAACTTTCTTCGCGACCTCGTGGCCGGCCTTCAAGTCCACCTCGCCCACCGTCTTCAGAATCATCTGCTTCTTCGCGGCGATGATGGCGAGCTTGTCGGCGTTCGCGTCGCGCACGCGGCCGAAGACGGCGGTGGCGCGCTTCGCCAACATCCCGTAATCCGCCTCGCTGCGCGTGAGCGTGCGGATGGTGGCGGCGGGGATGTCGCTGGCGAGAATGCGTTTCTGCTCAATCTCGCTGAGGAGTTGCGACGCCCAGTTGTTGCGCGAGGCCAAGGTCTCAGCAGCGGCGCGGCGGGCGGCGGGAGAAAAGTTCTTCCACTGCGCGAACAGGGCTTCCGAGGTTTGCCCGCCGAGCTGGCCGAGGCCGGCGATGGCTTCGAGCACGAGCGGCTCGGGGTTGCCGGGCGTGATGGCCTTCAGCAACGCCTCGCGGGCCGCGTCGTTCTTGAGCTGGCGCGCGGTCTGCGCGGCCTTGAGACGCTCGTCGAGCGGAGACTTTGCGTCGTTCACCAACGCGAGGCTGGCCTGCATCGCGCCGGCGTCGCCCCAGAGCGCGCCGAGCTGGCGGGCGAACTTCGCCACATCCTCGCGCGGGCTGGCGAGCAGTGATTTCAGCACGGGCTCCGTGGGCTTCGTCGGCTTGAGCGCCTTGCCCTTCTGGCCGTCCACGAGGCCGTTGAGCGCGAAGGCGAGCAGTGGGTCGCTTGCGGGCAGGCCGGCGAGGAAGTCCAGCGCGTCGTCGAGCTGCGCGGGGTTTTGCAGGTCGCAGACGCGGCGCATGGTCTTGTAAGCCAGCGTGCCGGTGAGCGCGGCGGAGCGAACGGAGTTTTGGCCGAGCAGGTTGAACGCGAACTTCGGGTCGCGCGCGACGAGCGGCTCGGCGGCCATCCAGACGAGGTGGTTCAATGTCACGTCTTTGTCTGTCGGTGTGGCAGTGACGACGGCGGCGAGGATTTCAGCGATGGCCTTTCCGTCGGCGGGCCGTTGCGGCGGCGTGTTGACGGTGAGCGAACTCGACGTGAGTTGTCGGCACGCAGTCGCGACGGCGAGGCGCACGGTGATTTCTGAATCACTCGCGAGTTTGCGCAGCACGGCGAGGTCGCCCGTCGTGCCGAGATGCCGTTCGCCGATGAGCCGCGCGGCCCACGCGCGGATGGTCGGCTCCTTGTCCGCGGCTGCTTTCGGCAGTTGGTCATCCGCAAGATAACCGGAACTGTGCAGCGTCCAGAAGGAAGCGAGACGCGCTTCAAGTCGGGGAGCGCCCGCCTCCGGCGGGCGGTTCTCGGCGTCGCGCCGAGAACTCGTCTCCACTGACTTCTTCGGAGTGGCTGAAGACAAGTTAGTGGGACGAGAATCCGGCGTGACGCCGGATTCAGCACGCGGGACGCGTGCGCTCCCCTCGGGGAACGCCTGCTTCTGCAACAAGCCCATCACCGTGTCGTCGCGCCGGTCGTTCAGGACGCGCTGCGCCATTTTCCTCTGCCAAACATTCGGGTGCGCGAGACGCTCGACGAGTTGCGCGGAGGTGAGTTTCGCGAGGTCCATGTCGCGCTGCGGACGCGATGGGACGGGTTTGCCCTTCTCGTTGCCGGTGTAAACGACGCGCCAGATGCGGCCGTGCTCGCGGTCCACGCCCTCGGGGTCGGCGCGGGCGTTTTGGTAGCACGGGTATTTGTCATACCAGTCCATCACCCACAGCGCGCCGTCGGGGCCGACCTGCTGGCTCACGGGCATGAACCAGCCGTCGTTCGCGCGGATGAAGTCCTGCTTGAAGCTGCTCTTGAACGTGCTGCCGTTGGGCGTGAGCGTGTCCTGATGCACCGCGTTGTCGTGGAGGTTGCCGCAAAGAATCGTGCCGTAATGCTCCGCCGGCCATTGGTCGCCGAGATAGACCTGGATGCCCGCGTAAGCCGCCATCTTGTGGCGATGGTCCACGATGCTCGGCAAAAGCTGGTAGGCGTAGGGAAACATCGGCTGGCCGCCTTGCCGCACGTAGATCCCGCCGGGCGCCATGTGGAACATATGGTCAATCACGCACGCGCTGAGGAAGGCGTTGCCCGCGCGGTCGAAGTCCACGCCCCACGGATTGCTCGTGCCGTCGGCGAAGACCTCGAACTTGCGCGTCTGCACGTTGTAGCGCGCGACGGCGGCATCCATGCGCACGGCGGGTTCGTTCGGGTTCGCCGGGTCCTTCACGTTCGCGCGCGTGAAGACGCCGTGCGTCATGTAGAGCTGGCCGTCTGGTCCCCAAGTGAAGCCGTTGAGCAACTCATGCCGGTCTTCGAGGCCGAAGCCGGTGAGCAACGTGGTTTGCTTGTTCGCCTTTTGAAACGCGCCGATGCCCGCGCCAGCCGGGGCGTTCGTGTCTTGCAAGAAAAGCAAGTTCGGCGCTTGCCCGAGGAACACGCCGCCGTGGCCGAGCAGGATGCCCGTGGCGAGCGAGAAGCCCTCGGCGAACACGGTGACTTTGTCCGCGACGCCGTCGCCGTCAGTGTCCTCGAGAATCTTGATGCGGTCGCGCCCGCGCTCGCCGGGCTTCGCGCCGAGCGGATACTCGTAAAGCTCCACGACCCACAGCCGCCCGCGCTCGTCCCAAGTCATCGCGACGGGGTTCACGACCTCGGGCTCGCTGGCAAAGAGCCGAATCTCAAAGCCCGGCGGCAGCGTGAACTTCCTCTGCGCCTCCTCCGGCGATAGCGCGGGCGTGGTGGCCGGCGCGTGCTGGCCGGTCATCTGTTTGCCGGGCGGCAAGTTTTTGTAAACCGGGAAGCCGAGATTCTTCTGCGGCACCTGGTAATCAGCGGCGGAAAGCGCGGCGGCGAACGCGAGTGAAGTCGCGGCAGCCAGCACGGCGGAACGAAGCGGAGTCATAGCGGCCACACGTTAGGCAACGCCCGGCGCGGCGGGAAGCTTCAAACGGTGGTCAGCCGCTTGAAGGCGGCAGTTAAATCAGCCACGCTCCAGACATGCAGCCCACCTCCCGCCGCCAGTTCACCCTTTCCCTCGCCAGCGCCGGACTTGCCGTGTCGGGTGCGCTTGCGGCGGATTCTCCGGCGCGCGGCACGCGGAAGTTTCTCTACGTGGCCGCGCCGGGCGTGCGGGATTATCTGGAATACGGCGGGCACGGCATCTTGGTCTTTGACATCGAGGACGGACACCGCTTCGTGAAGCGCATTCCGTCGGCGGGCCTGAACGCGCAAGGCAAGCCCATCAACGTGAAAGGTGTTTGCGCGTGCGCGGCGACGCGGCGGCTCTATGTCAGCACGCTCACGACGCTCATGGCCTTCGACCTGGTGAGCGAGAAGCTGCTGTGGGAGAAGCCTTACGAGGGCGGTTGCGACCGCATGGCGATGGCTCCGGACGGGAAGTTCATCTATCTGCCGTCGCTGGAGAAGGACCACTGGCACGTCGTGGACGCGGACGGCGCGGTGCTCGCCAAGCTCGTGCCCAAATCCGGCGCGCACAACACGGTCGTCGGCCTGGACGGCGCGCACGCCTACCTTGCGGGCCTCAAGTCGCCGCTGCTGCGCGTCACCGACACGCGCACGCACACCATCGCGCGCGAGGTCGGGCCGTTCACGAATGTCATCCGGCCCTTCACGGTGAACGGCAAACAGACCCTCTGCTACGTGAACGTGAATGACCTGCTCGGCTTTGAAATCGGCGATCTCACGACGGGGAAGATGCTGCATCGCGTGGAAGTCACCGGCTTCAAGAAGGGGCCAGTGAAGCGCCACGGCTGCCCGAGCCACGGCGTCGGCCTCACGCCGGACGAGAAGGAAGTGTGGGTCGTGGATGGGTTCAACCAGCGCGTCCATGTCTTCGACAACACCGTCTCGCCGCCCAAGCAGGTCGCCAGCCTCAAGGTCCGCGACGAGCCGGGCTGGATCACGTTCAGCCTCGACGGGCGCTACGCGTATCCCTCCACGGGCGATGTCATCGAGGTGGCCACGCGCAAGGCCGTGACGCAGCTCACGGACGAAAAGGGCGGCCCGGTGATGAGCGAGAAGATGGTGGAAATCCACTTCGCCGACGGGAAGCCCGTGCGCAACGGCGACCAGTTTGGCGTCGGCCGCGTGCGGTGAAACAAGCGCGGCGGCAAGTTAGCGATTTACGCGCGCGGGCAGGATTCCTACTCTGCGCCGATGAACACCGCCCCGCTCTGCCGCCGCTGGTTCGCCGCCGGCTTGCTCGCGTTTGCTGTCACGAGCAACGCCGCCGACCGGCTGAACATCCCCGACTACTACGAGTGCCCGCGCGCCACCGGCCCCATCAAGATTGATGGCAAGGCCGACGAGCCGGCGTGGGCCAAGGCGCTGGTCATCGAGTCCTTCGTCGCGTTCTGGGCGAACCGCCCCGGCAAAACCAAGACCAAGGCCCGCCTGCTTTGGGACGACGAATATATTTACTTCCACGCCGAGATGGAGGACGCCGATCTCTACGCCGACGTGCGCGAGACCAACGGCCACATCTGGGAGAACGACGTCTTCGAGCTGTTTTTCAAGCCCAGCGAGACCTCGCTTGCCTACTACGAGTTCCAAATCAACCCGCTCAACGCGCAGTTCCACACCTTCCTGCCCTCGCGCGGCGCGGGCGGCCTGCTGCGCGCGCTCAGCTCGAAGGAGGACGGCAAGTTCGCGATGAAGACCGCCGTGGTGTTGCGCGGGACGCTGAACAACTGGCGCGACACCGACCAAGGCTGGTCGGTCGAGGGGCGCATTCCGTGGAAGGATTTTCAGCGCACGGGCGGTGCGCCAAAGGCGGGCGACGTGTGGCGTTTCGCGCTGTGCCGCTACGACTACTCGAAAAACTTCGACGGCCCCGACCTCACGAGTTGCGCCCCGCTTACCGCACCTTCCTACCATCGCTACGAAGATTACTGCCGGCTGAAGTTCCTCCCGGCGGCGGGCAAGTGAATCAACTCGTTCAACAATAATTCCATGAAGCTCTCCCGAATTCTCTGTGCCACCGCGCTCTTCCTGGCAGTCGCCCACGTCTCCGCCCAGCCGCTCCGCCCGAAGGAAGCCGACACCAGCGCGCTCGCGAAGCAAGCCATCGAGACCTACCGCAAGGGCGACATCCCCGGAGCCATCGCGCTCGCCACCCAGCTCATCGAGGCCGCGCCGAAGCAGACGTCGAGCTGGTTCCTGCGCGCGCAGCTTCACGTGCTGCAACGCCAGCACGCCAAGGCCGTCGCCGACTACACCGAGATCATCAAGCTTGACCCCAAGGCACCCAACGTCTGGGAGGCGCGCGGCGAGGCGAACTTCAAGATCGGCAAAATCGCCGAGTCCATCGCCGATTTCGACAAGTTCCTGGAGTTCGTCCCCGCGCAGAAGCCGCACCACTGGCAGCGCGGCATCGCGCTCTACTACGCGGGCCGCTTCAAGGACGGGAAGGAGCAGTTCGAGCTGCACCAGACCGTGAACTCGAACGACGTGGAAAACGCCGTCTGGCATTTCCTGTGTGCCGCGCGCGCGGACGGCCTGGAGTCCGCGAAGAAGAATCTCATTCCCATCGAGGGCGACGGGCGCGTGCCGATGGCGCAGGTCCACCAGCTCTTCGCCGGCAAGGCCAGGCCCGCCGACGTGCTTGCCGCCGCGCAGGCCGCGCCCGCCGAGACCCGCGCGGGCGAACCGCTCTTCTACGCGCACCTCTACCTCGGCATTTGGTTCGAGGCCATCGGTGATGCGAAGCAGGCCCGCGACTACATCTTCAAGGCTGCCGAGCGCGCCGACCAAAATGGCTACATGGGCGACGTGGCCCGAGTCCACGCGGAGATTCTGCGCAAGCGGGAGAAGAAGTGAGTGAAGTTACCCCTAGTGAAATCTCCGAACCGCGTCCAGTGGCTGCACGACGCAAGCTCTGGCCCGTTGCATTGGTCATCGTCGGGCTGCTTGCGCTAGCGACATGGGATGCGTTGCGGCGAGTGGACGGTAGTGTGGCCCTGCGACGCGCAGCTTTCGATGGCAATGAAATAGAAGTGCGCCGGCTGGTTAAGGAGCACCCGGAATGGTTGAACCGGACAGGAACGACGAACCGGTGGGCTGGTTTTGTTGCTATGGTTACGGAGCGGACTGGTGGTAAGATTGGTGGGGAATGGGTTTCCAAAGAGGACAGGCAATTCTATGAAATCGAAGCTCTGGGAGCGACACCGTTAATATACACGATAGCGTTTAGGAGGATGGAGGTAACCAAGGCGTTGCTCGAAAGGGGAGCCGATATGCGTATCAACTTACGGATCGGTCCGCCAACTTGCTTCCTCATTGCGCGATTTGGGGACACAAACCTGCTGGCCCGGTGTATGGAACGAGGCGTTCGGCTGGATGAGCGGTGGCCCGGGGACAATCTGACAATGTTGCATGAAGCAGCACTGTCCAAGAATTCGACGATGGTTGGCTTTCTATTGGATCATGGCCTAGAGGTTAACGCCACTGATGCGCAGGGCATCACGCCCTTGAGGATAGCGGTGTGGCAACGCGACCTAACGACGATCCGACTATTGCTGGCTCGGGGAGCCGATCCGAACATAAAGGACAACCGGGGAATCAGCACGTTACGTTCGGCGTCCGAAACAGCCGCCAAACCGCCTGGCTCACCCGAGGCTGCTGCCATGCTGGCCTTGCTCGAAGCCCACCTCGCCACGAACAAGCCGCCCGCCAAGACCGCGCCGTGACTTGGAGAGCGCACGCGTCGCGCGTGCCGCCAACCGCGCCCTCGCGGTTGGCACTGACGCGGGCGATGTCGCAGGCCGTGGATGATTGAACGCCACGGGAGTTTTCCGCGAGGGCGCGGAAAACTGCACCCGGGGCGGGTGCGCTCCCCGTGCGGCTGGTCGCGCTGGGACAGACGCGCCCGCCCCGGCGGCTCACGGCGCGCTCCGCCCCGCCGTGTATTTCAAGTCGTCGAGGTAGATGCGCACCAGTTGCCCGCCGATGGTGGAGGTGCACAGGCCGAAGCGGTCGAAGCGGCCGCCCTGCGCCCGGATGCCGTCCTTGAGCGCGAGGGTCACGGATTCCTTGCCCAGCGTCACGCGCACTTCGCCTTTGCCGCCGTTGGCCGCCGGGTCATAGAGGAACGACCACGCGAAGATTTTCCCCGGCGCGAGCAACGGCCCGTCCGGGGCCAGGCCGTGCGTGCTCTTGGCCGTGGAAAAGGCGGGGTGGAAGTAGTGGCCCACGCGCGTCGGCCCGCCGACGTGGACGCCGAGGAAATGCCCTGACTGAAACGGCTCCTTCACCGCGCTGTTGAACCAGCCGAGGAACATGTCCGAATCCGGCGCGCCGACTTGCAGCACCACCCGGCCACTGGCCTCCAGCCGGTCGTCGAACGTGAGCGGGCCGATGCGGTCGGCGTAGTAGGCGTAGTCGCCGCTGCGCCAGAGGCTGCCGCCGACTTCGCCGGGCGCGCCGCCCGCAAAGCTCGTCTTCGCGCTGTAGCCGAAGTCGTGCGCGCCCACCTGCTCGCGGTCCTGATACGTGGCGCGGTTGCCGGAGCCGAGCCAGCCGGGGTCTTGCGCGAGATTCTCGGCCTTGCCGTCGTGCTGGAGGTCGGCGAAGTGCATGGTCATCGTGCCGCCAGACTTCATCATGTTCATCATGCCGAAGCGGTCGAAGCTAGCGCCGTCCTGCCGGTGGCCCTCGGGCAAATCCACGGTGAACTTCGTCGTGACGGGGAAACGCGCGCGGGCCTCCTCCGCGAAGCGCTCGGGCAGCGGGCCGTAGTCATCCGCCGTGTGCGTGTCGCTGCGCATGGTGAAGGTGAAGCTGCCGCGCCCGCCGGCGGCCAGCGGGTCGTAGTCGAGTGTCCAGTGGTAGCGCGTGCCGTCGTTGCGGATGGGCGTGGGACGGAACTTGCCGGGGACAAACGGGGTGATGAAGGTGCCGCAGCTCCGGTTCGCGCTGGTGATGAGCCGCACGGCGAGCCGGCCGCCCTTGCCCTCGGTGTCGAAGTCCAGGCCGAGCGACTGCATCGGGCGGCCGCCGCCGCCGGGCTGGTTCGAGTTGAACCAGCCGAAGAACAAGCCGGCTCCCGCCGAGGACTTGGTCAGGGCGAACGTGCCGGAGGCGGTGAGTTTTTCATTGAGCGTCCTGGCAATCTTGTCGCCGTAGGATGCCGGCTTCGTCGAGCGCGTGACGCGCCCGCCAACCTCGCCGGACGTTTTGCTGGCGAACTGCGTCGCGCTCCAGCCGAAGTCCTGCGTCACCGTGGGGACGCGCTTCGGCTCGACGCGGTTGTTGAGCGCCTCCCAGCCGGGGTCGCGGTCGAAGGACTCGGACTTGAGGAAAGTTTTCTGCGGGTCGGCGGCGGTCGCAGAGGCGAGCAAGGCCAGGCCGAGCAGGCTGCTCGTGAGAAGCGAAGTTGGCTGTGGAGGAATTGGGGTGCTGTGGTTCATGGCGCTGGTTCTGCCTCTGCCGACTCAGCAGGTCGGGCGTGAATTCACGCTGCTGAAGAATTGGGACTAAGATCGCGGGCAAGATGGAGATCCCAGCGCCGAGCAAGCTGACCAGCTTTCGCTGCGCTGCTGCCGCGCCGTATTTCCTGCGTCGGCGTGTCCGTCCGGCACGTCTTGCGCGACGCGGCGGAACGGCTAGGGTTTCGAGCGTGAACTCACCGAAACGGTCACGGCCCTTGCTGCCGTTGCCGACCGCGCTTGCCGGCGCGGTGTGGTTCGCGTTCGCGCTCGTGTCGCCGGCGCGGTCCGCCGAGGCGCTGCCGAACGTCGTCGAGTTCAACCGCGACATCCGGCCCATCCTCTCGGACGTGTGCTTCAAGTGTCACGGGCCGGACTCGGCGACGCGCAAGGCCAGCCTCCGCCTCGACATGGAGGCCGGTGCATTTGCGAAGCGCGAGAAGGTCACGACGCTCGTCCCCGGCAAACCGGAGCGGAGCGAACTTTACCGCCGCATCACCGCGACCGACCCCGACGATCACATGCCGCCCGCGAAGTCAGGCCGACAGCTCACGGCGCAGCAGGTCGAGTTGCTCCGGCGCTGGATCGAGCAAGGCGCGAAGTGGCAGCCGCACTGGGCGTTCATCGCGCCGAAGCGGCCGGCGGTGCCGGCAATTCGCAATTCGCAATTTGAAATTCGCAATTCAATTGACGCCTTTGTCCTCGCCCGCCTTTCGCGTCAAGGCCTTGCGCCTTCCCCCGCTGCCGACAAACCCACGCTCATCCGCCGCGTCACGCTCGACCTCACTGGCTTGCCGCCGACGCTTGCGGAAGTGGACGCGTTTCTCGCCGACAAGTCGCCCCGCGCTTACGAGCGGGTCGTTGACCGCTTGCTCGCGTCGCCGCGCTACGGCGAGCGCATGGCGATTCGCTGGCTCGACGCGGCGCGCTACGCCGACACGAGCGGCTACCAGAGCGACGGCGAGCGCACGATGTGGCGGTGGCGCGACTGGGTCATCGAGGCGTTCAACCGCAACCTCCCGTTTGACCAGTTCACCATCGAGCAGCTCGCCGGCGACCTGTTGCCGAACGCGACGCTTCAGCAGCGCATCGCCACCGGCTTCAACCGCAATCATCGCGGCAACGCCGAGGGCGGCATCGTCCCCGCCGAGTATGCCGCCGAGTATGTCGTGGACCGCGTGGACACGACCGCGACGGTGTGGCTCGGCCTCACGCTCGGCTGCGCGCGCTGCCACGACCACAAATACGACCCGGTCACGCAGCGCGAGTTCTACCAACTTTTCGCTTTCTTCAACAACGTGCCGGAGAAGGGCCGCGCGATCAAAATCGGTAACTCACCGCCCTACGTGAAATCGCCAACCGCCGCGCAATCCGAGGAACTCGCCGCGCTCGAAGCGAGGCTCGCGAAGGCGGAGAGGAAGTTCCGCGAGCTCGAAACTGAAATCCGCTCCGGCCAGCTCGCGTGGGAGAAATCGCTCGTCGCGCAGCCGCCGCTGGAGTGGACGGTCACGGACGGGCTGCTGGCGCGCTTCGAGTTGAACGGCACGCTCGCGAGTGTGGCTGGCACGAATGCGCCGGCGAAGTTTGAGAGCGGGAACGATGCGTTTACACCCGGTTATCGCGGACAAGCAGCAGCGTTCGATGGCCAACGCTTCGTCAACTGCGGCAACGTGGGCGACTTCGGCTTCTTCGACAAGTTCACGCTCGCCGCGTGGGTTCAGCCGCGCGGCACCAACGGCGGCGCGATTCTCTCGCGCATGGTCGAGCAGGATGCGGACTCCGGCTTCGCGTCGGACTCCGAGGGCTACAGCGTGCATCTCAAGGGCGGTCGCATCGCCGTGTATCTCACCAAGCGCTGGCTCGACGACGCGCTGCGCGTGGAGACCGAGGCCACGCTCGCGCCGGACCAGTGGCAGCACGTCACGGTGACTTACGACGGCTCGCGGCTCGCATCTGGCGTGAAGGTGTTCGTGAACGGCCAGCCGCAGAAGATGCGCGTGCTGCTCGATGAGCTGAACCAGACCTTTGCCACGAAACAGCCGCTTCGCATCGGTGCTGGCGGTGGGCCGGCGAACCGCTTCCACGGCCTCATCGGCGACGCGCGTGTGTATGGCCGCGTGCTGACGTGTGGCGAGGTCGCTGCCATTGCCGCGGCGGAGAGTTTGACGGAACTTGCCGCGTTGCCTGTATTGCAGCGCACGCCGGCGCAGCTTGAGAAACTGCGCCTCGCCTTCCTCGAACAGCACGGGCCGGAGCCAATCCGCGCCGTGCACCGCGAACTGCTTTCGCTCCAGCGTCAACGCGCCGCGCTCATCGAAAGCTTTCCGACCACGATGGTGATGGAGGAGACGCCCAAGCCGCGCGACACGTTCGTCCTCAAGCGCGGCGAATACGACAAGCCGGGCGAAAAGGTGTTGCCCGGCGTGCCAGAAGCCCTCGGCAGTCTGGGGAGCGCACGCGTCCCGCGTGCCGGCGAGGCGTCCCGCCGAGCCTCGACAAATCCATTTGAGTTTTCTTCCAAGAATGGTGGAAACAAATCATCCGGCGCGACGCCAGACGATGCACGCGGGACGCGTGCGCTCCCCAACCGCCTCGACTTCGCGCGCTGGCTCGTCTCGCCGCAACATCCGCTCACCGCGCGCGTGGCGGTGAACCACTATTGGCAGACGTTTTTTGGCGCGGGCCTCGTGCGGACGGTCGAGGACTTCGGCGCGCAGGGCGAGCCGACGACGAATCCCGAACTGCTCGACTGGCTCGCCACCGAGTTCATCCGCACCGGCTGGAACGTGAAGGCGATGCACAAGCTCATCGTGACGAGTGCGACTTACCGGCAGTCGTCGCACGTCACGACGGAGCTGCTCGCGCGCGACCCGGACAACCGCCTGCTCGCCCGCGCGCCGCGCGTGCGCCTGTCCGCCGAGATGGTTCGCGACCAGGCGCTGGCCGTCAGCGGACTGCTCGTCGAGAAAGTCGGCGGGCCGTCGGTCATGCCGTATCAACCGGTCGGTTTGTGGAAGGAACTCTCCGGCACCGACCACGTGCAGGACCACGGCGAGAAGCTCTGGCGGCGCAGCCTCTACACGTTCTGGAAGCGCACCAGCCCGCCGCCCACGATGATGACCTTCGATGCCGCGGGCCGCGAGGCGTGCAGCGTGAAGCAGTCGCGCACGAGCACGCCGTTGCAGGCGCTCGCGCTGATGAACGAAGTCACCTTCGTCGAGGCCGCGCGCAAGCTCGCCGAGCGCATGATGACGCGCGGCGGAAGTTCGCCGGAGGAACGCGTCACCTTCGCCTTCCGCCTCGCGACATCACGCGCGCCGAAGCCGGCGGAACTCGCCGTGCTGCTGTCGAGCCTCGCCGAATACCGCACGCGCTACCAAGCCGACACGAAGGCTGCGCTCGCGCTGGTGAGCACCGGCGAGGCACCGCGCGATGAGCGCCTACCCGTCGCCGAACTTGCCGCCTACACCGCCGTGGCGAACCTTATCCTGAACCTCGACGAAACCATCACGCGGCCGTGAAGGAGAATGAAGAAATGTTTGCCGCGAAAGAACACAGAGAGCGCGAGGGCATGGAGGCAGGCGCTCCCCTCACCCCGGCCCTCTCCCCTCATCCGATGAGGGGAGAGGGTGCCCGAAGGGCGGGTGAGGGGTGTTCGGAGGCCGGCCGTTTTGGGGTGCGTCGGGAAGCGAACGGCTCTCCCTCACCCCGGCCCTCTCCCGCTGGGAGAGGGAGTGACGTCCGCCGCGCTCGGCGAAATCGGCGCGTTGAATTCAGCCGGACGCGGCCCTGCTGGTTCCCTCTCCCAGCGGGAGAGGGTAAGGGTGAGGGAGAATGGCCACGACTTCACAAGTCGGTTGCAAATCACACCAATCCGAACCCGTGAACCCATTCCTCGAAAACCGATTACTGCTAAACCGCCGCCATTTCTTTGGCCGCGCGAGCCTCGGCGCGCTCGGGCTGGCATCGTTGCTCAATGAACGACTGTTCGCGGCAGAGGCACGCGACGCATCTGCGACCGGCGGGCTTCCCGGTCTGCCGCACTTTGCGGCGAAGGCGAAGCGCGTCATCTACCTGTTCCAGTCCGGCGCTCCGTCGCAGCTCGATTTGTTCGACCCGAAGCCGGAGCTTGCCGGTCTGCGCGCGACCGAGCTGCCCGATTCGATTCGCATGGGCCAGCGGCTCACGGGCATGACGGCGACGCAGGACAAGTTTCCCGTCGCGCCGACGAAGTTCCGCTTCGCACAGCACGGGCGCGGCGGGACGTGGCTGAGTGACTTGCTGCTGCACACGGCGCGCGTGGCGGACGAGCTGTGCGTCGTGCGCTCGATGTTCACAGAGGCCATCAACCACGACCCGGCGGTGACGTTCTTCCAGACCGGCGCGCAGCTCGCGGGTCGGCCAAGCATCGGCGCGTGGCTGAGTTACGGCCTCGGCAGCGAGAACCGCGACCTGCCTGCGTTCGTCGCGCTGCTCTCGAACGGCTCGGGCAACCCCAACGACCAGCCGCTCTACGACCGCCTCTGGGGCAGCGGTTTCCTGCCGACGAAACATCAGGGCGTGAAGCTGCGTTCATCGGGCGAACCGGTTTTGTTTCTCTCGAACCCGCCGGGTCTCGACGCGACGGCACGGCGACGGATGCTCGACGACTTGGCGAAGCTGAACCAGATGCAGCAGGAGCAGGTCGGCGACCCGGAGATTGCGACGCGCATCGCGCAATACGAGCTGGCGTATCGGATGCAGACCTCGGTGCCGGAGCTGACGGACTTCAGCAAGGAGCCGCAGTCCGTGCTCGACCTCTACGGGCCGGACGCGCGCAAGCCGGGAACGTTCGCGGCGAACTGCCTGCTCGCGCGTCGGCTCGCGGAGCGCGGCGTGCGGTTCATCCAGCTCTTCCATCGCGGCTGGGACCAGCACACGAAGCTGCCGTCGCAAATCGTCGGCCAGTGCCGGGACACAGATCAGCCGAGCGCCGCGCTCATCGAAGACCTGCGGCAGCGCGGGCTGCTGAAGGACACGCTGGTCGTGTGGGGCGGGGAGTTCGGGCGCACGGTCTATTGCCAGGGCCGGCTCACGGCGGACGACTACGGGCGCGATCATCATCCGCGCTGCTTCAGCGTCTGGCTCGCGGGCGGCGGCATCCGCGGTGGCCACACGCACGGCGAGACGGATGACTTCAGCTACAACGTCACGCGCGACCCGGTTCACGTTCACGATCTGCACGCGACGCTGCTGCACTGCCTCGGCATTGACCACACGCGGCTGACCTTCAAGTTCCAGGGCCGCAACCACCGGCTCACGGACGTGCATGGGCAGGTGGTGAAGGGATTACTGGCGTAGGGAGGTTAATCCAATTGTTGTGGCGGCGCTCTGTGCGCGCCGGGCAAAGGGTCATTTTCGGCAGACGTTTGGCGGTCACAGACCGCCGCCACAGATTGGAGGGCGGTCACTTTCCCGAAGCGTCGCTATCGCCAAACTCCTTGCCGGCTTGCACACTGTCTCGCCGCTTGTTGAGAGCCGTGCTTCTCAAGGACGGTGAAACTGAACCCATGTCGTCACTTTTTCAGCCGGGCCAGAGATGGATGAGCGAAACCGAACCGGAGCTGGGTCTTGGTTCTGTGCAGTCGGTCACCAATCGCGTGGTCACACTGGCCTTTCCCGCTGCCGGCGAAACGCGCGCCTATGCGCTGGAGAGCGCGCCGTTGCGGCGGGTGCGCTTTCGCGTGGGCGATCGAATCCAATCCCGTTTCCACCCTGCGGTGGCGGTGCAATCGGTGACGGAGCGGTCGGGGCTGATTTTTTATCGCGGCGCAGAGGGTGAGGTCTGCGAAACAGAGTTGAGCGACACGCTCACATTCAACCGGCCCGAGGAGCGATTGCTCAATGGCGTGGTGGATGCGCCGGGCGTGTTTGACCTGCGTTTCGCCGCGCTGCGACATCAGCATCGGCGCCGGCAATCGCCGGTGCGCGGTTTCGCGGGCGGACGCATTGACCTGCTGCCGCATCAACTCTACCTCGCGTCTGAAGTTTCCGGTCGTCTGTCGCCGCGCGTTCTGTTGGCGGACGAGGTCGGTCTGGGCAAGACGATCGAGGCGTGCCTGATTCTGCACCGTCTCTTGCAGACGGGTCGCGTGCGCCGCGCGCTGGTGCTGGTGCCGGAGCCGTTGATTCATCAGTGGTTTGTCGAGCTGCTGCGCCGGTTCAACCTGTGGTTTCACCTCTTCGATGAGGAGCGTTGCGCGTCCATCGAGGCGCATCAGCCGGAGGCGAATCCATTTCTTGATGACCAGTTGGTGCTGTGCAGCATCTCGCTGCTGGCGGGCAACGAGTGTCGTCGGCAGCAGGCGCTCGCCGCTGGCTGGGACATCATCGTGGTGGACGAGGCGCATCATCTCGGTTGGAGCGAGGGCGCAGTCAGTCCAGAGTATGCGCTCGTCGAAGCGCTGGCGCGGCAGACCTCGGGACTCCTGCTGTTGACGGCGACGCCGGAGCAACTGGGCATGGCCAGCCATTTCGCACGGCTGCGGCTGCTGGACCCGGATCGGTATCACGACCTCGCGGCGTTCGTGAAGGAGGCGGAGCAGTATCGCGCGGTGGCTGGCATCGCGGGGAAACTTCTGAACCACCAGCCGCTTGATGCAGATGAAATTGCGTTGCTCGCGACCATACTGAAGGCGGGCGCACCGGACGTGCGTGCCAAGCTGGAACGCATCGCCACGGGCGATGCCGCACTGCGCGAACAACTTCTGCGTGACTTGATTGACCAGCACGGGCCAGGACGCGTGATGTTCCGCAACACGCGCGCGGCGATGAAGGGATTTCCGCAACGGACGGTTCACTTGCACGCGCTCGACGCGCCTGCGGAGGCGACGCGCTTGCTGGAGCGGCTCGCGGATGAGTTCGCTGACGACGCGGGCGCGAGTCACAGCAACGCATTTGAACCGGACTTTCGCCACGATCCGCGGCTCGTGTGGCTGGTGGAGTTTCTGCGCTCGCAGCCGCAGCAGAAAGTCCTGCTGATCTGCCGCACGCAGGCGAAGGTCTTGGCGCTTGATGCCGCGCTGCGCCAGCAGGTGAATCTCAAGGTCGCGCTGTTTCACGAAGGCTTGCCGCTGGTGCAGCGCGACCGGAACGCGGCGTGGTTTGCCGACGACGACGGCGCGCGGCTGCTGCTCTGCTCGGAGATCGGCGGCGAGGGACGCAACTTCCAGTTTGCCCACCATCTCGTGCTGTTCGATTTGCCGTTCGATCCTGAGCTGCTGGAGCAACGCATCGGCCGGCTGGACCGCATCGGGCAGAGGGCGGAGATTCATGTGCACGTGCCGTTCGCGACGGGCAGTTCGCAGGAGGTGCTGGCCCGCTGGTATGCCGAAGGGTTGAGTGCGTTCGCGCGGAACCTGCGCGGCGGCCACGAGCTGCTGGAACGGTTCGGCCCGCGTGTCCACGATCTGGCGCAGGACTTCCATGAGACGCGCGCGCGCGCGGAACTTGTAGGACTCATCACGGAGACGCGTTGCGCCACCGAGGAACTGGCGACCCGGTTGGAACAAGGCCGCGACCGCTTGCTGGAACTCAATTCATTCCGTCCCGAAATCGCAGCCCCGATCGTTCATGAAATCCGGCGGCAAGATGCGGACACCACGCTCGACACTTTTCTCCTCGCGGCCTTCGATCACTACGGCCTCCACGTCGAGGAGCTTTGGCCGCGCACATTCCGGCTCGGCTCGGCGGGCGTCTTCGCTGATTCATTTCCGGGATTGCCGGCGGAGGGATTGACCGTCACCGCTGACCGGCAGCGCGCGTTGGCGCGTGAGGAAGTGCAGTTCCTGAGCTGGGATCACCCGCTCGCGACGGGTGCGCTGGACTTGCTGCTCGGCTCCGAGTCCGGTAACAGCAGCGTCGCGCACTGGCCGGACGCGAAGGTGCGCGCGTTGTATCTGGAAGCGGTGTTCCTGCTCGAGTGCATTGCCCCGCCGGAGCTGCACGTGGACCGCTTCCTCCCGCCGACGCCCGTCCGGGTCCTGCTCGACCACAGCCGCAAGGACGAGAGCGCGACCTGGGATGTGGAGGCATTCGCGCGGCGGCTCAAACCCGGCGACGTTCACAGCTTCCTCGATGTGCCAGGCCTGCGAGAGGAGTTGCTGCCGGCAATGGTCGAACACGCGACTTCGCTGGCGGATCAGCGAGTGACTGCGATCGTCGCGCGGGCCGCGCAAAAGATGAACGAAGACCTGGGGCGGGAAATCGCACGGCTCGCAGCGTTGCAGCGCGTGAACCCCAACGTCCGGCCAGAGGAAGTGGCGGCGCTCGCGCGGCAGCGCGCTGCGCTGGCGGAGCATCTCCGGGCTGCACGCCTGCGGCTGGACGCAGTGCGGTTGATCATGCGGGGACCGGGCTGAGTTGCAACCGTCCCTTGGCTTTGCAGAACATTTCGCCAGCTCAGGGAACAGACTGAATATCACGCGTCGCCTCACCATCGGAAACCCGGGCTTGCGCCGTCATTACTTCGACGTGTTGAGTTCATGCCAGGAATTATCGTGACGTTTGCCTTGAACCGAATCATTGCCGTGGTCGCCGTCGTGCTGGCGACCGGCTCCGACGTTCGCGCTGCTGGCGCGGCCAGCCTGAGCGTCGAGCCGGCGGAAGTCTCCCTGTGCCACGCTGACTCGGCGGTGCAATTGATCGTGACCCTTCGATCAGCCGATGGCGTGGAGACGGATGTGACCGCTTCGGCCGCCTTCACAGCGCTCTCGCCAACCGGCAAACCGGTGAAGTCTTCGGCCGTCGCCATTACCCACGGCTGGGTGAAGCCGCAAGCTGACGGTGCCGCGACCATTTCAGTCACGGCGCCGGATCCGCGCTCAAAGAAAATGCTTTCGGCCACGGTAAAAGTTTCCGTCGCAGATTTCGCCGTCGCGCGTCGCTTGAACTTCGTGAATGACGTGGTGCCGGTGCTCACCAAGGGCGGCTGTAACTCCGGCGGCTGCCACGGCAAGCAGGGCGGGCAAAACGGCTTTGCGCTCTCGCTGTTTGGCTTCGAGCCCAAGTTGGATTACGAGGCGATCGTCCAGCAGGCGCACGGACGCCGCGTGTTTCCGCTCGCGCCCGATCAATCACTCCTCCTGACGAAAGCCACGGGCGAGACCGTTCACGGCGGCGGCGTGCGCGTTGAAAAGGAGTCCGACGCGTATCGCCTCATGTTGCGTTGGATCAACCAAGGCCTTCCGAAGGGAAGCACGAACGATCCGGTCGTGAAGAGCATCGAGGTCTTCCCGCGCGAGCGGCTTATTGATGCGCGCTCGAAGCAGCAACTCCGCGTCGTCGCGCATTACTCGAATGGTTCCTCCGCCGACGTGACGCGCCAGGCGGAATACAAGAGCCAGCAGCCGGACATACTCGTCGTCGAACACAGCGGCGAAGTCAGCACGCTCGAACACACCGGTGAAGGCGCCATCATGGTGCGCTACATGGGCCTCGTGGACGTCGCGCGCGTGAGCGTGCCCTACAGCCGGCACGTGCCCGACGCGGCCTACGCGCACTTCAAGCCCGTCAATTACGTGGACGAATTCGTGATGGCCAAGTGGAGGAAACTCGGCATCGCCCCGAGCGAACTTTGCACCGACGAGGAATTCATCCGTCGCGTCTCGCTCGATTCCATCGGCACGCTGCCGACGCCTGCGGAAGTGCGCGCGTTCATCGCCGACGCGTCGCCGGACAAGCGCGCGAAGCTCGTGGACCGCTTGTTGGAACGCAACGAATACGCCGATTACTGGGCCGGTTACTGGGGCGACCTGCTCCGCAACAAACGCCGCAACGGCGACCAGGCCAAGCGCGGCACGTTCGCGTTCGCCGCGTGGATTCGCGACGCCTTCGCGCAGAATCTTCCCTACGATCAATTCGTGCGCGGCATCGTCACCGCGCAGGGCAACATCAGCGACAGCCCGCCCACCGTGTGGTATCGCGAGGTGCGCAACCAGGTGCATCTCGTCAACGACACGAGCCAGCTTTTCCTCGGCACGCGCGTCGCCTGCGCGAACTGCCACAATCATCCCTACGAGAAGATCGCGCAGGATGACTACTGGGGCCTCGCAGCCTTCTACGCGCGCATGGGCAACAAGAACGGCGAGGTCTCCGGTGAGAACGCAATCTATGTCCGCAAGGACGGCGAAGTCTCCCAACCGCGCTCCGGCAAGCGCATGAAGCCAAAAGGGCTGCTCGGCCCCGAATACGAACACGTTCGCGGCGAGGACACGCGCGTGAAGCTCGCCGACTGGATGGCACAGCCGGAGAATCCGTATTTCTCAAAAGCCATCGTGAACCGCATCTGGGCGCACGTCATGGGTGTTGGCCTCGTCGAGTCGGTGGACGATATGCGCGTGACGAACCCGCCGAGCAATCCGCCGCTGCTCGATGCGCTCGCCAAGGATTTGGTTGAACACAAGTTCGACCTCAAGCACCTCATTCGCACCATCATGACGTCGCGCGCCTACGGCCTGAGTTCCACGCCGACCTCCGACAACGCGGCGGACCGGCAGAACTACGCGCGATACCTGCCCAAGCGCCTGCCCGCCGAGGCGCTTCTCGATGCGGTGGACGTGGTGACTGGCACGCAGGAGAAGCATCCCGGCTTTCCGCTCGGCACGCGCGCGATTGAGCTGCCGGACGAATCGGTCTCGAGCTACTTCCTCGATGTCTTTGGCCGTTCGCGCCGTGAGTCGCCATGCGAATGCGAGCGAGTCACCGCGCCAAACCTCGCGCAGACGCTGCACTTGATGAACTCACCCGAAGTGCAGAACAAGATTTCCGCCGACAAGGGCACGGTTGCGCAACTGTTGAAATCCACCCAGCCTGATGCGCAAATCATTGAGGAGCTTTACTTGCGCGCCTACTCGCGCAAGCCGCACGAAGATGAAGCGAAGGCGGCGACGAAGCTGCTCGCAGGGACTAAGGACCGTCGCGCGTTGCTCGAAGACTTCACCTGGATGTTGCTCAACTCGAAGGAATTTGTGTTCAATCACTGAAGAACCACCACGCTTATGATCATTGATGTCACCAACGGGAACTACGGATGCTGCGACGGTGTGTCGCGCCGCAGCTTTCTCCGCGCGGGCGCGCTCACCTTCGGCGGCCTCACCTTGGCAGGCCAGCTTCGGCGTGAAGCTCTGGCTGGCGAGAAGATCAACCAGAAGAGCGTCATTCTCATCTGGCAGGGCGGCGGGCCGAGCCACCTCGACATGTGGGATTTGAAGCCCGACGCGCCGTCGGAGTTCCGCGGCACTTTCAGCCCGATTGACACGAATCTCAAAGGCCTCCAGGTCTGCGAGCACATGCCGCGCATTGCAAAAGTTTGCGACAAGATCGCCGTCATCCG
This sequence comes from uncultured Klebsiella sp., assembly GCA_964478755.1. Lineage (GTDB taxonomy): Bacteria > Verrucomicrobiota > Verrucomicrobiia > Limisphaerales > SXTU01 > SXTU01. The sequence goes on from CAYZJP010000024.1 coordinate 26,574, forward strand.
CTCCTGCACGCATCCAGACTCGGGTCACGAGTCCGCGAGTCACCAGTTGCTGACCGGATACAAACCGACGAACGACATTCCCGCGAACGAAGTGCCGAGCTACGGCAGCATCGTCGCGAAGGAAATGGGGCCGCGCCGCGCGGGTTTTCCGTCGTATTGCACCGTGCCGCGCGCGCCGAAGAGCACTGCCGCCGCATATCTCGGCGTCGCCTACAATCCCTTCGAGACGCAGGGCGATCCGAACAGCGCGGATTTTCAGGTGCGTAACTTGAAACTGCCGAACGGCATTTCGCTCGACCGCCTGCAGCAGCGCCGCGAACTGCTCCAGACCTTCGACAACTTGCGACGCGACGCGGACGCCTCGGGCTTGATCGCAGGAATGGATTCCTTCACGCAGCAAGCCTTTCAACTGGCGACATCGCCGCAAGTGCAGGCGGCCTTCGATCTGAATCGCGAGGACTCGCGCCTGCGCGACCAATACGGCCGGCACACGATGGGCCAGTCCACACTGCTCGCGCGCCGGCTCGTCGAGAGCGGCGTGCGCTTTGTCACCGTGGACACCGGCGGCTGGGATACGCACAACAACAATTTCGAGACGCTCAAGACCAAGAAACTGCCGGAGTTTGACCAGTGCTACTCTGCGCTGATTGAAGACCTTGACAAGCGCGGCCTGCTCGACTCGACGATGGTTCTGGTGTGGGGCGAATTTGGTCGCACGCCGCGCATCAACAAGGACGCCGGCCGCGACCACTGGCCGAACGCGATGAGCGTCGTGATGGCCGGCGGCGGCATCAAGCGCGGCGTCGTGCTCGGCGAGAGCGACGCGCGCGCGGAGTTCCCGAAGGACCGGCCCGTCACGCCGCAGGATGTGCTCGCGACGATGTATCACCTGCTCGGCGTGGATCGTCACAAGGCCTTCATCAACGAAGCCGATCGTCCGGTGGAAATCCTCAACACCGGCGAGCCGATCCGCGAACTGCTCGCGTGAGCGGCGCGGTTGAGCCACGGATGAAACACGGATTGAACACAGAGAGGAGACACGTGTCTTGTTATCCGTGTTTCATCCGTGTTTCATCCGTGGCTAAAGAATTCTTCCTGTTCAAAGCTGTAGTTGCTCTGGCTTTGATTTGTTTCGCTGCGTTTGAGCCAAGCGCTTCGGCGCAGCTTCCGGTCCCGCAGCTTAAGTGGGTTTTCCCGCTCGGCGCGAAGACGGGTTCCTCTGTCGAAGTTGAAATCGGCGGCAACAATCTCGACGACACGACGAAGCTCTACTTCAGCCACGCCGGCATCACCGCGCAGCTCGTCACCGACGGCAAGGACAAGAAGCCGCGTTTCAAAATCTCCGTCGCCGCGAATGTTCCTGTCGGCGACTACGACGTGCGCAGCATCGGCAAATTCGGCATCAGCAACCCGCGCACGTTCGTCGTGAGTGATTACGCCGAGGCGCTGGAGAAGGAGCCGAACAACGTGCTCACGAACGCCACGCCCGTCGCGATGAACACGACGGTCAACGGCCGCATCAGCCCCGCCGAGGACGTGGACTGGTTTGTGTTTCCCGCGAGGAAGGGCCAGCGCGTGCTCATCGAGTGCCGCGCGTGGCGCGTGGATTCGCGGCTTGACGGTTTCATGTGGCTCTTCGACGCGACCGGAAAACAACTCATCGCCAGTCAGGACGAGGACATCCGCGATCAGAAGCGCGATCCGTTCATTGACTTCGATGTGCCCGCCGACGGCGATTATTTCGTGAAGCTCACTGACTTCACTTACAACGGCAGCGACGAGCATTTTTACCGTCTCAGCATTTCCACGCTGCCTTACATTGACTTCATCCAGCCGACCGGCGCGAAGCCCGGCACCACCACGCCGGTCACGATTTACGGGCGCAACCTGCCCGGCGGCGAAAAAACAGAGTTGAAGGTGAAGGGCCGTCCGCTCGAAAAAATCGTAAGGCAAATCTCCGTGCCTGGCGACGCCGAAACCATCACGAGCCTGCGCGTGAACGATCTCGTGCGCCCTGCGGCGTCACAGCTCGACGGCATGGAAGTGCGCGTGAAAACCGACGCGGGCAGCTCGAATCAAAAAATCCTCGTCTTCAGCAGCGTGCCGGAAATTCTCGAAAGCGAGCCGAACAACACGACGAATCAGGCGCAGCGCCTCGCCGTGCCGTGCGCGGTGAGCGGGCAGTTCAATCCTGCAGGCGACGTGGACACGTTTGTGTTTGCCGCGAAGAAAAACGAAAAGTTCAGCATCGAAGTTTTCAGCGAGCGGATTGATTCGCCCGCCGACCCCGACATGGAAATTCTCCGCGCCGATGGCAGCGTGCTGGCGAACCCGCAGGATTACGGCGAGAACATCGGGCAGATTCGTTTCACCTCCAACTCGCGCGACATCGCGCACACGTTCACCGCGCCGAGTGATGGCGATTTCACGCTGCGCCTCGAACACCTCTACCGCCAGCGGCAGGGCGGGCCGCAGTATTTTTATCGCATGGAAATTCAGCGCGATCCGCAGCCGGATTTCCGCCTGATCTGCCAGCCGACGCATGAGATTCATGTGGATTCGCATGTCTTGTATCAGGGCGGGCGCGAGCGGCTGGACATTCTCGTCTGGCGGCAGCAAGGCCACGATGAACCCATCACGGTCGAGGCGCGCAATCTCCCGCCCGGCGTCACCGCCGATCCCATCGTCATCGGCAAGGGCGTGAAGTGGGGCACGCTCGTCGTCACCGCCGCGCCGGGTGCGCCGATTGGTGAAGGCGAAATCCAGATCGTCGGCACGAGCGAAGCGAACGGCCAGAAACTCACGCGCAAAGCCCGCGGAGGCGTCATCGTGTGGGACACGGTGAACACGCCCGCGATCAGCCGCATGACGCGCAGTATCGTGCTCGCCGTGCGAGAGAAGGCCGCCTTTCAAATCACCGCGTCGCCCGCCGAAATTACCGTGGCGAAAGGCGAAACCATCAACCTCACGCTCGTTGCCAGGCGCCGCGACGACATGCCGAACGCGATTCAACTCAATGGCGCGGGCATTCAACTTCCGCCCGGCATGGAGATTCCCGTGAAGACCATCGCGAAAGGCGAGAGCGAACAAAAGCTCACCATCGCCACCGACAAGATGCGCGAGGGCACCTACAGCTTTCTGGTGAACGGCGACGGCCAAGTCCCAGTGGAAGGAAAGAACACGCGCTGCATTTACCCGAGCAACGTGATCAAGGTCACGGTCATGCCGAAGAAGAATTGATCGCTGCACCCAGTGACATTCGATGTGGCGAATTGGGCTCAGGGCGACGCGCCGAGGGACTGGAGGAGTGAGATGGTGTTGGTTGAATTGCGCTTTGGCCGGGATATTCCAAACCCGCTGCACGCTTCTGCGGCCTGAAGGCCGCGCTCCGCCGCGTTACATCTCCAGTCGAGTCGGGCTTACTGCAAGGCCGCGCGCATCGCGGCGAACATGTCCTTCGCGCTCGCCTGCGTGACAGGCTGCTTGCCCTTCTCGTCGGCATCTTCGATGAGGTGCTTGGGCAACTCCTTGAGGAACGAGGAGGGATGGCAGGGCACGACCTGCCCATACTTCTTCCGCCCGCCGCAGTGCGAGATCATCAGCTCGCGCTTGGCGCGCGTGATGGCGACGTAGAAGAGCCGCCGCTCCTCGTCCAGCGTGCCCTCGACCTTCGACCGCGCGTGCGGCAGCAGACCATCCTCCAAGCCCACGACATACACATGGGGATACTCCAGCCCCTTGCACGAGTGCATCGTGATGAGCGTCACGGCGTCGCCGGCTTCCTTCTCCTCCTCGCGTTCAGAGTCGAGGGTGAGGTCTTCCAGAAACGTGTCGAGGCGGTCCGACATCGGCTTGCCCGCGCCGTTGCGGTCCATGGTGGCAATCAAGTCGCGCAAGCTGCGGATGCGGTTCTCGGCGTTCTCCTGGTTCTTCTCGCTGCGGCGGAGCTCGCTCCAGTAGCCGGTCTCGTTGAGAAATCTCTCCGACCACTGCTGAAGCGCGTCGGGTCGAGTGGCCAGTGCTTCATCGGCGAGCTTCGCACGCGTCTCCTCGACGAAGCCGACGAACTCTTGAATCGCCTCGCGCGTGCGGGCTTGGAAGCCGTTCTGCACGTCCGTGTGGCGCATCGCGGTGAAAACGGAACTGTGCCGTTCCTGGCTCGCGGCCAGCAGGCGCTCCATCGTCACGTCGCTGAGGCCGCGCGCGGGAACATTCGCGATGCGCAACAAGCTCACGTCGTCGTGGGGGTTCAGAAACGTTTTCACATAGGCGAGGAAATCGCGGACCTCGCGGCGGTCGAAGAAGCTCTGGCCGCCGATGAGATGGTAGCGGATGCCGGCCTTGCGCAGCTCCATCTCGATGGGCCGCGACTGGAGGTTCGTGCGGAAGAGGATGGCCTGATCGCCCCACGGCACGCGCTTGGTCATGCGCTTGAACTCGATGGTCTCGGCCACTGTGCGCGCCTCGTCGTCGTCGGTGCCGAAGGCTTGCAGGAGAATCTTCGCGCCCTGTCCGTTTTGCGACCAGAGGTTCTTGCCACGTCGCCGGGCGTTGTGCTTGATGACCGCGTTGGCGGCTTGAAGAATCGTCGTCGTCGAGCGGTAGTTTTGCTCGAGCTTCACGACCTTCACCTCGGGGAAGTGCTTTTCGAGGTCGAGCAGGTTCGCCACTTCCGCACCGCGCCAGCCGTAGATGGACTGGTCGTCATCGCCGACGACGCAGAGGTTGCGGTGCTTGCTGGTCAGCGCGTGGACGAGCTGGAACTGCGCGGCGTTGGTGTCCTGATACTCGTCCACCATCACGTAGCGGAAGCGCGCGCGGCAGGCGTCGAGCGCGTCGGGATGCTCGGCGAAAAGGCGGAGCGTGAGCAGGATCAGGTCGTCGAAATCCACCGCGTTGCAGGCCTTGAGCGCGGACTCGTATTTCTTGCGGACGTGCTCGGCAAGCGCGGAAACATTGGGGTCTTTGAAGGCAGCCTCGGCCTGCGCCCCGCCGTTCTTGAACTTGCTCAACAGCGTGAGCACCGCGCGCGGGTCCGTCTGCTCGCCCTTCGCCGAGATGTTCGCGAGGATTTTCTTGATTGCCCCGAGTTGCTCCGCCTCGTCGTAGATGACGAAGTTGCGCTTGTATCCCAGCAGCTCGATGTGCTGCCGCAGGATGCGGACGCACAGTGAATGGAAGGTCGAGATGGTCGGCCGCGCGGGCTTGTCCTCATTCTGCGCTCCGCGTTCCGCGTTCCGCGTTTTTGGAATGAGCTGGTTGACGCGTTCGAGCATCTCGCGCGCGGCCTTGTTGGTGAAGGTGACGGCGAGGATGTTTTCCGGTGCGATGCCGCGCTCGACCAGTTGCGCAATGCGGAAGGTGATGACGCGCGTCTTGCCCGTGCCCGCGCCGGCGAGGATGAGCACCGGGCCGCGAATCGTCTCGACGGCGTCGCGTTGCTCGGGGTTCAGCGTGTCTAGTCTGAGCATCGGCGCGCGGAGTGTAGGAGCGGACGGAGTGAAGGCAAGCGTGGGGCAGGGGAAAATCTTTTAGCCACAGATGAAACACAGATGAAACGCAGATTGTGCCACTCTTACTTGGGTGCTCGCGGCGAGACCGCCGCTGAAAGAGTGCGCTCGGCTGGAGAAGCCCGCCAGAGAGGGCGCGTCTTCCTTCCGTGTTCAATCTGTGTTTCATCCGTGGCTAACCAGAAGTGTTCGGATCAGTGCCGGTGCCAGCTTGCCAGCTCGTGCTTCACCCGCTCCACCGGCAGGCCGACGACGTTGCTGAACGAGCCAGAGATGCGTTCCACGATTTGGTCGCCCTGGTCTTGGATCGCGTAGGCCCCGGCTTTGTCGAGCGGGTGAATGGCGGCGAGGTAGGCTGAGATTTGTGCGTCAGTCAGCGGCTTGAAGGTCACGTTCGTTGTCTCTGCAAAGAGCCGGCTGCGGTGACTTCCCAATTGGAGGAGGCAGACTCCGGTGACGACCTGATGCGTATGACCGGCCAGTTCGCGCAACATCCGGCGCGCGTCGTCCATGTCCGCCGGCTTGCCGTAAAGTGTCGTGCCCAGATACACGAGCGTGTCCGCGCCCAGCACGAGCGCTTGCGGATGCAGCTTCGCGACGGCGCGGGCCTTGCGGTAAGCGTTCACGAGGCACAACTCGCGGGCGGTGAAGTCCTCGTGATGCGCCTCTTCGGTGGCACTGGTGATGACCGTGAACTTCATCCCCAGCTCGCGCAGCAGCTCCGCGCGACGCGGGGAGGCGGAGGCGAGGATGAGCGGGGGGAGCGTCATGGAACAGTAATCAGCGTTCGGTTTTCAGCAGCACATGACACACCGGGCAGCGTGTTCAGCAAGGAATACTGAACACTAAATACTGATTACTGAAAACTGCCTTTCGCTACCCGTGCCGTCTCCGCTTTTCCCGTGTGTCGAAAAACTTTCCGAGCAACGCCGCGTAAGGCTGGTCGGTGCGGAGTTGGATCGAGTCAATGCCCATCGTGCGGAAAGTCTTGCGGAGCGCGCCTTGGAAGAGCGTCTGCTGCTCGGCGAAGGCGGCGCGCTGGCGGGCGTTGCCGGTGTGAATCTCCACGACCTCACCCGTCTCGGCGTCTTTCAGGACGAGTCGGCCCAGCGCGGGCATTTCGAGTTCGTAGCGGTCAGTGATTTGCACGGCCACGAGATCGTGCCGGCGATGCGCCTGCCGGAGCGCAACCTGCGTGGCCGGCGCGAGCGGTTCGGCGGCGGGCAACGGCGCGATGGTCATGCGACCGCTGCCGAAGCGCACGGGCGCACGGGCTTCGAGGAAGTCCGACAGCACGACGACCACGGACTTGTGTGGCAACATGCGGCTGACGAATTCCAGCGCGCCCGGCAAGTCCGTGCCGTGTCGCTTCGGCTCGAAGAAGAGGATTTCGCGGATGACGCGCAGCACGTGGCGGCGGCCCTTGCACGGCGGGATGAATTTTTCGACCTCGTCGCTGAAGAGCACGAGGCCGACCTTGTCGTTGTTGCGGATGGCGGAGAAGGCGAGCACGGAGGCGATCTCGGCGGCCAGCTCGCGCTTGGACTGCTCGCCCGAGCCGAACAGGCCGGAGCCGCTGAGGTCCACCACGAGCATCACCGTCAGCTCGCGCTCCTCGACGAACTTCTTGATGAAGGGGTGGTTCATGCGTGCGGTGACGTTCCAGTCAATCGCGCGCACGTCGTCGCCGGGCTGATACTCGCGCACTTCGTCGAAGTTCATGCCCTGCCCCTTGAACACGCTGTGATACGCGCCCGACACGGACTCGGACACGAGCCGGTTCGTGCGGATCTCGATCTGGCGGATCTTCTTGAGCAGCTCGCGAGGGATCATGTGGCCTATTGGTGTGGACTCGATGGAAGTAGGCCTTCCAAGCTAGGCAATTGCGGTTGAGTGGGAACAACCTGCTTTGGAGTCAGAGATGAAATCTCTCGCCAAAAGTCTAAAGCTGTTGGCGTGCGATCAAGAACGTGCCGCCGTAAGGCTCTGGCAATGGCTGGCGCAAATGGCGAATCGAGAGTTTCTGCTAGAAGTCTCGGCTTGCCTGCGAGAATCTCATCCTTTGAGAAATTAAGAACCTGACCAGCTAACAGATTTAAGAACAGCAGGCCAACGTGATAAATATCCGTTCGAGGACCAACAGTTCCAAACTCGGACGCATCGATGGCTTCGGGAGGGAGCATCCACTGCGCGAGGATTGTGTTGAAGACGTCGATTTCAGAGGCAAGTCTAGTGATACCTAAATCCCCGATTTTGAAAAGCATCGCAGCGTGATCTTTGGGTAGCATTTCGTCTCGAATAAACTGAAGGAAAATGTTCCCGGGATGTAAGTCCTTGTGGACGTAGCCGGCTTGGTGGATGAAATCGAGGCCTTGCAAGACACATCGCGCGAGTGGCAAAAACCAAACCCTACCGTTAAAATCTGGTTCCGCGATGAGTTGTGCTACCGATTTCGTGCAACGCTCGGTAATGATGTAAAATGTGTCTCGCCACTCAAAGGCCCCGTAGATGTGGGTGATGTTTGGGTGCCGAAGTGTTAGTAGGTTTTGAAATTCCCGAACCCACTCTTGTTGAACAGACTCATAAGAGCGGCCCTTAGGAATTAGGATCTTCGCGGCGAGCTGATTTCCCCATTCATCAGTGCATTGATGAACCACTCCGAACGAGCCTTGCCCAATCGGAATCCCAAGCCAATACAACCTGTTTTGGAAACTGACAACCTCACCTTCCTTCGGAGGGGTGAAGCAGCGGTCTAGTGATGCTGGTTGACTTGGTTTGACTGGCAGTTGTTCGCTCATGGCACCGGCAATTCATCAAAAATCTTCTGGATCACCGTCTCGCTGGTCTTGTCTTCGGTCGCGCGCATGACCCATTCAAAACGGTGCGGGTTGGCCATAAACACGTTCAAAGAGCCGCCGCTTGCGTTCGAGCGGAGCCAGATCAGCAGGCAGCGAAGCCAGCACGACAGCACGCGCCGCGTCGAACATCCGCACGCCCATGACAAACCGTTCCGCGCCAGTCCGGGCCATCAGCTTCTGCCGGACCAGCTCGGCAATTTCGGGAGGCGTGTCGTTCATGGGGCTGCTTCTTGCCACAGGCTAGTCACGCCCAGTTCGTCCGTCCACTGCTGGATGTAGGCGCGGTCGCAGCCGGTGGAGGCGAGGTTCTTCACGTCTCGTAGCTGGAGTTCGGAGTGCGAGTCTTTCGCCCAAAACAGTTTCGAGAGGATTAGGTCTTCCTTGCTAACGATCCACGTCTCGAAGTCCCCGATCCTGATCCGCTGGCGGCGATTGAACTCCGTCAGCCGATACGCGCCCTGCTTGCGCACGATGCAGTCCACTTTGATGACGCTCTCGTTGTGGATCAGGTTGAAAAGCGACTGCCACGCGATGGAACTGTCCACCGCCTCGCGCGAGACGTAGTAATCCGGGCTGAACAAGTGCACCACCCGCGCCGCGTCAGCCAGGGACAGCTCGACGACCACGTCAATGTCCCGCGTCATGCGCGGCTGGGCGTAGTAGTTCATCGCCATCGAGCCGGTGAGCATGTAAGCGATGCCCGCGCCCTCCAGTCGGGCGGAAACATCGCGGACGATGTCGAGTTCGTTCTGCATTTTTCATCGGCCCTTTGCCGTCACCTCACGGCACCGGCAGCTCATCAAAAATCTTCTGGATCACCGTCTCGCTGGTCTTGTCCTCGGCCTCGGCTTCGTAGGTGATGGCGACGCGGTGGCGGAGCACGTCCATGCCGATGCTCTTCACGTCCTGCGGGGTCACGTAGCCGCGGCCTTTCAGGAACGCGTAGGCCTTCGCGGCGAGCGTGAGCGAGATGGTCGCGCGCGGCGAGGCGCCGAGCTGGATGAAGTCCTTGACGTTGATCTTGTATTTCGCCGGGTCGCGCGTGGCGCACACGAGGTCCACGATGTAGCCCTTCACCTTGTCGTCCACGTAGATGTCGTTGATGACCTGACGCGCGGCGAGAATGGTCTTGGCTTCGACGACAGGACTCGCGGTGGGCAGGCCGCTGGTGCGGGCCATGAGGTCGAGAATCTGCCGTTCCTCCTCGCGCGACGGATAGCCGATCTTGAGCTTCAACATGAAGCGGTCCACCTGCGCCTCGGGCAGCGGATATGTGCCTTCCTGTTCGATGGGGTTCTGCGTGGCGAGCACGAGGAACGGCTCCTCCAGCTTGTAAGAGTTGTCACCGATGGTGACCTGCTTCTCCTGCATCGCTTCGAGCAACGCGCTTTGCACCTTGGCCGGCGCGCGGTTGATTTCGTCGGCGAGAACGAGGTGCGCGAAGATGGGGCCGAAGCGCGTGGTGAAGCCGCCGGACTGCGGGTTGTAAATCTGCGTGCCGATGACGTCGGCGGGCAGCATATCGGGCGTGAACTGGAGGCGGGAGAACTTCACGTTCAGGCACGCGGCGAGGGATTTGACGGAGAGCGTCTTGGCGAGGCCGGGCACGCCTTCGAGCAGGACGTGGCCGTTGGCGAGCAGGCCGATGGCGAGGCGTTCGATGAGGTATTTCTGGCCGACGACGACCTTGTTCAGCTCGGCGAAGAGCGTGGGGACAAAGGCGGCGGCCTTTTGGACTTCTTCGTTGATGGCGGAGATGCCGGTGTTCATGTCGGGTGAATGCTACGCGGCAACAGACAGCGGCGGAAGCCTGCGCGTTCGGAAAAAGGCGGGGAGATTCACAAAACCATGGCGCACAGAATCATGATTTTGTGCGCCATGATTCTGTGTGAATGCCTCACTCCGCGACCAAGTCAGGCCGCGCGGGGATGTTCTTCAGCCGGTAGCCAAAGCCGCTGCCGTCCAGCGTGCTCAAGTCCACTTCGCCCCCGCGTCGCTGGTAGAGGCCGGGATGCACCGTAGCTTCGAGCCGCGAAGCGTCCGGGTAGAACTGCATCGCATTCGTCTCCACGCCCATGATGGTGCCGGCGTGCGCGGCGAGGAGGACGTGCGGGATTTGTGCGAGCATCGGGTTCGTGAGGTCCTGCACCATGAGCGTCATGCCGTGGGCCTTGGCCCAGCAGAGCGAGAGCAACGCGCCGGTCTGCGTTTTGCAGGTCTTGAGCGCCACGCCGGTCCAACCCAGCTCGCGGCCCAGCGCGACGTGCTTCCAGTCGTGCGCCGACTCGTCGAGGAAGAGCGGCTTGCGCGCGCTGACGCTGTGCGTGTCAATGCGGTGCCTCTCCAGCTCGTAGGGAAACGGCTGCTCGACATAGAGCAACATCCCGTAAACGCGCGGCTGCTCATCGCGCAGACGGTCAAGTATCTCGTTCACGTAAGCCGGCTCGTGCACCGTGCAGTTGAAGTCCGCCGTGAGCCACTCGACGCCCTCCTCGATGGCGATCTGCCCGATCTTTGCCGTGCGCGCGTAGTCCCACGCCGCGTCGTTTCCGCGCAGTTTTATTTTCAGACACTTCAAGCCGTCGCGGCGAATCCAGTCGCGCAGCAGCACGGGGTAGCCATCCTTCGGCTCGGTGCCCTTCAGTTCGCTGGCGTCAATCGGGTCCACGCCGCCGACGAGATGCCACGCACGCAACCGGTCAGGCCGCTTCGCCACGAAAAAGTCCGCTGGGAACTTGTTCGCAAACGACACCTCCGCGCCTGCCGCTGGCGTGAGGAAGTCCGCGAGCGTGCGTGTCATCCACGGCGCACGGTAAGTCTCGTAAACCTGGACGCCGTGCAAATTGCCGTAGGCGTCATGCACCGCGATGTCGAAGAGCGAGCAGCACACCAGCGCGCCGAGCCAAGGCATCGGCTCCAGGCCGGCCCGGCCCGCGTTGAACTCGTCCAGCAGCTTCGGCAACTCGTGCTCCTGAAAGTCGTAGCCCACTTCCATCGGATGCCCGCTGGCGGGAAACTTCGCCCACGCCGCTGCGAGCCGGTGGCAGAAGTCCTTCATCGCCTCGTGCCGCACCTCGTAGGTCAGCAGGCTCGGCCAGACCCACGTCACCGAGAGCGGCGTCTCGCCCCAGCCCTCGCCCTCGCGGCCCGCCGCGTCGCGCACCGTCACGCGCACCCGCGCGCAGGTGACGTAGCTCACCGTCTCGCCGCCGAACTTCAGCGGCATGCGCGTGTGGACGGGGAGGAAATACAGCGTGGCGGACGTGCAGCGGATGTCGGTTGGCTTGCTCACGCTGCGAATCCTAATCCGGCCCGCAAACCGAATCACAACTCTTTCTGTGCGATGCGCAGGCTCCGGTTGTCTGCTTCAGGGCAGCAGCATGATGCACGAGGGACTGGGCATCGCAGTTGGGTCGCCGGCGGATTTCAGGGAACCGGATTGCGCGTCAATGCGGAACACGGCGACGTTTCCGCCGGGCATGTTCGCGCACAGCAGCCAGCGGCCGTCCGGCGTGAGGGACAGATTCTGCGGGCCTTTCCCGAGGCTGGGGATGATGCCGATCAAGGTCAGCCGTCCGTCGTCGCCGATCTTGAACGCGGCGATGCTGTCGTGTCCGCGGTTTGTGCCATACAGGAAGCGGCCGTCCGACGTGATCTTCAGGTCGGCGCAATAACTGATGCCGGTGAAATCCGCCGGCAGCGTCGAGAGCGTCTGCTCCTGCTGCAACCGGCCGGTGGCGGCCTGAAAGCTGAACGCCGTGACAGAGTTGCTGAGTTCGTTGATGACGTAGAGCCGCTTGCCGCTGGGATGAAAGGTGAGGTGCCTTGGCCCCGCTCCCGCCTGTGTCTTCGTGAAAGGCGGATTGCCGGCGCTCAGCTTCGCCGTCCGGGAGTCGAGCCGGTAAGTGAGCACCTGGTCGAGTCCCAAGTCCGCCGCGAAGGCGAAGCGGTTGTCCGGGCTGACGACGATGGAATGGGCGTGCGGTTCCTTCTGCCGCTTCGGGTCCACGCTCGAACCGGTGTGCTGGAAAAAGGAGGCCGCTTCACCCAGCGAACCATCCGCGTTCACCGGCAGCGATGCGACGCTGCCGGAGGAGTAGTTCGCGACCACCAGGGTTTTGCCGGTCGCGTCCACGTGCAGATAGCATGATGCCGTGCCCCGGGACGACTGGCGGTTCAGCAGCTTCAACTGGCCCGTGCGCCCGACGATTTCGTAGGCGGCAACGTGCTCGTCCTCCTTGCCGCCGAACTTCTGCGCGTGGATCGAGTAGAGGAATTTTTTGTCCGGTGACAGCGCGAGAAAGAAAGGGTTTTCGACGCCGCCGTTGCGCTGGACAAATTTGAGCGTCCCGGTTTTCAAGTCCAATTCGTAGGCGTCAATCGCCCCCTTGTCCCCCGCTGCGAATGCCGAGATGAACACCAGCGGGTCAGCCGCGTCGCTCCGCAGCGCTGCGAGGAAAACCAGCGCTGCCGCGATGATGAAGCAGAGGTGGCACGCCGGACGCGAACGCGCACGGAGAAAAGATCGGAGTTGTGGCTCTGCGAAATTCGAGGCTCGGGACGCGCCGGGATTCATGCGGTCATGCTACTCCGAAGGAGGTCGCTGTCCATCACGCAGGAATCAAGATTGGCGACCCTACGGGGATTCGAACCCCGGTTACCGCCGTGAAAGGGCAGTGTCCTAACCGCTGGACGATAGGGTCGGCCTCGGACGGCGCACATTTAGGCCGTCCGTCCGCCGCGTTGTCACGAAAAAAGTCCGGTGTGCAGCCATTCCCGCGTCACCTCACCGGGCAGTCGAATTGTCATCAACGGGCAAGTTCACCTGCTCGACAAAATTCCGGATCACACCGATTTCGGCCTCGCCGGCGATCGTGTGCTCCTTTGCAAACTCGCGCCACTCGATGTGCAATCCCGCCGCCTGGAGTCTTCGCACATTCTCGCGCATCGGTGCCACTGGCAGGAGCGGATCGTGGATGCCGTGGGTGAGCAACATTCGCTGCCGGGTTGCCATCGGCGATTGACGGCGGAGCAATTCCTCTGGATCGCGCACAAAACCGCTGACGCCGACCAATCCGGCGAACTGGTGCGGGTAGCGCAATCCGACTTCAACGGTCATCAGGCAGCCTTGGGAAAAACCGAAAATCACCGTTCGCTCCGTGGGGAAGCCTTCCGCTCGCTGGGCGTCCAGCAACTCGAACAGCAGCCGCGCACTCCGCTCAATGTCCGCGCGCGGCGCGGCGGGGAATCCGAACCACGACCAGCCGCCGAAGTATTCGTCCGGCGCGTTGACGAGCAGATAGTTCAGCCACGGCAGGTTCATCGCCTCCGGCAGCCAGCGGTAGCCGTCCATGCTGTCGCCCAGTCCGTGCAAGACGACCATGAGTCGGCGGGAATCCTTCTCCGTCGCGGGAACCAGTTCCGAAGTCAGCATGGGGCTGGTGTAGCCCACGCGGGCGGCGGGGAGAAGCTGAACTTGCGCGGATTGTCGCCCGGCGTGGCGTTCGCTATCATGGCCGCGTGGTGCGACTCGTTCTCTTCGACATAGACGGCACGCTGGTTCACACCGGCGGCGCGGGGGTGCGCGCGTTTGGCCGCGCGTTCGCCACGGAGTTCGGTCTCACGCATGGCACGGAACGGATGCGTTTCGCGGGCCGCACCGACTCCGGACTGGTGCGCGAGTTCCTCGCGTCGCACGGGGTCGCGGCCACGCCGGAGAACTTGCGCCGGTTCTTCGACGCCTACGTCTTCTGGCTCGACCATCATCTGCACGAACTCGCCGGCGGCACCTGTCCCGGCGTGCGCGAGTGGCTCGCGGAGCTGACCGCTTTGTCCGAGCCGCCGCTGCTCGGTTTGCTCACCGGCAACATCCGCCTCGGTGCGCAGATCAAGCTCCGCCATTACGGCCTCTGGGAACCATTCGCTACCGGCGGCTTCGGCGACGACCACGAAGACCGTAATGAAATTGCCCGCATCGCGCACACGCGTGGCAGCCGCCGCATCGGTCGTGAGCTGCGTGGCGAAGAAATCCTCGTCATCGGCGACACGCCGCTGGACATCGCGTGTGGCCGGGCCATCGGCGCGCGGTGCCTCGCTGTCGCCACCGGCGGCGCGAAGCTCGACGAGTTGCAGGCGCATCGTCCTGACTGGGCCGTGGCTGATCTCACCCATGTGCCGGTGGCAGATGTGTTGCGCTGAAACTACAGCTTCTGTGTCCGCCCCAGCGCGAGGAAGTGCAGCCACGTCCGCGTCACCGGCTTCCGGTAAATCCGTTCCAGCGCATACGAGTAGATGCGCAGTTGTGGCCCATGCTCGCGAACCTTTGCCGGCAACTCCGCGAGGTCGAAATGGTCGGTCTTGTAGTCAAGCAACCAGATTTCCTTTTGGTGGAAAATCGCCAAGTCCACCACGCCCTGCACGATGACGAAGTCCTCCGCATCCGCAGCCCGCGCCGGCTGGCCCGGCAGCAGCAACTCTCGCAACTCCCGATTCGTGAAGCGCGCAGTGAACGGCACTTCACGCTGCACCTCGCCCGCGTGCCGGCGCACCAGTTGCCCGGCCTCCGAGACCCAGAAGCGCAGCAGATCGTCGAGCGACAGCGCGGCAGCCTCGCGCTCGGACAGCAGACCGCGCGTTTGCAACCGCTCCGCCTCGGCCATCAACTCCGCCAGCGTGCCCGTCGCGGACAGCTCCACGCACTGAAGAAACGTGTGATGTGCCACGCCGACCTGCGTGGCCGTGAGCTGGCCGGTGCGCCGCTGCCGGGTGCGTGACAGTTCGCGCGGAGAAAAGAGTTGCGTCACCTCGGCCTCCTCCGCCTCCGCGCGCCGGCGCAGCACCGAGACGGATGTTTTCGCCGGCTCGCGCGTCGCCGCCGTGTGTGGATACGGCTGGCTCAACCTCGCACGGAGCTTCGCCACCAGCTCAACCTCGCTCTCGTCACAGCAAAGCGACGAGTCCACCGCCGCCTCTTCTCCCCCGCCCCCACCGGAGGAGAGGGCTGGGGTGAGGGGGCCGGGCGCGCTGACGTTCGCAAATCCCATTTCATCCGCCGCGTAGAAATTCCAACTCAACAATTCATTCCGCCCCGACGCATCGTTGCGCCAGTCCGCCGCGTCCGCCACCGTCGGCAGCCACAGCCGCAGCCAGTCCAGCGGCCGCCTCGCCTTGAGCAGTGCGAGGTCGTTGATCCCCGCCGCCGGCCCGCGCCACTTCTCCGTCACTTCCCTGGCCGAGTCCGTGCCGCACAGTAGCAGCGTGTCGCGCGCGCGAGTCAGCGCCACGTAGAGCAGCCGCAGTTCCTCGCCGAGCAGCTCGCGTTGCCCGCGCTGCTTCGCCAGCCAGTGCGGCAGGCTGGGGAAACGCCGTTGCGACTGCGGCGGCGACACCATCGGGCACAGACCCAACTCCCCATCGAGCAAAATGTCGCCGGACAAATCGCGGAAGTTGAAGCGCACGCCCAGCCCCGCAACGACGACGACCGGAAACTCCAAGCCCTTGCTCTGATGGATGCTCATCAGCCGCACCGCGTCCTCCGTCGGCAGCGGAGCGGGATCGTGATCCAGCTCGGCTTCCTCCTGTGCCTCAATGTAACGCAGGAAACGATGCAAGCCCTGGCGTTGCAGTGGATCGAACTGCCGCGCGAGATCAAGCAGCCGACGCACATTCGCCACGCGCTCTGCGCCGCGCGGCTCGGCCAGCAGCAACGACTCGTAATGTGTCTCCGTCAGCACGCGTTCGAGGCACTGCGTGAGCGACCCGAGCCGGATGAGCCGCCGCCACTCGGCGAAACGGGTGAGGAATTCTTCGGCCTTGGCACAACCGGGCGCAGACCCGGCCGCGCGGAACTTCGTCAGCGCATCCCAGAACAAGGTGTGCTCCGAGGCCGCGCGGATGGCGACGAGTTCTTCCAACGACATCCCGCCGAGCGGCGAACGCAGCACCGCGAGCAGCGGCAAATCTTGCAGTGGATTGTCCAGCAGCCGGAGCAGGTTGAGCAAGTCCGTGACTTCGAGCGAGTCGTAGAACCCGCCGCGCTCCGCGTGCAGCGGCACGCCCGCACGATGAAACTCCTTCGCGAAGGCCTCGCCGCGCGCGCCCGGTGAGCGCATCAACACCACCATGTCGCGCCATTGCGCTGGACGGAACGCGTGCGCCGTCTCATCCCAAACCGCGTGCCTGGCGTTGCGCAGTTCGCGCAGCCGGGTCGCGACGAACCGCGCCTCGCGTTCGATCGCGAGCAGTTCCTCCGCGTCGCCTTGGCCGTCATTGCCCTCGGCTGAGTCCACCATTTCATCGCTTGTGAGAACGTGCAGTTCCACGCGCGGCTCCGTGCTGCTGCGGGCGGCCAGTGGAGCGCGTTCTGCGGGATTTCCGAAACGCAGCTCTGCTTCGGCGTCGTATGTCACGCCGCCGACACTGGCGCGCATGAGCGGACGGAAGAGCGCGTTAAGGAAGTTCAGCAACGCCGCGCGGCTGCGGAAATTGTCGGAAAGTGGAATGACTCTCGGAGTGCCGATCTCCGATTCAACATGTTGCTTGAGCTTGGGAGACGACGTCGGCCCGGGGGCCTGTGCCCCGGTGCTCCACTCCTTCGCGTAGGCGGCGAAGATGCGCGGATTCGCGAGGCGGAAGCGGTAGATGCTCTGCTTGATGTCGCCGACGAGGAAACGGTTCGCCTCCGCGCCCGCGCGGCTCACAGCGCAGAGGATGGCGTCCTGCGCGGCGTTGATGTCCTGATATTCGTCCACGAAGACATACGCGAACCGCTCGCGACAGCGCCGCGCCGCGCCGCTGGCTTCTTCTCGCAGCAGGCGCAGCGACAGTTGCTCGACATCCGCGAAGTCCACGCCGCCGAGCTGCCGCTTCGCCTCCGTGAAATGCGCGGCGAATTGCCGCGTGAGTTCCAGCAACGCGCCCATCTCGTGTCGCGACCAATTCCAGTCCTCCGCCAGCGCGGCGGCAGAACCGTCCGTGCCCGTCAGTGACAGGAGAAAATCGGCATCGTCGAAGAACTTTGCGAAGTCCGCGCGGAATTTTTTGGCGCCGCGCGGCCAATCGCGGTCAGCCTCGGTGACGACGCGCAACCCCGCGGCCAACGCGGGCAAGCCATCGCCCGTGCCGTGCAACGCGGCCCGGCTCACAACAAGGGCCGGCGCGACCGGTGGAGATTCCAGCAAGGGTTTCCAGTTCGCCCGCCAGTTGCGGCAGGCGGTCACAAGCCATTCGCGCCATTGCGTTGGCGATGCTTCGCGCAACGCGGTAAACTGGTCGTCGAACCACGCGTCCGGGCCGGGCAGCGATTGTGCGTGGCAGTGAAGTTTCCAAACCAGCTTGCGCAGATTTTCGTCCGAGCCACGCCCGCCGCGTCGGATGAGCTGTTGGAGGATGACGCTGTGTGGATGGCGGCCAGCGTAGTGCTCGGCGAGCACTTCCGTGAGACACTCGTGTGCGAGCGGGCGCGTCTGTTGTTCATCAAGCACCACGACTTGCGGATCAATGGCCAGCGCGTGAAAGTGCTCGCGCAACAGGCTGAGGCAGAAGCTGTGCAGCGTGGAAATCTGCGCGGTTTCGAGCAACGCGGCTTGCTCGGCGAAGAATGGCGCCTGGCCGCCAGCACCAGCGGCCTCCGCCTCCAGCGCCTTGCGCAGGCGCGCGCGCATCTCGGCGGCGGCGGCGTTGGTGAAGGTGACAATGAGCATCTGCTCCAACGACGCGCCTTCGCGCAGCCGGCGCAGGCAGCGCTCGATGAGCGTGCGCGTCTTGCCCGTGCCCGCGCCGGCGACGACCAGCACGTTGCCGCGCGCGGTTATCGCTTCCTCTTGAGCACGCGTGAACGCGCTCACGGCGCGTCCTCCTCGTCATCCGCCGCAGGTTTGAGCGGGCGATACGGCTCCGTCCACGGGTCGAAGCGGCAGATGCCACGGTAATCGCAGCGGTCACACGCGCACTCGCTCGCGCTGAGGCGCACTGGCGCGACGCTCACGTTGCCCGCGAAGATGTCCGTGCCGAGGCGGCGGAGGTTCGTTTCCACTTGGGCGAGCAGGGCGTTGAACTCTTCGGTAGGCAACGCATCGTTGCCGCGCCGCGCGGGCCGGCCGTCCTTCCTCACCGCGTAACGAAACTGGCCGCTCCGCACGCCGCCGGCCTGGTCGTCGAAGTGTTTCAATCGGGCAAAGTCGAATCGTCCGGCGTGCTGGTAGGCGGCGCGACGGTCGGACTCGTTCTCGGCGAGAATTTCCGCGCGTGTTCCGCCGACACCGGACGCACCGTGGAGGTTCACATAGAACACGCCGGCAGGGCGTAGTCTGCCAGATAGGAGCGTAGGTAGATTCGTTCCAGCCGCCAAGGCATGCAGCACGTTCAGATACGAGAGCAGTTGGAGCTGGAGGCCGTGCGCGACCCGGAGCGGTTCGAGTTTCTTGGGGCTGGACTTGTAGTCCACCACGACGGCGAGCGTCTCGCCCGTTTCCGGCACGCGGCAAAGGTCCACGCGATCAATGCGGCCGCGGAGCAAGAGGGCTTTTCCGTCGGCGAGGTCCAGACGCCATGCGGGCAGCGGACTGTGCTTCAAACCGAAGCCAAGTTCCACCGCGACGGGATCGAAGGCGTAGTGCGGCATCCAGCCGACGAGGGCCGCGAGCAGCCGCTGCGCGCTGGCAATGAGCGAGTGCGCGGTGAAGCGCCGCGCGTCGTCCGCCGCGAGCAGACGATGTTCGGGCAGCGCGAGCAGATCTGCGCCAATGGCCGCGACGAGCGCCTCGGCCTCCGTGGGCGAGAGGTCGCGCCAGCGCCGTTCGGCGCGCGTGACGCGGACGTGAAACTCATCGAGGAGCCGGTGCAGAAAACTGCCGCGCTCGCGCGGGTCCAGCTCGAATCCCTTCCGTTCCTCGGCGCCGAGGCCGGTCGCGACGAAAAACTTGAACGGACATTCGGCGAACTGTTCCAGCGTGCTGACGGAAGCGCGCAGCTCGGAGCCGTAGAGTTGGGCCACGGCACTCGCGGACAGACTGGTTTGAGAACGTCCCGCAAGAATTTGCCGCCAGCGGTTTACGACGGGAGCCACGCCGGGCAGCGATTCAAGGCCGGCAAGCACGGGGCTGATTTTCCGCAGGATTGGTTCCAACAATTCCTCCGTGTGCACAGCGTCGTGCCAGTCGGACGCCAAGGCGACGTTTTCCAATTTGAGGCCGGGAAACAGCGCTTGGACGTGCGTGAACACCGGCGAGGGATGGAGCGGCGTGCCATCGGCGTCGGCTGCCGCGCAGGTGAGCACAAGGCGGGCACGGCTGCGAGTGCAGGCGATGTAGGCGAAGTAACGCTCGTGCGCGAGTTGGGCGCGCGGGTCAGGTCCGAGCCGCGTGTCGTGTGCGGCGAGCACGGCGCGCTCTGAATCTGAGAGCAGCACCGGCGGTGCGGGCGGCGCGGGGAAGATGCCTTCGTTGAGGCCGAGCACGAGGGCGAGTTGCAACTCCGGATTGCGCGAGCGGTCCACGGTGCCAACGAGCACCTGATCCAGCGCGGGCGGAATAACGCCAATACTCAATGCGCCAAGGCCCGCCTCGACGATGGGCAGCCATTCACGCAACGGCAGCGCGGCGGTGCCGGGCGGGAAGGCGCGTTCCAAGTTGTCGAGCCACTCGAGCATCTGGCGCAAGACGGTTGAGTGCAGCGGCGGGGCGAGGCTTGGCGTAGCGGACTCGCGGGCGAGCGCGTCGTCCCAGGCTTGCAGGCGCGGCTCGACGGCGAGGTCGTCCCAGAAGGAGCGCAAGGCAGCGGCAAGGGCGGAGCCGGAGATGGGAGATGGCGCGAGCTGCCCCGACAAATTCAGAAACGGCGCGATGAGTGGCTTGCGCAGACGCTCGGCGCGGGGGAGGTCGAATGCGGGTTCATGCGCGGTGAGCGGTTCGTGCCATTGCGTGCCGTGCCAGCCGTGGGCGAGCGCGAGGTTTTCCAGCCAGTCAATGTCCTCGTCGCGGTCGTGGACGAGGCCGGTCTTGAGCGCGCCGAACCAGTCGTCGGGCTGCCAGCCATAGGCGAGCGTGCGGAGGGTGAAGCGCGTCAACTCCGCAAGCGGGTGGTGAGTGACTGGCTCGCGGCGGTCGAGGAAGAAGGGGATGCCGTAGCGCGTGAACACGCGGCGCAGCGCGGCGTGGTGGTGGTCCAACGTGCGGAGCAGGACGGCGCAATCGCGGAAACGTCCGCCCACGCGGACATGGCGGAGGATTTCGCGCGCGGCGAGCGTGGCTTCGGCGTCGGAGTTCGCGCATTGCACGAGGCGGAGGGCGGCTTCTGGCTTCTGATTTCTGACTTCTGACTTCTGCCCTCCGCCCGTCCAGTTTGCTTCGAGTTGCGCAAGCGTGGGGCTATCGCGAAAGCGGCTGTGCGGGGGATTGCGTGGAAGTTCCTCGATGCTCGTTTCGCAGCCGCGCAGGGACTCGACGCGTTGCCTGCAATCGAGGTAAGTGCGGCGGACCACCGACCAGGGCGAGAGCCAGCTCGACGAGTCGCTTGCTTTCGGTTCGAGGCAGAAGGCGAGCTTGGCCGCGCGGCAGAACGGCAGGAGGGCGCTTAGGATGTCCAGTTCTTGCGGCGTCATTTCGGCGAAGCCGTCCAGCCAGAGACCGGCGATCGGAAATGATGAGTGACGAATGATGAATGATGGATCGCGAAGCAACCCGGTGGCCACGTCGAGCAACTGGTCGCCGTCCTGGATTTGATTCTGCTCCAGCCAGCCGTGGTAGGCCCGCAGGAGGTGATGCAGGTCGTGGAGTTTGTCGCGGAGCTGCGGGCTTTCGTCGCAGCGACCGGCGAGGCGCGCGAGACGGTCGGGCGTGATTTGATGGCGTTGGAATTCACGGAGGAGCTGGCTGAGTTGACGTGCGAAGCCAGGCAGGCGCGCGGCGGCGCGGAAGACTTTCAGCGAGTCTGGTTCGCGAGCGAGCAGCGCGCGCAGGACCATCACGCGGCCCTCGTCGTCGAGGAGTTCGGGCAGCGCGCCGAACGTGTCGAGGAGCCAGCGCGCGAGGCGGTCGAAGGAAACGATTTGCAGCCGCGTGTAGCCGGCGAGCTGCGGGTCGTCGAGGAGCTGGCGTTCTAGCTGGAAGGTCGCCTGCTTCGGCGCGAGCAGCAGCAACGGCGCGGAATCGCCGGGCGCGCGCTTCAACTCGGTGCGAATCTCCTCCAGGCAGCGCCAGGTCTTGCCGCTGCCGGCGGGACCGAGGAGGAAGTGGACGCGCATCGCGGCGATGGTGCGCGCGGAGGCGTGGAGTTCAAGGCAAAGCAACAGGCACGCGGGATTCCCTACTTGCGGCGGAAGCGTTCCCTTCCGTAGCCTTGCGCCATGGCCAAAGTGATGCTGGTGGAAGATGATTTGCTCTCGATTCAGATCGTGAGCGAAATCCTCCGCGCGGAGGGCCACGAGGTTGTTCCCTTCAATGACGGCGCGGCCGCGATGGTGGCGCTGGAACAGCTCGCGCCGGAAATCGTCATCACCGACCTCAACCTCGGCAAGTCCGGCCCGTCCGGCATGGACGTGCTCAAGCGCGCCCGCGCCCTCGCGCCGCCGGCCATCGTCATCGTCATCACGGGCTTCGGGTCGTTCGAGATCGCGGTCGAGGCGACCAAACTCGGCGCGTTCGACTATTTGCAGAAGCCGTTCAAGGCAGTGGAGCTGCGGCTCAAGCTGTGGAAGGCGCTTTCGCACAGCGCGGTCGTCTCCGAGAACGCCTACCTCCGCAAGGAGCTGAAAAAGAAATACCAGTTCAACCAGATCATCGGCAGCTCGGCTCCCATGCAGCAGGTCTTCCGCATGGTCGAGCGCGTGGCCGACACCGAGAGCACGGTGCTCCTGCGCGGCGAGAGCGGCACCGGCAAGGAGCTGATCGCCAAGGCGCTCCACTTCAACAGCCGCCGCGGCGCCGCGCCGTTCGTGCCCATCAACTGCAGCGCGTTGCCGGAGCATCTGCTCGAGTCCGAGTTGTTCGGCCACCGCAAGGGTTCGTTCACCGGGGCCATCGCGGACAAGAAGGGTTTGTTCCAGGAGGCCGACGGCGGGACGATCTTCCTCGACGAGATCGGCTCCATGTCCGGCGTGCTGCAAAGCCGCTTGCTGCGCGTCCTGCAGGAGCGCGAGGTGCGCGCCGTGGGCGACAACGTGTCGGTGTATGTGAACGTCCGCGTCATCGCCGCGACGAACGAGCCGCTGGAGCAGCGCATCAAGGAAGGCGGCTTCCGCGAAGACCTCTACTACCGCCTCAACGTCATCTCCATCCCGATGCCCGCGCTGCGCGAACGCCGCGACGACATCGCGCTGCTGGTCGCGCACTTTCTCCGCAGCAAGGCCGCCGACCGCGGCTTGAAGCCCTTCAGCATCAGCCGCCGCGCGCTGGAGGCGATGCACGTGCATCCCTGGCCCGGCAACGTGCGCGAGCTGGAGAACGCCATCGAGCGGGCCAGCGCGCTCTGCGAGGACGGCTTCATCAAGCTCAACGACCTCCCGCCCGTCCTCCACCCGCTCGGCCAGACCGAGTTCTCCGACGTGGAAATCGCGCTGGCCCCCACCGGCGACACCACGGTCCTGACCGCCGCGCCGAAGACGACGAACGACGGCAATCCCGCCGCCCCGACGCCCAGCCCGCTGAACCAGCCCGTCGGCCAGCTCAAGGACTTCATGCGCGACCAGGAGGCCGACTACATCCAGCGCGCCATCGCGCACGCGGGCGGCGACAAGGAGCAGGCCGCAAAGTCCCTCGGCGTCAGCCTCGCCACGCTCTACCGCAAGCTGGCGGAGGACGACGAATAGGCTCCGCCGCGATTCCGTTCCTGCCCTTGCCCCGATTTGGTGGACTCCCAGCGCGTGAGTGTGTGAGCTAGGG
>CAYZJP010000025.1:0-29608 GCA_964478755.1 uncultured Klebsiella sp.
CGCCGAAGGACCAGTTGCCGAGCATCTCGA
The DNA here is from genome assembly GCA_964478755.1 of uncultured Klebsiella sp. Taxonomy (GTDB): domain Bacteria; phylum Verrucomicrobiota; class Verrucomicrobiia; order Limisphaerales; family SXTU01; genus SXTU01. The sequence goes on from CAYZJP010000025.1 coordinate 31, forward strand.
AGAACGTGTGGTGATAGGTGTCGAGACCGACGTCGTCGAGATCGTTGTGCTTGCCGCCGGCGCGGATGCACTTCTGGGTGTCCGCCGCGCGGCCGGGCGTGTAAGGGCACTTGGTCTGGCCGAGGAAGATGGGCACGAACTGGTTCATGCCGGCGTTGGTGAAGAGCAGGTTCGGCGAGTCCGGCATGAGGCTGGACGAAGGCACGATGGTGTGCTGCTTCGACTTGAAGAAGTCTAGGAACGACTGGCGGATTTGCGTGCTGGTCATCATGGCGGTGCGAAAAGTAATCAGTGTTCGCTGGTCAGTGGTCACCAGTGTCCGGATGCCGCACGGAACACGGAACACTGGATGCTGAATACTGGCCGTAAACAGAGCGGGGAAACTAGCGGCAATCCGCGCGGCAAGGCGAGTGGAGAATTGCAGCGGAGCGCGGTCTGCGACCCGCAGCCGCTTCCGAAAGTTCACGCCGCCGATGGCTGCGAGCCAACGGTGAGGCAACGCGCGCTGCTGCGGGTCACAGACCCGCGCTCCGGACAGGAGTGACGCCGCGACACCCGCGCTGTGAAGGCATTAACTTTGCCAGCCGCTGTGCGGCGATGAAAATATTCTGCGGCGCAAAAAACTAAATTCCTTGAGCGAATCAGCGGGCGGACGATACTCCCATCAACGACGGCGACGGCAGCGAAAGTGACGGACGCCGGTTCTTTCAAAAGCGGTTTTAGATTTGCCCTGCCCTGTGCGTGCTTCGGAGACCAAGTCCTTGAACCGTAAGTTAACAAATCTTGGGGCCTTAACTTCAACGGCGGCTGTCAGGCCTTCATTGGAAGGCAAAAGCCGCTGATTCGGCCCCACCTGTTTCTATCGCAGTTCAACAGGAACGGTTTCCACACGGCAATGGCGGGGCGCTCTTTACCGCCTGTCGCGATGGCTTCCACAAGCCACGCGGCGGGCGGTTTTGTTTTGAAAGGAGGGCAAGCCTACTTGAACCTCTCCAGCGTCCGCATCGTTTCGTCGAGGGTGTATTTCAGATACTGGTCCTGCGGCAGCTCGACGGACTCCAACGCGATCTCGGCGGCCTTGCTGGTGTTGAAGAAGCTGAGTGAACGCACGGCTTCGAGACGCACGCGCGGATGCGGGTCTTTCACCAGCTTGGCGAGCGTGTCGAGCGGCTTGTTCACGCGGTCGCGCCAGTAGCAGTGGACGCGCACGGCGGCGGCGCGGGCGCGGGGTTCGGCGGAGGCGAGGATTTCGTTGAGCAGCGGCTCGTTGGCCACGTCCATGAGCTGGTGAACCCAAAGGGCTTCGAGGCGATTGTGTTCGTAATTGGGGTCGCCGGGATTCAGCGATTTCGTCCATTTCACCAGCGCGGCGATGACCTGGTCCACGGGGCGCGAGCCTAGCTCCGTCTTCACCCGGTAGCGGACACGGGCCTCGGGTTCCTTCAGCAGTTCGAGCAGGGCTTCGATGCTCGCACCCGCGATCTTCGCCGGCTTCAGGAGCGGGCGGCCCGGATACGTGATGCGGTAGATGCGCCCGTGCGTCTGGTCGCGCAGCGGATCGCGGATGGAATACTGCAAGTGGCCGATGAGCGGCTCGTGCCAGTCCACAATGTAGAGCGCACCATCCGGCCCGAATTCCATGTCCACCGGGCGGAAGTTCGTGTCCTCGCTCAACAGCAGCGGCTCGATCTCCGTGCCGACGAAGCCAGAGTCTTTTTCCGCGACGGAATGTTGCAGAACGCCCTGCACGCCGATGACGTTGTTGAGCAGGTAACGGCCCTGCGCCTCATCCGGGAAGTGACGGCTGGAGACAAATTCACAACCGGACGTCGGGCGCACGCGCATTTGAATCCACTGCGGCATGGTCAGGGTGTGCTTGTCCGGGAAAATCGTGCGTCCGGAGAAGGCCGTGCCGAAGAAGTTCTGCCCCGGCGACGCGTCGGCGATGAAGACCTGGCCCCAGCGGTCGAACGCGATGCCCCACGGATTCGCGAAGCCGTAGCTGATGAACGTCTCGAACTTCCCCGTGCGCGGCTCGTAGCGATAGACACCGGAGTTGTGGTTCTTCACCGGGCCGTAAGGCGTCTCGACCTGCGTGTAGAAGAACGTGCCTTCCATGAAATACAGGTCGCCGCCCGGCCCGGTCATGAAGGCGTTGATCGCGTGGTGCGAATCGCCGGAATCGAAACCGCCCAACAGTCGCTCGGAATAATCGGCGATGTCATCACCATTCGTATCCTTCAGAAAAATCAGGTCCGGCTGCTGCGCGACGATCACGCCGCCGTTGTAAAACTCGAAGCCCGTGGGCACATGCAGGCCGCGCGCGAAGATGGTGCATTTGTCGGCCTTCCCGTCGCCGTCCGTGTCTTCGAGGATGACGATCTTGTCGTCGGGGTGGGACTTGCCGTTGAGCCGGTCCTTGAGCGGGCGATACTGCGGATAACCCGGCATGGTGCAGACCCAAAGCCGGCCGCGCGCGTCGAAGGACATCTGCACGGCGTTGGCGATCTCAGGAAACTGCTCTTCCGAAGCGAAGCAATTCACCGCGTAACCGGGCGCGAGCTTGAACTTCTTCAGCGCCTCACTGGACGGCAAATACGTGATGACATCGGCCTCGCCGGACTTGCTGCTCATGCCGCCTTTGAGAATCGGATTCGCGGCCTTCTCACGGTTCACGCGCGCTGCGCCGAAGTGCGTCTTCACTTCGAGGAACGGCGGCGCATTCGAGTCATCAATCGTCTCCGGCACGCTCTCGCCCTGCGCCACGCGCCACACGCGGGCGTCGCGGTTCGCGACCATCACGTCCAGCACGGCACGCTCGCGCTCCATCACATCCGCGTTGCGCTGATCGCCGTCGGAAAACTTCACCAGCGAGCGTTTGCCGTAGGTGTAGTAGCCGTTCACCGCGCGGTAACGCATGAACCACTGGTAGTTCTTCTCGTTCAGCTCGGCGCGGAGCTTCGCGTTGAAGTCCGCCGGCGTGCCGGCCTTGCCGAACAAACCCTCGTCCAGCAGCCGGGCAACGACCTTCTGGCCGTCAGGGTTTAGATGCACGCCATTCTGCGTGAGTTTGAACGGGGACGCGGCATAAGCTTTCAACGTCGGCGTGAACAAATCCACGAACGGCACGCCCTTCTCCTTCGCCACGGCGGCCATCGCCTCGGTGTAGAGCTTGAGGTTCGCGTTGTTGGCCTTGCCGTCGGGGAGGTTGGGGTTGCCGAGATTTTCGTGCGCGATGGGCGAAATGAGCGCGAGGCGGGGCGCGCCACTGCCGGAGTAGTTCTGCTTGCGCGTGTGGTCGATGAAGTAGGCGAGGTCGGCCTTGAACTTCGCCACGCCCGCCGGGCCGGCGAACGACTCGTTGAACCCAAAGCACGCGAGCACGACCGTCGCCTTGCTGAACGCGAGGTGCTGGTCCGGCGAGCCGAAATTCTGCGAGCGCAGCCGCGCGGGCAGCACCTTGTCGCCCTTCGAGTAGGAGGAATTCTCAATCGTGAGTTCCGTCTTGAGGTCCACCTCGTCGGCGGGAAAGGCGAGGTTGCGCACGACGAGATTGAACTTGGGGAAGCGCTGATGCAGGAGTGTCTCCCAGTGGTTGTCGTGCTGCATCCGCTCGGCAAGCGCGTTGCCGATGAGGCAGACGTGGTCGCCGGGCTGGAGTTCCAGCCGCGCGGGAGCCGGGGCGGGCGCGGCGCGGAGGGAAACGATGGCGAGCAAACTGGCGGCGTGAAGGAAGACGAGGCGCTTCATAAGTGTGCGGCTTTGACCGGGCTGTTGAAAAGCAAGCGGATTGTTGCCGCGTGCCCCAGCGACAGGCAAGCCGGCAGCGGCGCGTTTGCTGCAGGGAAAAAAGGGAGACTGCCGTGGGTGGGTGGACCCGGCGGCAGTCTCTTCGCGAGGAGGACTAACTATGCCACACCCAAGCTGGTTTCAGGCCACTGCCAATTCTGAGAGCGGGACGTGGACATGGGACACGGGGTGGTTGAACTGGAGCACCTTCTGGCACGCGTCATCGAGGCTGTTGACGAGGACATCGTGATGGCCGGTGCCGTTCCAAGGCGACCTGATGAGCACGGAAGTGCAGCCCGCGACGAAGGCGGCGGCAGCGTCCTGCCACTTGTCGCTGATGACGAAGCTGCGCTCCATGTCGAGATGCCAGCGGAAGGCGGCCTCCGTGAAGAGACCCGCGCCGGGCTTGCGGCAGTTGCAGCGGTCGCTCTCCTCATGCGGGCAGAGCATGACACCGTCAACCGGCAGCGCGCGGCGGAGCATGTCGTGCATGAGGTCCAGCTCGCGGCGCGAGAGCAGGCCGCGGGCGACGTTCGGCTGGTTGGTGGTGACGAGGACGAGATAGCCGGCGGCTTTAAGCTCCTCCAGCGGCTCGCGCACGTCCTCGCGAAGGTGAAACTCCTCCAGTCGCAGCGGCGGCATCTGGCTGCGCCCGGCGACGCGCACATGGTTCAGGACTCCATCCCGTTCGATAAACACGGCGGCTTTCATAGTTGCGAATGGAGCAGATTCGCGGCCCAAGCCGGCCTCAGAACTGAAAAATACGGGAATCCCCTGATGAATTTATCGGGGCATTCCCGAACGCATCAGTTCGGCGGCCAGCCGAATTGCTGAATTGCGAAACGCACGGATCGGAGGGAGGCCATGAGAAGAGGCTCAGGTCCGTCCGTCGAGGTGCCTGGGCACGCCGTCGTTGTGTTCTTTGTTTTTTGCGCTTTGCAGTGACGTTGCGTCGCCGTTTCATCCCGGCATGACTTTGGAAGAACGGTTCAACCGGCATCTCCGCAACCAGCCTGTGCTCGGCCACGGTGTTTATCTCGCCAAAACCGCCGTCGTGCTGGGCGACGTGACGCTCGGCGACAATTCCAGCGTGTGGTTCGGCGCGGTGCTGCGCGGCGACATCAACCGCATCGTCGTCGGCGCGAACTCGAACGTCCAGGACAACGCCGTGGTGCATCTTGCCGACGACTTTCCCTGCCTCATCGGCGATTGGGTCACAGTCGGCCACTCCGCCATCGTTCATGCCTGCACCATCGGCGATGAATGTCTGATTGGCATGGGTGCTACCATCCTGGACGGCGCGGAAATCGGCGCGCAGAGCATCGTCGGCGCGAACGCGCTCGTGACCGGCGGGACGAAGGTGCCGCCCGGCTCGCTCGTGCTTGGCTCGCCGGCGAAAGTGGTGCGTGCGCTCAAGCCGGAGGAGCGGGCTGGCCTGAAATACTGGGCGGAGAAATACGTGGGCAACGGCGCATTCTGCCTGAAGCACAACCTCAACGTCGGCGCGCCGCTGCCGACTTAAATTCTGTCATCCGCCCTTTTTTGGTCTCTACGATGTGGAATTTGGAACAGCAGCTTTTGCTCATTTCCCAAAGAGTCTCTCAAGAAGGCGATCCCCTTTCCGCCAATGAATTGTTCAGAAATATCTTCCCGGAGCGGCAGCTTAAAAACATGGCGATCCCCTTCGCCCAAAGCGATCACCTCATTACTGGTTTCTTGGAACAAGTGGAATTGAGTCCCGAGAAATTTAAGCTTATTTTCGGTGACGGACTTCGCTCGAGCACCGAGTTTGGATAAGTCTTCTACGCACGGTCGGATTCCCACTTTAATTATTCGAGCAGTTCGGCGTCCGTGATTGACCACCTCCATCTCGAACGTGTAAATCGGACCAGTTGCAGGGCTCCAAGATTCGACGACACCCGCAGTTATTTTTAGTTCAGCTCGATCCTTGCGGGCTGTGCGAAGATTAAGAAAAAGTGAGATCGCGCCTGCGACAGCTCCGAAGACCGCCAATGTATTTGTGAGCCACGGTGTCATAAACTACCCTTTCACAGCGCGATTCACTTCCGCTCGTGCGCGAGGAACCACTCGTAGAGCTTCGGGTTGTTGTAGGTCACCGTCCACGAGTCGTGCTGCGCGTTGGGATAGACCGTCAGCTCGACTTCCTTCACGCCGGCCTTCTTGAGCGCCGTGACCATGCGCTCCGATTCCGCGGGCACCACCGTCGAATCTTTCGCGCCGTGAAATGCCCAGACGGGCAACGATTTGAGCGCCGCCGCCTTCCCGCGCCCGGGCAACAGAAGGTCAATGCTGTTGCCACCGCCGCAGATGGGCGCGACCGCCGCGAAACGTTCCGGGGCCTTCGCGAGCAAGGCCCACGAGCCGAAGCCGCCCATGCTCAGGCCGGTGAGATAGACGCGGCCCGCGTCCGCCTTGTGGCTCGCAAGCACGCTGTCGAGCAGGCGGAGGATGGCGTCACTGTCCCAGCACTCGTCGGTGGGGCACTGCGGCGAGACGATGATGAAATTCTCGGCGAGCAATTTCGTCGCGGCCTCGCGGCTTGCGCGTGCCTCGGCGGTTTCGTTCTTCGGCGCGGGCGGGTTCTTCTTCACCAGCTTCGGCGGGCCGTGGACGCTGACGGCCGCGAGGTTCGTGCCGCGTTCGCCCGAACCGTGAAGGAACAGGATGAGCGGCCATCTCTTCGCCGCATTCGCGTCGTAGCCGGGCGGCAGGTAGAGCAGGTAGCCGAGTTCAACTTTCCGGTTGAGCTGGGTCGAGAATTTCTGGCGCGTTTGCATGAGGTCGGAATCGAAAGTTTGAGCGGTGACGCAGCCTGCGACGGCACCGGCCAGACCGATGGCGCTGAACCAGCGGAGCGGACGAAGAACATTGGGTGTCATAGGAGCGGGCGAAGTATTGCGAAGCGCCGCGACCGAGGCAAGCGTCCGCCCGGCAAAAGGCTTGTGACGATTCCGCGCGCCACGCTAGCTTCGCGGCGCATGAGTGACGGTTCGGACACCGCGCCGGCCTGGTATTGCGTGCGGTCGCAAATCAAGCACGAGCATATCGCCGCGCAGCATCTCCTGAAGCTGCCGGACGTGGATGTCTTCTGCCCGCGCGTGCGCTTCCAGCGCGCGACCCGGCGCGGCAAGGTGTGGTTCACCGAGGCGATGTTTCCGAACTACCTCTTCGCGCGCTTCGAGCTGCGAAACTTGCGAATCATCAAGGCCGAACCCGGCGTCGCCAGCGTCGTGCACTTCGGTGCCCACTTCGCAACCGTGGCCGATGAAATCATCGCCGATCTGCGCGAGCGGCTGGACGAAACCGACTTGAAAGTGTTTCCCGACGCCGTGCAGCCCGGCGACGGGGTTGTGATCGCAGACGGCACGTTCATGGGCATCACGGCGGTGGTGCAACGACTCCTGCCCGCGAAGGACCGTGTGCGCGTGCTGCTGGAGTTCCTGGGCCGGCCGGTGGAAACCGAGCTGGCCTCGGCCAGCCTCGTTAGAACCGGCGTGAACCCGCGCCTCGACTGAACCCAACTCCTCTCATGGCTGTTCCGCTCTTCGACACCAAACTCCAGAACAACGCACTCGCCGCCGACCTGCAAGCCGCGTTTGCGCGCGTGCTCGCGTCCGGCCAGTTCATCCTCGGTCCCGAGGTGCAGGGCTTCGAGCGGCAGTGCGCGGAGTATCTCGGCGTGCGGCACGCGCTGGGCGTGTCGTCGGGCACGGACGCCATTCTGCTCGCGCTGATGGCGCTGGGCATCGGGCCGGGCGACGAGGTGATCTGCCCGAGCTTCACGTTCTTCGCGACGGCAGGCTGCGTGTCGCGCACCGGCGCGAAGCCGGTCTTCTGCGACGTGAGCGCCGACACTTTCAACCTCGACGTGGCCGACGCCGAGCGCCGCATCACGCCGCGCACCAAGGCCATCATGCCCGTGCATCTTTACGGCCAGGCGGCGGAGATGGACGCGCTCAGTGCGCTCGCGCGCAAACACAGCCTCACGGTCATCGAAGACGCCTGCCAGGCGGTCGGCGCGACGCAGGCCGGCAGGCGTGTCGGCAGCCTCGGCGACTTCGGCGCGTTCAGCTTTTTCCCGACGAAGAATCTCGGCGCGTTCGGCGACGCCGGCCTGCTCACGACGAACAATGACGCGCTGGCCGAGCGCGCCTTGCTGCTGCGCAACCACGGCGCGCACCCGAAGTATTATCACAAGTTCGTCGGCGGGAATTTCCGGCTTGACGCCGTGCAAGCCGCGCTGCTGGCGGTGAAACTGCCGCACCTCGACGCTTACGCACAGCGGCGGACGGCCAACGCAGCGCGCTACACCGAGCACTTCACCAATCTGGCTGGCGTAGCGGCGAGCAACGCGGGCAGAGCAGATGCGTGGTTGATTTTGCCGTTTGCCCAGGCTGGCAATGGTCACACGTGGAACCAATACACGCTGCGGCTGCCCGGCGTGGGCCGGCGTGAGGCGTTACGCGAGTGGCTCGCCGCGCGGCAAATCGGCACGGAGATTTACTATCCGGTGCCGCTGCACGCGCAGGAATGCTTTGCCACCGCGCGTCAGACGGACGCCGACCTGCCGGTGTCCGCGCGGCTGGCGGCAGAGGTCTTGAGCATTCCGATCTTCCCTGAGCTGACACGCCAACAGCAGGACGAGGTCATCGCGGCGGTGACGGAGTTTGTGGCGGCGGGGAAGTGACGCCGTGGGCGATCAACGGAGCGCGGCGTTAACGCCGCAGAAGGCTGCGGAGAAAACGCGCGTTTGAAGGTCGGTGAATGCAGGGTCGTTTCTGCGGCCTGAAGGCCGCGCTCCTTGGCGTAAAATTCGTGTCCATTCGCGTCCGTTCGTGGTTTAGTTCTCCCCGTTCAAGATGCGCATTCTCATCCTTGGCTCCAGCGGGCAGATCGGCACAAACCTCGCGTTGCGCCTGCTCGCGGACGGCCACGAGGTTTCCGGCGTGGACAAGCGCGCGAACACCTGGACCGACCGCTTCCCCACGCTGCTGCAGGACTTGAGCGGGAATTTCCCGGCGCAGCCTGACGGCATCGGCGGAGCGGTATTTACGAAGGCCGATGTGGTTGTTCATCTCGCCGCGAACGCGAAGGTCCACCAACTCGTGCGCGAACCGCGCCGCGCGCTGGAGAACATCACCGTCACCTTCAACGTGCTCGAATACTGCCGGCTGACGCGCACCCCCATCATCTTCTCCAGCAGCCGCGAGGTGTATGGCGACATCCACGGGTTCGCGACGACGGAGGCGCGCGAGGACTTCGCCTACACGGAGAGCACTTACTCGGCGAGCAAGATTGCCGGCGAGGCGCTGATCTACTCCTACGCGCGCTGCTACGGGCTGCCCTACCTCGTCTTCCGCTTCAGCAATGTCTATGGCCGGTTCGACAACGACATCGAGCGCATGGAGCGCGTCATTCCGCTCTTCATCCGGCGCATCGCGGCAGGACAGCCAATCACCGTTTTCGGCGCGGACAAGGTGCTGGACTTCACCTACGTGGACGATTGCGTGGACGGCATCGCGCGCGGCGTGGCGGCACTGGCGGAGGGCCGCGTGAAGAACGAGACGGTCAACCTCGCGTGTGGCCGAGGCAACACGCTCGTTCGGATGGCGGAACTGGTCGGGCAGGCGCTGGGCAAGCCACCGCAAATCACGCTCGCCCCGACGCAGCTCGGCGAAGTCACGCGCTACGTCGCGGACATCTCGAAGGCGAAGCAGCTCCTCGGCTACGCGCCGCAGGTGCCGCTGGAGGAGGGCATCCCGCGCGCGGTGGCGTGGTGCCGGGAGTGGGACGCTGGTAAGCGGAGTTGACTCGCGCCCCTGCCCGGTTCGGCGACCGGATTAGGGTTTGACCGGCCTGTGAGCACGCGGCTAGGTTTCCGCCCTGATTTTTTCGGCCCGACTATGATTGGCACGTTACGCAGACATTCGCAGTGGCTTTGGGGCATCATCATCACGGTGGTGATCATCACCTTCGTCATCTTCTTCACGCCCAGCGTCGGCTCGAACCGGGGCGGCGGTGGGGCCAACTACGGCACAATTTACGGCCAGCCCATCAAGCATGACGATCTCGCGCAGGCCTACACGGACGCGCGGCTGGGATTCTTTTTCATGAGCGGTGGCCGGTGGCCGACGGAGGAGAACGCGATGATGTTCCGATTCAACGCCGACACCGAGGCCCGCCGCCGGCTGGTGTTGAATCATCTGCTCAAGGAGCATGGTATTGACGTGGGCGACGCCGTTGTGGCGCAGCAGATCAAGACGATCTTTGCCGACCAGAAGACCGGGGCGTTCAATATCCAGGGTTACGACGAGCTGCTCAAGCGCACCTTCGCACCCGCCGGCGTGGGCGAGGCGTCGTTCGAGCGGTTCCTCAAATGCGAACTGGGCCACCAGCAGCTCGCGCAAATGTTCAGCCTTTCCGGCAAGCTGATCACCGAGCGCGCCGCCGAAGGCTTCTATCGGCGCGAGAACGAGTCCGCGCTCACCGAGTTCGTCTTCCTCGCCAGCTCGAACAACCTCGCCAAGGTGAAGCTCGACGACGCCACGCTGCGCGCCTACCACACGAACAATCTCGGCACCTACCGCATCCCGGAGCGTGTGTCGGTTCACTACGTCGCGTTCGCCTACACGAACTTCAATGCCGAGGCGGAGAAGCAGATGGCAGCGAACACGAACCTCGCTTCCATCATGGAGGCGTTTTACAAGACCAACATCACCCGCTTCAAGGATGCCAACGGCACGGCCAAGACTTTTGAGCAGGCGAAGGACCAGATTCGCACGGAGTTCCGCGACGAGGCCGCCGCGCGCCTCGGGCAACAGAAGGCGGCGGAGTTTGCCAACGAGCTTTTCAAGCTGGAGAACAAGACCACGAGCCTGCTCACCCTCGCCAAGCAGAAGGGCCTCACCGTGAAAGTCACCGAGCCGTTCACCGAGTTTGAAGGCCCGAAGCTGACCAATGCACCGAACAATTTTGGTCACACCGCGTTTCAGCTCTCGGCGGAGGAAGCGCTCGGCCAGATGCTCGCCGGCACGGACGACGCGTATCTGATCGCCTTCAACGAGCGCTTGAAGCCAGTGGACCCGCCGTTTGAGCAAGTGAAGGAGAAGGTGACGGAGGATTACCGCCGGTCACAGGCCACGCAACTCACGCTGGAAGAAGGCACCAAACTCGTGCGGGCCGCCAACGACGCGCTCGCGAAGGGCAAGTCCTTCAAGGATGCCGCGAAGGAGTTGGGCCACGTCGCACTCGAAGTGCCAGCGTTCAGCCGCAACGCGCGGAGCATTGAGATCGTCGAGAGCCGTGGCCTGACCGCCGAGGAATACAGCGGACTCGCGTTCTCGCTGGCCGCCGGCAAGGTGAGCAGCTTCAAGGACATTCCGGGCACGGGTGGCTATGTCGTCCATGTGAAGAGTTTTCAGCCGGTCAGCGAGGCGCAGGTGAAGATGGATCTGGCCAAATTCACCGAGTCGCTCCGCGAAAATCGCGCCAACTACGCCTTCCGTGAATGGCTGAACCGCGAGGTCGAGCGCTCCGGCGTGATGGCTCCGCTCCAGCGTCAGGCCAAGAAAGGCGGGTCGGCCCCGGCTGACGAGTAGTTCATGCCCGCCGGCGCAGTCATCAGGCTTTCCAGTCCGGCCACCCAGGAGTCTTGGGCAGTTTCCATCGTCCACGAGGACGACCATTTGCTGGCCGTGGACAAACCCGCGCGCCTGCTCGCCTCGCCCGACCGCTACGACCCCGAGCGTCCCAACTTGATGCGTCTGCTGCACGACGGCATCACGCAGGGTGCGACGTGGGCGAAGCAGCGCAACCTCACCTATCTTGCGAACGCGCACCGGCTGGACTTCGAGACCAGCGGCGTGATGTTGCTCGCCAAGTCCAAGCCCGCGCTCGTGGCGCTGGCGAACGAGTTCGGCAACAACAAGCCGGTGAAGACTTACGTGGCCCTCACGCGCGGGATGCCCGCCGAGCCGGTGTTCACCGTGGACGCGCCGATCGGCCCGCAAACGCGGCAGCTTGGTCTGATGCGGATTGACACCCAGGGCGGCAAGGAATCCGTCACACAGTTCAAGGTGCTCGAGCAGTTCCGCGGCTTCACGCTGCTGCACTGCCATCCGCTCACGGGCCGCACGCATCAGATCCGCGTTCACCTCCGCTCCGCCGGCCTGCACATCGTCGGCGACGAGGCTTACACCGGCACGCCGCTGTTTCTGTCGCAGATCAAGTCCAGCTATCGCCCGAAATTGAAAGAGACCGAGCGCCCGCTGATGGGCCGCGTGGCTTTGCACGCCGAGCGGTTGGAAGTGAAGCACCCCGTCACGGGCGAGACGACCGTCATCACGGCGGAGTGGCCCAAAGACCTGCGCGTGACTGTGAAGTATCTGCGGCAGTTCAGCGGACTTTGATTTGGAGCGCTGGCCTCCGGCCCGGCCTGTCGGACAATAGTCAGGGATGGGTTGAACTATCCGCCGTTGCTTCGCTATTCTCCGCGCATGGGCCGCCAGTGGTTACATGCCAAACGCCTCGTCAACAACCTGAAGAAGGGCAAGACGACCGGCAAACTCGTCCGCGAAATCATGGTCGCCGCCAAGCTGGGCGGGCCGGACCCCGGCGCAAACGCGCGCCTCTTCACCGCCTGCGAGAAGGCGCGCAAGGACAGCGTCAACCGCGACGTCATCGAGCGCGCCATCAAGAAAGGTTCCGGCACCGGCGACGACAAGCTCGTGCTGGACCACGTCGTCTTCGAGGGCTACGCGCCGCACAAGGTGCCCGTCATCGTCGAGGTGATGACCGACAACATCAACCGCACCGCGCCCGAGGTCCGCGTGCTGTTCAAGAAGGGCCAGCTCGGCACCACCGGCAGCAACAAGTTTCTCTTCGACCACGTCGGCTTGGTCGAAGCGCACCACCCGACCGCCGGCATGGACCTCGAGGCCGCCGCCATCGAGGCCGGCGCGAACGAGGTCGAGCCGCTCGCCGCCGCGCAGAACGATGACATCCCCGAAGGCGCGACCGGCGCGCGCTTCATCACCGACCGCACGGCCATCCACACCGTCTCGCAATGGCTCTCGAAGAATGGCTGGAGCGTGGTGACGAGTGAGATGGGCTACGTCCCGAAAATGTTCCCTGAACTCAGCGAGGCGCAACGCAACGAAGTCGGTGAGTTCCTCCACGAGCTGGATGAGCACGATGACGTCCACCGCATCTGGGCCGCGCTGAAGTAGCGGAGCGCGGCCTTCAGGCCGCATTTCGTCACCTTCTGCGGCGTGAACGCCGCGCTCCTTCATTCCCTCCGAAACCACTTCGCCGTCGAGTCGCCCTTGAAGAAGTTCAGCAGCAGGTCCGCGACTTTCTGCTGCCCTGCGTTGCTCGGATGCGTGCCGTCGCCGCCAAAGTCCTCCGGCTGGTAGAGGAAGCCATCCGCTTTGCGCGGCGTCGTGCCGTCTGCCCAGAGATACGGTCCCCAGAGCAAGACCGGCGACTTCACCGGCCCGCGCGCTGCGTCGAAGTTTAGCTCGGGCTTCCCGGCGATCTGGTCTTGAATCGCCCAGCGCGGCGCAAACGCGGTCTCGAATGCATACGGCTCCGGGTTCAAGGCCGTCTTCGCGTAACCGCCGTAAGTGCGGTTGGACAGGTAGGCGACGCGAAGGTTCGGAAACTTCGCCTTCAAGTTTTGCAGGCTTGTGACGAGGTTCGTCTTCAACACCAGCGCGTGACGCGGAAACTCGCCGAGACTTGCCGGCCCGGCCTCGGCCTGCTTCATCCAGACGACCTGCACTTGCTGGTCCGAGACGCCCGCGCGTTGGAGGCGGTTCTCGACCTCACCCCATAGCGGCGTCTTCAAGTCCGCCCAGCGCATCCCGGTTTGTCCGCCCTGCGCGCCGTCCACGATGAGGAGCTGCGGTGACTTCGACGGGTCGCGGTCGGCGAGCGGCTTGAAGCGCGAGAACTCCTGCGTCGTGTTCGACATGCCAACGCTGAGGAGCACGATCCTGCCGTCCTTGGCCGGCTTGCCGTCGGCGTCGAGCGGCTGGATTTTCGCTGTCTCGCGCAACGCGGCTGCGAGATGCGCGGGCGGTGGCTCGTTCTGCCCGCCGCCGTAAAGCCCGCCGTCCTCGCCTTTGTATTTCGACGTGCCCAGTTCCGTCAGCGGCGTCTGGTGTCCGGTCCACTTCGCGGGCGCGCCGGGCGGCGCGGAGCCGGCCCTCGCGCGCGCGGCCTTCGCTCGTTCGTAATACGCCTGCTCCTCCGGCGTGAGCTTCTCGCCGCTCTGCGCGCGCTGATGGAGCTGCTGTGCGCGCGCCCAGTCAATCGGCGGTTCCGCCGACGGCACGCGACCGGACACGGCCAACAGGATGAGCAAGGAACAGAATGTTGTTTTCATGGGCGTCGCATGGAAAGACGAGGCTGCCGGCCGTTGGGTTTCAAGCAGAGGCCGCGCGTTCAACCGCCTGCACGACCCGCTCCACAGTCAGGCTCTTCATGCAGCGAAAATCAATCGGACACTCGCGAAGAAAACATGGGGAGCAGGCCGCCTCACCGCGCAGCAGGACGGGCCGTGCATCACCGGGCAGACCGGGACAGGTCAACTCCGGAGAAGTGCTGCCGAAGAGCGCGACCACGCGCGTGCCGACCGCGGCGGCCACGTGCATCGGCCCGGTGTCGTTGGTGAGCACGACGCGGCAGGCGCGCAACGCGGCGCAAAGTTCACGCAGCGAGGTGCGGCCCGCGAGGCTCGTGACGGCGTCGGGTGAGGCGCCCGCGAGCGCGGCGGCCATTTCCGCCGCCAATGCCGCGTCTGTCGGGCCACCGAAGATGACGAAGGAACAGTTCAATCGCGTGCGCAGTTCCTTCGCCGTGGCGATGAAACGCTCGGCCGGCCAGCGCTTCGCCGGGCCGTATTCCGCACCGGCGTTGAGGCCTATGAGCGGACCAGCGGGCAGATTGAACTTCACCTTCACCGCCGCGACCTCCGCATCCATGACGACGACGAGCGGTGCGAGCGGCTCCGGCTTCGCGCCCAAAGCGGCGGCGAGGTGGAGGTAGTGGTAGATGTGATGCGAGCCTGGCGTGGCAGGGACGCGCTGCCGCGCGTCCTGGTCTGACTCTGCAAGCCGCCGAACTTCCTCTTCCGTCCGCTTCCGCATCGTCACGACTCCCGTGCGCAAAGGGGCGACCTCCGTCAGCAGCCAGTTGCGCCAACTCGCCGCGTAGCCGATGCGACGCGGGATGCCGGCCAGCCACACTTCGAGTCCGGTGCGGATCGAGTTCGGAAACACGAGCGCGGCGTCGAAGTTTTTTACCCTCAATCGGCGAGCAACGGAGAAGACACTTTCCTTCGCGCCGAAGGTCAGCACTTCATCCACCGCCGGATGCCCGGGCCAAAGTCCCGCCAGCATCTCGCGCGTGAGCAGCGTGATGTGCGTTTGCGGCAGCGCCTCGCGCAGTCGCAGCAGCGCGGGCGTGGTCATCACCGCGTCGCCGACCCAGTTCACGCCGCGCACGAGCAGGCGGCGCGGAACCGGGAGTGACGTTTGAAAAGCGGGCAACTCGCTCATGCCGATTTCCTGGATTCTGGCTCCTGACTCCTGACTTCTTTTTCCTTCCGCCATTTTCCTTCCTTCCAGCGATTGTGAACCCAAAACCAGTTCGCCGGGTCGCGCCGGATGGCAGCTTCGTAAGCACGGTTCATATCGAGCGCCATGTCCTCCGGCGGACGCGGCTGGCCGTTTAGGTGCGTCGGGATTTCGTCGCCCACTTCGATGCGCCAGCGACCCGGCGCGGTGCGGTAGCAGATCACGGAGAAGAGCGGGCATCCGTAGCGCAACGCCAGCACGCCCGGCGCGACGCTTGTCGAGCAGTCGCGCCCGAAGAACGGCAGCCGCACCCCGCGGTCGCCGGCGTGCTGGTCCGTGAAGAGGCCGAGCAACATCCCGGGTCTGCTCATCGCGGCCTTGAGCGCGTCGGCGTCCTTGCGACGCTCGAAGAAGAGACTGCCGGACTTCTCGCGCAACTCCTGCATCACGCGCGTCAGCCCCTCCTGCTTCAGCCCGCGATACGTCGTCGCCACTTGATAGCCGGTCGCCCAGAGCGCCGAGCGCCCCAGCAGCTCGAAGTTCGCGAAGTGCCCGACCGCGCACACCACGCTGCAAGGCTTCTCTCGTGTGGCGGCCTTGGGAAACTTCTCTGCCCCGACAAACTCCGTCACTGCGCGAATACCCGCGTCATCGAAGCTCGCCGTCTTCACCGCGCAGGCGAAGCTCTCGCCGATGCGCTTGAAGTTCTCCCGTGCCAGCGCGCGAACCTCAGCGGCGGACTTCTCAGGGAAACACATCGCGATGTTCCGCCACGCTACGCCACGATGCCGCCCATCCAGCACGTAAGTCAACGCCCCGAACGCACGCCCGACGCGCGCGACGGCCCCGAGCGGGAGCGCCTGCAAGAACACCACAAGGGCGCGGGCGAGGCAGGTGAGCAGGGTGTTCATGCTAAGGCCCGCACAATCTTAGCTTGGTCATTTTCGGCTGATTGGTCGTTCCGTTGGTGGGGCGGCGCATGGCGAATGAAGACTAAGGACGCGCCCGATCGGCCGCCGACTCCGGTGCGAGTATGACCTTCACATTGTCGAGTCCCCAGCTCTCGTCCGCAGTGCCCTTGCCCTCGAAGAGGCTGCTGGTGAAATTCAGCCGCAGTGTGCGGTCCACGTGCGGAAAGGTGAAATCCAGTTGATATTTTCCATCTGCAAAAAAGGCGCTGTAGCCTAAACTGTTCGTGGCAACCGCGCCGGTCCACGGCGCGCTGCCGGGCCGGGGATAGTCTTGAAAACTTCCCTCGGTTTTTGTCTTGGGATTGTTGGAAAAAGTGGTGTCCAGCAAGACCAGCCCGCCTGCCACGTCCAGCCGCCAGCGATCCGGCCCATACGCCGGGCTGTTTCCATCCCACGACTTGAGCACGTAGAGGTCGAACGTCACCATCAACGCACGATGCGGCGGAAGATTCGTCAAGGTCAGCGTCACCGTTTGCTCCACCCGCGTGCGCATGTAACCCGGCTCTCCGCGCGCTGCGACCGCCGGACCGCCGAACTCGCCGAGGAACCGCTGTTTTCTGTTTGGCGACTCGCAATTCGTAACGACGGGCGCTGGCAGCGTGCCTGAGCGCTTCGCATCACCAGCGTCACGCCAGGTGATTGGGGAGGAAGTCCACTCCACATAAGTCGTGCCCGGCTTGCCGTTGAAGTCATTGAAGTAGAGGGCCTCCGCCCCCAGCAGCCGGGAACCGCCGAGCGGACCGGTCAATGCCGCCAGCGCCAGGGCAAACAGCACCCGCACCGGACAGACCGACCGGCCCACGATCAGATTGGATCGAAATTCTTTCACTTGAAGCAAATCTGCCGCACGCAGTCCTGAAAGTCCTTCGCGCTGGAATCGCGCCCGTGTCTCATGCGCCGGGGGGTGGATGTCGATGTCGGTGCGTCTCCTCTTCGCGGATGGCGAGGGCGAGAGGGCGATTGAGTTGTAAAGCCACCAAGGTGGCGCGGCCCGTTGGAGTCAGCCCAGCTATCCGTAGTGCTTCCCACTTGAAATGTGCTTCCCACAAATCGCGGCGCGGGTGAAACAGCGCCACGAGTTTGCCAGTCTGTGGGTCCACCACCTCTTCGCGTGCTCCCTTGCGCAAAGAGCAGGACACACACGCCAACGCGAGGTTTTCCAGAGTTGTCAGTCCTTCCGAAGCGACGGGCTTGATGTGGTCCACGTGGAATTGCGCTTCCTGTCCCGCCTGCGAAAGTCCGCAATACTCGCAGCGATCGCTGGCTCGCTGCACCACTTGCCGTCGCAGACTGGCCGGGATGGTCATGCCGCGAGTCCACCCAACCGCTCCGCCCGCGCGCGCAAAACAGACAGCAGTTCTGCCAAATCCACCAATCCTTCAGCTTCCTGCCGTTCGTCGTCCGTCAGCGGCTTGCCGGCATCCTGCTGGTCGAGGAGCTGGGTGAGGCGGTGCTGGACTCCTGCCGGAAGCCGAATCCGGGCGAGTTCATCTGGCACTTCGAGTTCAAGATGCACTGCTTGTGGCATGGTTGGAAACTAGCTGAAGGCCTGTGCCGCGACAATCGGTGATTTGCGCCCGGTCTGCGCTCACTTGAAACAAATCTGCCGCACGCAGTCTTGGAAGTCCTTCGCGCCGGTGAGGATTTTGATTTCCACACGCATGAAGCAGATGGGCAGGTCGCGGCGGTCAATCTTCGGGAAGCGCACGGCGTCCTTCTGCGTGGTGACGATGATCTCGGCCTGGCGCTTCTTGGCGCGGTTGATGGCGTTGAGCACTTCCTGCTGCGTGAAGCGGTGATGGTCGGCGAAGCGTTTGGAATAGACGAGCTCACCGCCCTGTTTCACGAGGCTGGCCTCGAAGCTCTCCGGCTGCGCGATGCCGCTGAAGCTCGCGACCTTCTTCCCGCGCAGAAAGCTCAGGTCCATCCGCTCGCCGGTGAACACGTCCTCAAAGTAGAGCGGGTGGTGGACGCACTCGACGACGCTCGCCTTCGGGTTGTGCTTGGCGATGCGGGCGCGGAGGCGCGCGGTGTCGCCGTCGCTCTTGGTGAGGAAGATGACGCTGGCGCGGTCGAGGTGCGTGGGCGGCTCGCGCAGCGTGCCGCGCGGAAGCAGGTGCTCGTTGCCGAACGGCTGCTGGCAGTCCACGAGCACGATGTCTTTCCGCCGGCCGCGCAGGTTCCAATACTGGTAGCCATCGTCGAGCAGCAGTGTGTCGCAGCCGAACTTCGCGATGGCGTAGCGGCCCGCCTTCACACGGTCCTTGTCCACCAGCACTACGACATCCTTCAGGTTGCTCGCGAGCATGTAAGGCTCGTCGCCAGCGGTCTCGGAGTTGAGGAGCAAGTTCTTCCCGTCCGAGACCACGCGCGGCGGCGTGGTGTCCTCGCGCAACAAAAGTTTGTTCAACAGTCGCGGGCCGAGCGGGCCGGGGTTCGAGCGGTAGCCGCGAGACAGAATCGCGACCTTTCGCCCCGCATCGGTTAGCTCGCGTGCGAACTTCTCGACGACGGGCGTCTTGCCCGTGCCACCGACGGTGAGGTTGCCGACGGCGATGACCTGCACGCCGAGCGTGGAGTCGCGGAGGATGCGGACGTTATAGAGGAAGAGGCGCAGCTTTACGAGCACAGTGAAGACCTTCGAGAGCGCAAGGAGCGTAGTGCGCAACACGGCGGCGCGCTTGCCCTTCCGCTGCTCGAAGATGACTTCGAGCACGAAGGTCTCGGCGTTTTCCAACCAGTTGCGGAGCGACTCGCGCATGTCGGCGCGCAGTGTGCCCGTGCGAGGAAGTCAGGGCAAGCGGACGGGTGGCAAATGACGAGCAAAAGATCAGTCAGCCTCACTCCAGCGCGATCTGGCCGCTGACGACGCGGGCGTAGTAGCCGCCTTTGGTCACCAACTCGTCATGCGTGCCGGTCTCGCTCACGCGGCCGTCTTCAAGCACGAGGATTTTATCCAAGTCGCGGATGGTCGAGAGTCGGTGCGCGACGATGAGCGTGGTGCGACCGCGCATGAGGCGCTTCAAACTCTCCACCACCAGCGCCTCGCTCTCGGCGTCGAGTGCGCTCGTCGGCTCGTCGAGCAGGAGGATGGGCGCGTCCTTGAGGAAGGCGCGGGCGAGGTTGAGGCGCTGACGTTCGCCGACGCTCAGGCGTGCCGCGCCGTCGCCGACGATGGTGTCGAACTTCTGCGGGAGTTTCTCGATGAAGACGTGCGCGTTCGCGGCCTTCGCGGCGGCTTCGACTTCGGCGCGCGTCGCGCCGGGGCGACCGTAGGCGATGTTTTCCGCGATGCTTGTGGGAAGAAGGATCGGCTCCTGTAGCACGACGGCGACGTGCGCACGCAAGTCGCGGACGCGCAAGGAGCGTAGGTCTGCGCCGTCGAGTTGGATCGCGCCGCCGGTGGGATCGAAGAAGCGCGGGACGAGGTTGAGCAACGTCGTTTTGCCCACGCCGCTCGGGCCGATGATGGCGACGGACTGGCCAGGAGCGAGCGTGAAGCTGACGCCGCGCAGAATCTCGCGGTCGTCGGAGTAGCGGAAGGAGACGGAGTTGAACGCGAGTTCGCCGCGCAAGGCGGAGCGGACGATGGGTTTGGCGTCCGGCGCGTCCTTCACCTCTTCCGGCGTGTCGAGGATTTCAAAGACGCGTTTCGCGCCGACGCTGGCGTTCGAGATGGTCGCGCCGACGTGGGAAAGTTGGTTGAGCGGCTCGTAGAACTGAGCGAGGTAGGTGAGGAAGACGAGCAGTTCGCCGACGGTGAGTTTGCCCTGCAAGACCTGGTCCGCGCCGAGCCAGAGAATGCCCGCCGCGCCAAGACCGAGCACGGCGGTGACGGCGCACCAGTAGGCGACTTCCCAGCCGTGTTGCGCAAGACGGCGTGTCTGCGCCTGCTCAGTGTGCGTGCCGAAGCGCGCGGCCTCGTGCTCCTCGCGCGTGTAGCTCTGCACGAGCGGGAGCGCGGTGATGCTCTGCTGCACGAGCGAGGTGACTTGGCTGTCGGCCTGTTGCGCGGTGGCTCCCTGTTCCATCATGCGCCGGCCAAAAACTCGGATGACCAAGAGCAACAACGGCACGGTGGCGAGCGCGACGAGCGTGAGCCGGCCGTTCAAACGCGCCATCACGACGACCATCAGCACGAACGAAAGCACCGCGCTGGCGGTGGTCATCAGCCCTTGTTGGAAGAGTGTCTGGAAAGAATACGTGTCCCACGCAGCGCGGTGGATGAGATCGCCGGTGTTGCGGCCTTGATGGAAACGGAGCGAGAGGCGCTGAAGCTTGTCGAAGACTTCATTGCGCACGCGGCGCAGGCCGCTGAGGCCGATGGCGATGGCCAGGTAGTTTTGCAACGCGTTCAGGCCACCTTGCAGAAGCGTCGCGACGAGCAGGCAGACGGCGAAGGGCAAGGCATTGAATGCGGCCATCTTCAACTCCGTGCCACGCGGGAAGTCGCCGGGGAATTTGAGCAAGTCCACGACGATGGCCACCGGCCAAGGCTTGAGCAGGTTCGCGCCGATGCCCGCGAGCATGAGCGCCAGCACGCCGCCAATGCGCGCTCTCTCTGGCCGGAAGAATTGCAGGGCGCGGAAGAGCGTGCTCAAGAGAGGATGCGCGAGAGTTGTGCGCCTCAATACTTCTTCGAGAACTTCTTGCGGGACTCGTCGTCGCCAGCGGCGGGACTCGTCTCCACTGCCGGAGCCGGTGCGGGTTTGTCCACGACGGGCGCGGGTGCAGGCGAAGTTGCAGCGGCCTTTGCGTTTTTCTCCTGCTGCTCGATGGCGGCGACAAATGCCATGCGCGTGCCGACGAGGCTTTGCTTGAGGAGCTGTTCCTCGTCCTTGTTGAGGTTGCCCTTGGTCTTCACTTCAAGCATCTCGAGCTGGTCTATGAACATCTGTGCGCCTTCGAGATCCGTGATGGTCTTGCCGGTTTCGGGGTGCGGCATCTGGCCGAGGAGCATGAGCGCCATCTGCGCGGTCTGCATGACCATTGAGGCGAAGTGCGCGGCCATGATCTCGTCGCGGCTGGCGTTGGTGGGTGCGTTAGTCGGTGTCATTGCGTTGGGTTGTCAGTGCGAAAAGCGGTGACGAGCAGGAACTGATGCAGGCGCTTCAGCCGTTCCTCAAGCTGCGGTGTGGCGAGGAGAATCTGTCGGGCGAGCGCGTCGCCGATGAGCGTGCTGGCGACGAGGTCGGCGAGCTGCTCGGGGGACTTGACGCTGGCGAGGTGCCGCCCGAATTGCTGGAAGGAGGCGTTCGCGAGCGCCTGCATCTCCTGAAGTTTCTTCGCCCGATCTGGGTCGGCGGGCAGCGGGATGCCGAGATCAAAACCCTGCTTCACACGCCTGCGCACCAGCGCGCGGACCTTCTTCGCGAGCGCGTCAGTCTGTGGCGCGTCCGCCGGTGGCGAGGCCAGCGCGCGAATGGCTTCGATGCGATAGGGCTTGAGCCGGACCGGACCGAGGAACTCGACGCGCGCGAGTCCCAGCAAGGTGAGCAGGCTCGTGCCGTCCGGTTGTTGCACGGACGTGCTCACGAGGCCGAGGCCGCCGATGGACATGGGGGTCTCGCCCTTGGCCTTCGGGTTGCGGAGCGCGACGGCGAACATCCGTCCGCCCTCCAGCACGTCCGTGAGCATCTGCCGGTAGCGCGGCTCGAAGATACGCAGGGGCAGCGTCATTTGCGGAAACAACGTGGTTTCCGGCAGGATCATCACGGGCGCTTCGGACGGCACTTTCACCGGGCGAAGTTTAAGCGCGACGGCGGGCAAAGCAAGGGAAGGCAGGGCAGCATTTGCCTCACGCCTTCGGCCACAAACGCACCCACACGCGCTGCGGCGACTCGATGAGGATGTCGCGCAGCAGCGCCTCCATGCTGGCGGCCTTCGGTTCCTCCAGCCGCTGGCACAACCAGAACGTCACGACGAACACCAGGCTCACCGCTGCGAAGAACAGACTGTAGCGGTTCACCGAGAAGCCATGCCACGCCACGTCCAGCCCGCGCAGCGCGTCAATCATCACGCCCCAGAGAATCGGCGAGAGGCCCATCACGACGCTGCCCACGACCGAATACAGCGCGAAGAAATGGTCGCGGCCCATCACGGGGATGATCGCCATCGCGAGCCGCACATTCGCCATGTTGACCAGCGCGGCGGCCAGGCCCATGAGGAATTGCAGCGCCAGCAGCGCAGGCATGGTGGGTTGCAGCGCGCGCGCCGCCAGCGCCAGCCAGCCCGCCACGATGACCAGCCACACCGCCATGCAGAACATCATCATGGGCCGGCTGCCGAGCCGGTCGAGGCGCGGCCCCAGCAGCCACAGGCTGCTCAAGCCCCCGAGAAAAGCCGCCGAACTCACCAGCAGCACGTGGCCCTCGCTGAGGCCCGCCTGCGTCTTGAGCCACGCGGTGGTGAACGCGCCAAGCCCGCCCACCGCCAGCGGCCAGGCGATGTTCACGCGGAGCAGCTTGCGAAACGGCGGGTGCTGCGAAATCGCCAGCCACGGCACGGGTTCATTGCTGTTGCGTTGCGCTTCCGCCGGCGGCTCCACGTCCGGGATCCGCTTGAGGAAGACGAGGCTCGTGCCACCCATCGCGGCGCTGAAGATGAAAAGCACGCTGAACTGCCACGCGGCGGGCTGCTCGCCCAGCGCCAGCCCCGCCAGCACGATGGCCACGAAGCTGGCGAGGTTCACGCACGCGGCGTCACGGGCGAGGTATCGGCCCCGGACATTCTCCGGCACCAGCGCCGCGATCCACGGCAGCCACGCGCAGCTCGAAATGCCGCGCGAGAGGTTGAACGCAAAGAGCAGCAGCAGCACGAGCGAGAGCCGCGCCGTGCCGTCGAGCACATCGCTCAACAGCGGCACCGCCGCCAGCCCGCCGATGAACATCACGCGCATCCCCCAGCCCGCATACACGAAGCGCTTGTAGCCGACGCGGCTCACATGGCTCGCCGCCGGAATTTGGAACATGACCAGCAGCGGCATCATGCCCGCGATGATGCCCAGCACCGTGGCGCTCGCGCCGAGCGTCTTGGCGTAGAGAAACATCGGGTTGCCGATGACGATGGGAAACGACAGCGCGTTGAATGCCGCGAAGAGAAACGCGTTGTGCAGCCCCGGTGGAAACTGGGCTTTCGCGGACGCGCTGGCGGCGGGGTCGCTCACGGGACGCGCATTGGACAGCCCGCGCCGCGCCGAGACAAGGGGTTTCCGCGCCTACGGCTTGCCGTAAGTGCCGACGAGATAATCCACCAACGCGGGCACCTGATCCTTCGGCAGCAGCGCGCCGTATTTGTCGCGCATCTTGGCGACGTTCGCCTCCCAGAACGCGCGCGGCAGCCGCGGCTGCGTGCTCACGTATTCCGCCGAGTGGCAGATGAGGCACTGGTTCTTGGCGATGTCCGCGCCAGGACCGGGCTTGAAGGCGGCCGTCTCCTTCGGCATTTCAAAACGCACCGGCGCGGCCACCGCCAGCCAGCCAAAGCCCAGCGCGGTCGTCACGCTAACGAGGGACAAAATGGTTTTCTTCATCGCGATTTCTCCGGGTTCAACTCGCCGTCACCTTCACCGTCTCAACCACATTTCTCATGTAGCCCGCCGGGTTCCACAACGGCTCCAACGGCTGCGACTGCCCCACGCGGTTCGTCGCCTTGCACTTGAGTTCGGATGCGCCCGCGCGCGGCTTGTGGGCAATCGTCCACTCGCGGAACGAGTATTTGCCAAGATCCTTGCCGAGCTGCGCCTCGCGCCAGTTGCGCCCGCCGTCGTCGCTGAAGAGCACCTGCTGGATGCCGTGCCCGCCGTCGAACGCGATGCCGCGCACGAGCTGCTCCGCGCCCGCCTTCAGCTTCGCACCGTCCGTCACGCTCGTGATGAACGACCGCACGTTGAAGCGCCCGATGGGAATGGTCTTCCCCGGTGCGGTGCCCGGCGCGACGAAGCCGCAGTCATTGTCGGGAATGCGATAGCCCGCCGCCATCCAGAAGCCGGTGAACGCCTCGTCCACCACCGTGATCTCGTGCAAGTGCTTCATCCAATATGTGCCGTAATAGCCCGGCACCACGAGCCGCAGCGGGAAGCCGTTGAGCAATGGCAGCGCCTCGCCGTTCATGCCGTAGGCCAGCAGCACCTCGCCATCGAGCGCGTGATCCACGTCGAGCGCCTTCACGAAATCTGGCGTCTTCGGGATCAGCGGCAGGTCCAGGCCGTTGAAGAGCACCTGCTTCGCGCCCGTGGCCACACCGCATTTCTTGAGCACATCCGCGAGCCGCACGCCGCGCCAGCGCGCGTTGCCCATGCAGCCATTGCCCATCTGCCCGCCCGCGACGCGCGGTTGCGAGAAGGCCCGCCCATTGCCGGAACATTGGTTCACCGCGACGACTTCCACTTCCTCGAACTGCTTCTTCAAGTCCGCGAGGGTGAAGCTCGCCGGCGTGTTGACCTTGCCCTTTACCTCCACCTTGAACGTGTCGGAGTCCAAGTCCTGCGGCGGCGAATTGAGCGGCAAATGATAACGGACGAAGAACGCGTCGTTCGGCGTAAGGATGCCCTCGTTGAACACGCTCATCGGTGTCTCCAACTGCGGCGGGCGCGACGTGAGCCGCAGCAGCGGCCGCTTCTGCGGATACGCCACGAGCTGACGCTCACCATTCTCAAACGGCATCTGCACCACCGTGTCCGCCGCGTGGATGCGACCGGCGGCAAGGCCGGCACCCGCCAGCGCCGACGCGCGGAGGAAGCCGCGCCGAGTGTTCGGAGAAGTCATGCGCTGAAGGTAGTCAAACTCGGAGCGCGCTGTAAATGCCACGTGCTAAACCTCTCTCTCATTTGCTCAAGCTCAACGATGGCTCAGGAAACCTTCCACCGTCATCCCGATGTCTTTGATGATTTGCCGCAGCAACACCGGCGACACGTCCCGACCGGCATGATTGGGGACGGTCGTGCCGCGCCCGTCAGGATGGCGATACTGCAAATGCGAGCCCCGCTGACGCGCCAGCACAAAACCCAAGGCTTCCAGCATCCGGCAGACCTCACGAGGTTTGAGCACCGGTGGCTTGGGCATGCGCTACGCGGCGATGGTCACGTTTTGGGTGCCGATGAACTCCGCCTCCCTTACCGGCTCGCCATCCTCCAGGAGCATCTCGATCACCTCTTGGAGGTTCCGCATCAACTCGTCCACGGAAGCACCCTGCGAATGGGCGCCCACGAAACCCGGCACGTAGCCGACAAACAGCCCCGTGTCCGCGCAACGCTCAATGACGGCGGTGAAAGTCTTCATGCTGTGAAAGAATAGATTTGGAGACTCCATGCGTCAACCCGCCGAACTTGATGACACACCTCCGCCTTGAACGTGTCGGCGTCCAAGTCCTGCGGCGGCGAATTGAGCGGCAGATGATAGCGGACGAAGAACGCGTCGTTCGGCGTGAGGATGCCCTCGTTGAACACGCTCATGGGCGTCTCCCACTGCGGCGGGCGCGACGTGAGCCGCAGCAGCGGACGCTTCTGCGGATACGCCACGAGCGACCGCTCGCCGTTCTCAAACGGCATCTGCACCACCGTGTCCGCCGCCAGGACGCGACTGGCAGCAACGCCCGCACCTGCAAGAGCGGCGCTACGCAGGAAGCCACGGCGAGAGGTCGAAGAGGTCATGCCGAATTGTGCAACACGTCCGAATCGCTCGCCAGCAGAATGCCACGCGACTGTGCGAAACTACTTCGCCAGTTCCTTGATCCTCATGTTGCGGAAGCTCACGGTGCCGTGGTCGCCTTGCAGGAAGATGGGGCCGGGTTCGGTGAGCTTGTTGTCCAGTTCGCTGCCCGTGGCCTTGTTGCACTCGACGTTGTCGTGAACTTTCTTGCCGTTGAGGATGACGGTGATCTTGTTGCCGATGATCGTGGCTTCGACGGTGTTCCACTCGCCGTTCGGCTTCGACGCGTATTCGGACGGCTCCTTGACGCCGTAGATCGAGGCGTCGCCGTGGACATCGGGCTTGCCCTTCTTGTAGTCGCCGAGAATCTGGATCTCGTGCCGTCCGCGCAAGTAGAAGCCGCTGTTCGAGCCGTCGGGCACCATGTAGTCGTAGCGCACGGTGAAGTTCCAATACTTGTCCTGATGCACGAGGTCGGTGCCGTGTTCGCCCTTGTTGACGGTGTTCTTGAGGATGCCGCCCGGCTCCACGCTCCACGAGTTGTGGCCGTCGGGACGGCGCAGTTTCCAGCCGGTCAAGTCCTTCCCGTTGAAGAGAGGTTTGAAGCCATCTTCATCCGCAGCGAAGGCGGCAGGAGTCAAGGCGATGGCGATAACGAGCGTGAACAGTGAAATGCGTTTCATGTTTGATAGAATTGGCTGCGGCTACTTCGCCTGCGGCGTGGCGTCGCCTTTTTCGAGACCGAGCGTCCATTTGATGCCACCGAGGATGTGCTGCTGATACTCGGGCATCTCCCAGACGTATTCGTTGTGGCCGAGCGAGGTGTAGAAAACCTTGCCCGCGCCGAACTCCTTGCACCAGCTCATCGCGTAATGGCCGGGCTGCTTCGTGTTCGGGTGTTTGTCGAGCACGAGCAGTTCATGGACCTTCGTCGGGTCGTAACTCTTGATGATATAGATTTCCTCCTTCTTGCTATGAATGTCCCAGCTTGCGCCAAAGTGCTTCACGGCCGGATGCTGCGCGTCCTTGACAAGGCACTCGACGATCTCCTGCGCGCCATGTGTCTGAAACTCGCCGCCGAGCATCTCGATGTAAGGCCGGTAGCCGTGAAACGTGTCACTGCCGCTGTGCATCGCGCAGAACCCGTGGCCGGCCTTGACCCACGCGATGAACGCGTCGCGATCCGGCAACGGCAAGTCGCCCGTCGTGTTGGCGAAAATCACCGCGTCGTAATTCCTCAGGCTTTCGGGCGCGAGCTTCGCCATGCCCACCTTTGCGTCGTCCTGCCATTTGGCGTCGGCGGCCTTGAACTCCGCCGTGAGCTTCGGCTCCTCTTCCTGAAATTTTTTCAAGTCGGCCTCGAACTTCTCTTTCGCGGCCTTGTCCTTCGCCTCGTTGTTCGTGGTCTTGGGCGGCTGGGGCTTGCGCGGCGCGTTGGGCTTGTTGGGCGTTTGCTGCACGTAGTCCACCGTGAACGCCCCGCTCTCCTCGCCGATCTTGGCAAGCACCTTCTCGGCGGTTGCGATGGAGCTGTGTCGGAAGCCTGTCGTTACGGTGACGACGAGGACTTTCTTCGGCGCGGCCTGCGCGGTGGTGGCCAGCACCAGGGCGGTGAGCAGAACCAAAACCGGGCGAACGGAACGGAATGTCTTCATGGGATAAGCAAGGTTGTCGGTAGCGAACGAGGGGTAAGGACTTGGGCGGCTGGGAGAGAATTCATCACTCGCCGCGCTCACACCGGAACCGGCACGGACTCGATGATGTGATCAATCACTCCGCACGCCGTGACCGTGACGGCCCGCGTGCCGCGCCGCGTGATGAGGCGGTGCGGGAGAACGAGCCGCGCGGCCTGCTTGATGTCGTCGGGCAGGACGTATTCGCGGCCCGCCAGCAGCGCGAGCGCCTGGCTGAATCGCTGCACATCGAGGCTGCCGCGCGGGCTGGCGCCGAATTCGAGCGAGTCCGCCGCGCGCGTGGCGTGGACGATGTCCACGAGGTAGCCGAGCAGCGATTGCTCAATGGCGACGTTGCGCACGGCGGCGTGGACTTGCGCGAGCGTGTCCGGCGTCATCACGGCTTCGAGGCGCGCGAGCGGGTCGTCGTGCTGTTGCATTTGCAGCAGCTTCATCTCCGTCGCGCGGTCGAGGTAGCCGATGCTCAGGCGCACCATGAAGCGGTCCATCTGCGCGAAAGGCAGCGGATAAGTGCCTTCGAGTTCGACCGGGTTCTGCGTGGCCAGCACGAAGAACGGCCACTCCAGCGCGTGCCGCTGGCCGTCCACCGTCACGCTGAGTTCCTCCATCGCTTCGAGCAGCGCTGACTGCGTGCGCGGCGTGGCGCGGTTGATCTCGTCGGCCAGCAGAATGTTCGTGAACACCGGCCCGCGTCGGAAGGTGAACTCATGCCGCTCCGGCGCGAAGATGGTCACGCCCGTGATGTCCGACGGCAGCAGGTCGGCGGTGAATTGCACGCGCTTGAAGTCCGCCGCGAGCGAGCGGGCCAGCGCCTTCGCGAGCAAGGTCTTGCCCAAGCCCGGCACGTCCTCGATGAGCACATGGCCACCGGAAACCAGCGCCAGCACGGCTTGCGACACGATCTGCTCTTTGCCGATGAACACGCGCGAAACGTTCTCGACGAGCCGCCGGATGTGCAGCGAAGGCGAGAACTCCGCGACGGGCTGCGGAGCAGGAGAGGCGGTCGGTCGGTCTTTGAGCAACATGGTTGGGATGGAACGCGGCTGCGGGCGAAGTGTTTCGGTGTGGCTGTGGAATTGCAACGCCAACGTGCCTGTGGATTCTGGAGATGAACGCCGCGCGTTTGACATTTTCCACGAGCCGCGTTGACACTCGCGCCATGTTCCGCCGCTTGTTTCTCCGCCTCGCCGCC
Source organism: uncultured Klebsiella sp. (assembly GCA_964478755.1). GTDB lineage: Bacteria > Verrucomicrobiota > Verrucomicrobiia > Limisphaerales > SXTU01 > SXTU01. The sequence goes on from CAYZJP010000025.1 coordinate 28,924, forward strand.
GCGCTTTGCCTCACGTGCCTCGCCGCTTCTTGCACGCACACGCCGACCGTTTCCAGTCCCACGCGCCTCGTCGGTGTGACGCAGGTGGACCTCACGCCGGAATACGCCGTGCGCCTGAACGGCTACGGTGGCCGCCGTGCCGAGTCCGAGGGCGTCGAGCAACGCATCCGCGCCAAGGCGCTCGCCATCGGCAGCGACGCGGAAGGGCCGTTCATCCTCGTCACGGTGGACAACTGCGGCGTGCCCGAGTGGATTCGCGTGGAGCTGCTCAAGCGTCTCGCGTCGAAGCGCGTGACCAGCGAACGCTTCGCGATCTGCTCCAGCCACACTCACTCCGCACCCATGCTCAACGGCGTGCTGCCGACCATTTTCGGTGTGCCGATCCCGCCTGACCATCAGCGGAACATTGAACGTTACACCCGGGAGTTCACGGACAAGCTGGAGCAAGTCACGCTCGCCGCGCTCGCCGACCGGAGACCTGCGACGCTCGCGTGGACCAAGGGCGAAGTGAAGTTCGCGAGCAACCGCCGCAAGCCATCGCCCACCGGCTACCAGAACGCGCAAAATCCCGACGGTCTTGTGGACCACGAGCTGCCGGTGCTGCGCGTGACTTCGCCGGAGGGAATTTTGCGCGCGGTCCTCGTCAGCTACGCGAAAACCTATTTGACCGGCGCGCTGCCCGAGG
>CAYZJP010000025.1:29618-31118 GCA_964478755.1 uncultured Klebsiella sp.
GGAAGTTCGCGCGCGGTGATCGGGAAGATCGCCGTACATTGCGCGGGGAGGGGCTCAACAAAACTGGACGCCGACTGGGCCGGCTGCGCGCAGCTGGCGATTGAAAAGGCACACCCCGGCGTCATCGCGCTCACGGCCATCGGCTGCGGCGCGGACCAGAACCCGTATCCACGCGGCACGTATGAACTCGCGGATAAGCACGGCCAATCCCTCGCGGACGAGGTCGCGCGACTGCTGAAGGATGGCAAGTTCACCGCGCTCGAAGGCCCGCTGACTGGCGTGACGAAGCGAATCGAGCTGCCGTTCGACAAGCTGCCCACGCGGGCCGGATGGGAAGCGGATGCGAAGAAGACCGGCGCGATTGGCCTGCGCGCGCAACTCGCGCTCAAGACGCTCGACGAAGGCGGCAAGATTCCGGCCACGCTGCCGTATCTCGTGCAGGTGTGGAGCTTCGGACGCGACCTCGCGATGGTTTTCCTGCCGGGCGAAGTGGTCGTGGACTACGGCCTGCGCATCAAGCGCGAGTTCGACGGCGCGCGTGCGTGGGTGAACGGCTACTCGAACGACGTGCCCTGCTACATCCCGTCGCGCCGCGTGTGGGACGAGGGCGGTTACGAGGCGGGCGGCGCGATGGTGTATTACAACCGTCCGAACCGCTTCGACGGCACACAGGAGACGCGCATCATGGGCGCGGTGCGGGCGCTGATGCCGAAGGCGTTTGCGCGGTGAGGACAAACTGGGCTGGATAGATTTCGCATCGGCTGGCAGGCTCGCGGAAAGTTTTACTATGAACATTCGCCTCGCTTCCACACTGGCTTTCCTCTTTGGTCTGGTTTCCCTCACGTCGCGCGCCGCAGAACTCGCGGTGCCGGACAACGTCACGTTCGAGCGCGACATCACTTACGCCGAGGCCGGTGGTGCGCGCGTGCAGCTCAACCTCGCACGGCCCAAGGGAGCCAGCGGGCCGTTGCCCGCCGTGTTGTGCATCCACGGCGGCGGCTTCCGCGCGGGCAGCCGCGAGGGTTACAACAAGCTCTGCCTCACACTCGCGCAGCACGGCTTCGTGGCGGCCGCCATCAGCTACCGGCTCGCGCCGACGCACCAGTTTCCCGCCGCAGTGCATGACACGAAAGCCGCCGTGCGCTGGCTGCGCGCGAACGCCGCGAAGTATGGCATCAACCCCGACCGCATCGGCGTGACGGGCGGCTCGGCAGGCGGGCACCTCGCGCAGTTCCTCGGCGTGACGGCGGGCGTGAAGGAGTTCGAGGGCGCGGACAATCCGGGTTTCTCCAGCGCTGTGACGTGCGTCGTGAACCAGTATGGGCCGAGCGACTTCACCAAGTCCTACGGCAAGAGCGTGGACGCGGCCGAGGTGCTCCCGCTGTTCCTGGGAGGCAATCTGGAGCAGGCTCGAAAGCAGCACATCCGCTCGAGCCCGCTCTACTGGGTAACGCCGAACTCCGCCCCCACCTTGTGCATCCATGGGACGAAGGACAATTA
>CAYZJP010000025.1:31128-49544 GCA_964478755.1 uncultured Klebsiella sp.
GGCAAGACGGGGGAAGCGCCGGTGGTGCTGCCCAGGTGGCTCGCCGGGGCGGTGGACTCGGCCCGCGCCAAACACATCCAGTCCAGCCCGCTGAACTGGGTCACGCCCAACGCCGCGCCCACGCTCATCCTGCACGGCACCGAGGACAAATACGTGGCCTACGAGCAGGCGGTCTGGATGCGTGATCGGCTCGCCGCGTGCGGCGTGCCGGTGGAGTTGCAGACGTTTGAGGGGGCGGGCCACGGCTTCAAGGGCGCGGATGCGGAGAAGGCGGAGGCCGCCCTCATTGCTTACTTCGAGCAGCGGCTCAAGAAGTGATGGATTTGTGCATTGACGGTCCGGCGTCCACCTCTACCATCCGCCGCCTGTTGGTATCGGACCTGAACTTGGACACGAACCTTAACGAACACGAACTATGGCAGTGAAAGTTGCAATCAATGGATTCGGCCGCATCGGCCGCCTCGTCTTCCGCGCAATGGTCGAGCAGGGGCTTGTCGGCAAGGAAGTCGAAGTCGTCGCGGTCGGCGACATCGTTCCGGCGGACAATCTGGCTTACCTCCTCAAATACGATTCCACCCAGGGCCGTTTCAGCGGCACCGTCGGCTCGAAGAAATCCGCCGCTGACAAGACCGAGGACGACATTCTCATCGTGAACGGCGCGGAGATTCGCGTCGTGTCCGCGAAGTCTCCCGCCGAGCTGCCGTGGAAGGCGCTCGGTGTGGACATCGTCATCGAGTCCACCGGTCTCTTCACCGAGGCGGAGAAAGCGAAGGGCCATATCACCGCCGGCGCGAAAAAGGTCATCATCTCCGCCCCCGCCAAGAACGAGGACATCACCATTGTGATGGGCGTGAACCACGAGAAATACGACGCCAAGGCCCACAACATTATCTCCAACGCGAGCTGCACCACGAACTGTCTCGCACCCGTCGTCCATGTCCTCCTGAAGGAAGGCATCGGCATCGAGGAAGGGCTGATGACCACCGTCCACGCCTACACCGCCACGCAGAAAACCGTGGACGGCCCGAGCAAGAAAGACTGGAAGGGCGGCCGCACCGCCGCGCAGAACGTCATCCCGAGCACCACTGGCGCGGCCAAGGCCACGGCGCTCGTTTGCCCCGAGGTCAAGGGCAAGCTCACCGGCGTCGCCTTCCGCGTGCCGGTGCCGACCGTTTCCGTGGTGGACCTCACCGTCCGCACCGTGAAGGAGACCTCGATGAAGGACATCAACGCCCTCATGAAGAAGGCGAGCGAGACTTACCTCAAGGGCATTCTCGACTACACCAGCGACGAAGTGGTGAGCACCGACTTCATCCACGACAAGCATAGCTCGATCTACGACTCCACCTCCGGCGTGGAACTCAACAGCCGTTTCTTCAAGCTGGTGAGCTGGTATGACAACGAGTGGGGCTACAGCAACCGCGTCGGCGACCTGCTCAAATACATCATCGGCAAGGGCCTGTAAGCGCGCGGCCAAAAGCAATTCAGCGAGCGGCGTTCCGGCAACGGGACGCCGTTTTGCTTTCCAGCCGCGCATTCACCGTTCAATATCCGCCGCATGAAAGCCGTCCGTAACTCCATGCGTTCCCACGTTGTCGCCGGTCTCGCCGTGTTGTTGGTCAACTTGTCACCCTCACACGCCGCCGTGCCGCGCGCGTTGCCGGAGGGCCAATTGCCGAATGATGTCCGCCTCGCGCCGCCAAAGGACTTAAACGGCTACTTCCCCTTCACGCCGCCGAAATCGAAGGAAGCCTGGAACCAGCGCGCCGACTTCGTGCGCCGCCAGATGAAGACCGCGCTCGGCTTGTGGCCCATGCCGACGAAGACGCCGCTCAACGCCGTCATCCACGGCAAGATCGAAAAGGACGGATACACCGTGGAGAAAGTCTATTTCGAGAGCGCGCCGGGCTTCTTCGTCACTGGAAACCTGTATCGCCCGAAAGGCCGCACCGGCAAGGTGCCGGCGGTGCTTTTCGCGCACGGGCATTGGAAGGACGCGCGCCTGTCGGAGGAGAGCGATGCCGTGTTGCAGAACGAAATTGCGACCGGCCAAGAGCGCTTCGCCGAAGGTGGCAAGAGCCGGTTCCAATCCATGTGCGTCCAACTCGCTCGCATGGGCTGCGTCGTGTGGCAGTGGGACATGATGAGCGACTCGGACGCGATCCAACTCTCCGCGCTCACCGTGCATCGCTTCGCCAAGCAGCGGCCCGACATGGCGAAGACCGAGAATTGGGAACTCTTCAGCGCGCAAGCCGAGGCGCATCTCCAAAGCATCATGGGCCTGCAAACTTTGAACGCCGTGCGTTCGCTGGATTTCGTGCTCGGCCTCGCAGAGGTGGACCCGGCGCGCATCGCGATGACCGGCGCGAGCGGTGGTGGCACGCAGACGATGATCCTCGCGGCGATTGACCCGCGCGTGACGTTGTCCTTCCCCGCCGTGATGGTCAGCACCGCGATGCAGGGCGGCTGCACTTGCGAGAACGCCTCACTGCTCCGCGTGAACACCGGAAACATCGAGTTCGCCGCACTCTTCGCGCCCAAGCCGCAGGGGATGACAACCGCGAACGACTGGACGAAGGAAATGTTCACGAAGGGCTTTCCAGAGTTGAAGCAGCACTACGCCACGCTCGGCGCGCCGAACAACGTCATGCTCCATCGCGGCGAACATTTCCCGCACAACTACAACGCTGTTTCGCGCTCGGGCTTTTACACCTGGCTCAATCAGCATTTCAAACTCGGCCAGAAATCGCCCGTCATCGAGCGCGATTACGAGCGGCTCACTCGCGAACAGCTCACCGTCTGGGACAGCAGCCACCCCGCGCCGAAGGCCGATGACATCGAGTTCGAGCGCCGGCTGCTGCGCTGGCTGGCCGACGACGCGCAAAAGCAATTGAACGCGAGCGCGGCGTCGCTCGACACATTCCGCAACGTCGCAGGCAATGGCGTCGAGGCGATCATCGGACGCACCCTCGCCACGGCGGGCAAGGTCGAGTGGGATCGCAAGAACAAGGAGGACAAGGGCAGTTACATCGAGATGACGGGCCTGCTCCGCAACGAGACTTACGGTGAGGAGTTGCCCGTCGCATGGCTGTATCCGAAGAAGTGGAGCGGTCGCGCCGTGGTGTGGCTCGACGACTCCGGCAAGGCCGCGCTCTTCAACGCCGACGGCTCGGTGAAGCCCGAAGTGAAGTCGCTCGTGGACGCGGGCGCGACCGTGCTCGGCGCGGACCTGCTTTTTCAGGGCGAGTTCAACAAGGATGGACAGCCGCCAAAACAAAACCGAGTCGTGGCCAATCCGCGCGAGTTTGCCGGCTACACTTACGGCTACAACCACGCGCTCTTCGCCCAGCGCGTTCACGACGTGCTGACGATGGTGAGCTATCTCCGCACCGCGCAGGTCGCGCCGCATCCCAAGGCGTCATCCGTGGACGTGGCGGGCTTCGGCGGGGCCGGGCCAATCGTCGCGGCGGCGCGTGCGGTGTCAGGCAACGGGATTGACCGGGCCGCTGTGGACACTGGCGGCTTCCGCTTCGCCAAGCTGACCGACTATCGCGACGTGAACTTCCTACCCGGCGGCGCGAAATACGGCGACGTGCCCGGCCTGCTCGCGCTCGGCGCGCCGGGCAAGCTCTGGCTCGCCGGCGAAGGCGCGTCGGCTCCCGACCTGGCGAAGAAAATTTACTCGCTCGCCAACACACCGATCACGGTCTCTGCCAAAGCAGATCGCGCCGCCGCGGCGCAATGGCTGGTGAGCCAGTAGCGCGAACATTCCCCGAGCGCGGGCACCCGCACTGCGGCGGCAGGCAGTGTGCCCGGGGGCGCCCCCGACGAACCGCACTTCGGACCTCCCGCTTGCGCTTGTGCCTGATCTTACTCTTAATGCCCTCCGCGTGAACAACCGTCTCCGACTCGCTCTGCCGAAACTCCGCCGCGTCCTTGCCGCCGATGAACTGCGCGTGGACGATGCCACGCGCCAAGCCCACGCCGGCGACAAGTGGTTCGCGTCCCATCCGCCGGACATCGTCGCGCTGCCCAAGACCGCCGAGGCCGTCGCCGCCGTGCTGCGCATCGCGCACGAGCATCGTGTTCCAGTCACGCCGCGCGGAGCGGGCTACGGTTACGTGGGCGGTTGCGTGCCCGTGCGCGGCGGCGTCGCGCTCTCGGTCGCGCGGATGAACCGCATCAAGGAAATCAACGCGCGCGATTTCGTCGCCGTTGTCGAGCCGGGCGTCATCACCGCGAAGCTGCAAGCCGCCGCCGAGAAGCGCGGCCTCTACTACCCGCCTGACCCCGCAAGCCGTGCCGACTGTTCGCTCGGTGGCAACATCGCCACGAACGCCGGTGGACCGCGCTGTCTCAAATACGGTGTCACCCGCGATTACGTGCTCGGCCTGCAAGTCGCACTGGCGGACGGACGTCTCGCGCGCCTCGGCAGCCGTTGCCACAAGAACAAGACGGGCTTCGATCTTCACCGCGTGTTTGTTGGCTCAGAGGGATTGCTCGGCGTCGTGACGGAGGCCACGCTCAAGCTCCTGCCGTTGCCGCCTTACCGCGCGTTGCTCGGCGTCGGCTTCGATACCACACGCGGCGCGGCGCGTTCGCTCGCGGCGATTTTCAAGGCCGGCTTTCTGCCGTGCGCGCTGGAGATTGCCGATGAGTTCACGCTCGCCGCCGCTTACAAGCGCACGAAAAGCGAGCAGCTCGCCGGCTGCCGCGCGATTCTGTTTGTGGAACTGGACGGTCAGGAGCGCTCCGTCCGTGCCGAGTTGGCGGACGTGGAAAAACTTGTCGCAATGCAGAAGCCGATCTTCGTCAATCGCGCTTACGGAGCTGCCGCCGTCGAGTCGCTCTGGGGTTTGCGCCGTGAGTTTTCCTACGCGTTGCGCGACACCGGGCTGACCAAGCTCAACGAGGATGTCACCGTGCCGCGCGGGCGGCTGGAGGAGTTGTTCCGTTTCGCCGCTCGGCTCCAGAAGCAGCATGGCCTGCCCGTCGCGTGTTTCGGCCACGCGGGTGACGGCAACATCCACGTCAATGTGATGGTGGATTACACGCAGCCCGGCAACCGCGCCCGCGCCGACGCCGCGCTCGACGATCTCTTCCGGCAAGTGCTCGCGTGGGGCGGCGTCATCACGGGCGAGCACGGCATCGGCCTTGCGAAGAAACCGTGGTGGCCGCTCGCGGCGAACGCGGAGGTGCGCGATTTGCACCGGGCAGTGAAGCGGGCGCTCGACCCGCGCGGGATTCTCAACCCCGGCAAGTTCGTTTGAGCGAATCTGGTTGAGAGCAAATGCGCGCGAACTTTTTCCTCCCGTTTGCCGTCCAACGCCGACACAATCAAACCATGCACACACTGACTTCAGTCACTCGCCGCCATTTTGTCCTCGCTGCCACCGCGTTCGCGTTGAGCCTCGCCGCGTCGGTTCACGCCGCCGGCAAGGGCTTCACGGTGGACAAGACCGCCACCGGCCTGGCCATCAAGTATGACGGCCAGCCGTTCGCGGAATACGTCATCACCGAGGCCAACAAGCCGTATCTCTTCCCGGTCTTTGGCCCGACCGGCAAGCAGATGACGCGCGGCTTCCCGATGCAGCAGGTCGAGGGCGAGGCCAAGGACCACCATCATCATCGTGGCATTTACTTCGGCCACCAGGACATCAACGGCTTCGATTCCTGGATGGAGCGCGGGAGCATCAGCCTGTTGCCGGATGACAAGTTGAACGCGAAGCAGAAGGCGGCGCTCGCCAAGATGGGCAGCATCAAGCACGTCGCGTTCAAGGAGATCAAAGCCGACGCGAAGTCCGCGGTCATCGTGTCGGAGAACGATTACATTGGCGGCGACGGCAAGAAATCCGTCACTGAACTGCGCACGCTCACGTTCCGCGTCGAGGGCGACACGCGCACGATTGATTGGGATCAGGAATTCACCGCCACCGAGGGTGAAGTGACTTTCGGCGACGCGAAGGACGCCGGCCTGAGCATCCGCGTGGCGCACACGATGGCGGTGGACACGAAGAAGGGCGGACGGCTCATCACCAGCACCGGCGCGCTGGACAAGGACGCGTGGAGCAAGCGCGCGCCGTGGGCGGATTACTCCGGCCCCGTGGAGGGCGACATCGTGGGCGTCGCGATCTTCAATCATCCCACCAGCTTTCGCTATCCGACAAGCTGGCACGCGCGCACCTACGGCCTGTTCACCGCAAATTGTTTTGGCTCGCTGGACAAGGCCGACCCGAACGGCCCGCACACGCTGAAGAAGGGCGAGAAGATGGTGCTCCGTCACCGCTTCTATTTCCACAAAGGCGACGAAAAGGCTGGGAATGTCGCTGCCGCCTACGAGCGGTATGCGAAGGAGAAGAAGTAGCGAGCTGTGGCGGCGGTCTGTGACCGCCGAATTTGGCCGCCTCGAGCTCACAAATCGGCGCTCCCAGAGCGCCACTACACTTGCAGTTACGGAAGGTTCTTCCGCAGGAAGTTCACGAAGTTGCCGGACATGATGCCTTCGATCTCGGCCTTCTTGTAGCCGCGTTTCTTCAGCAGGCCGGGAATCGTCTGCAGATCGTAGATCGAGTTGAGGTCCATCGGCGTCTGCTCGTTGCCGTAACCACCGTCCAGATCGGTGCCGATGCCGACGTGCTTCGCGTTCCCCGCGAGCTGGCAGATGTGGTCAATGTGATCGCAGATGCGCTCAATCTTGAGGTTGAAATCGGACGGCTTGCTCTGGTTGTGAATCCAGCCGGGCACCATCATGATCGCGTCGAAGGCCATGCCCAGCACGCCGCCGCGCTCCACGACGGCCTTGATCTGGTCGTCGGCAAACTGACGGTTCCACGGCGCGAGCACGCGGCAGTTTTGGTGGCTGGCCCAGACGGGGCCTGGGAAAATGTCCAGCGCGTCCCAGAAGCACTCGTCGTTGAGGTGCGTGCTGTCGAGGATCATGCCGAGGCGGTCCATCTCCTTGAGCAAGTCCTTGCCGCGCGCGGGCAGGCCACCGAGCGCGTCGGTGCCGTGGGCATAAACGCCGGGGCCGTAATGCGCCGGGCCGAGCGCGCGGAGGCCGTCCCCGTAGCTGCGCTCCAGATGCTTCAGCGTGATCAGCGAGTCCGCGCCTTCGAGGCTGAGAACGTAGCCGATGGGCGGCTTGGCGGGCTGGCGGCGCGACTCGACGACGTAAGCCTTCGCGTCCGGCGGCGGGAGTTTCTGCCAGAACTTGAAGTGCGCTTCGAGCTGTGCGCGGGTGCGTATGGAGACCAGTTCACCGGCTTCTTCCATCGCGCGATACCACGCAAGCTGGCCCTGCGTCTGCGCCCACGCCTGATGCGGCGAGGCCCAGCCCGGCAGCCGGTGAAAGTAAGGCGACCAGCGCCCGATTTGCGTGGCGACGCAGAGGCCGATCTCGGCGCGGCGGAGTTCGGGAAAGCACAGCGTGTTGTTGGCGCGATCCTTCTTGTCGGTCTGGCCGAGTTCGCGGCGACGGATGCGCTCGAGGGACCACGTGAGATCGCGGTTCCACTCCAGCGCGTTCATCGCGAGGTCGAGATGGGCGTCAAGGATAAACATGGTCCGCAGAAACTAGCGGAAAGCCGGAACGCGCGTCACCAAGGATTTCAGCGGAGACGAACCGCGCACCCATCATCCGGTTTTTTCCGGTTGCGCAGACCGGTCGCAAGGCTAGATTGCCGCCCGTGAACGGCCTTCGGGAATTCTTCCAGTTGCGCGCCAGCGGCGAGGGTTCCGGGGTCGTTCAAGGCGGTGACTACGTCGCGGTGTTCATGCTGCTGCTGCTCCTGCTGATTCTTGGCGTGGGCGCTTTTTTTGTCTGGCTCGCGACGCGCCACGCCCGGGAGCGGCGGGCGTGGGCGGAGGCCGAGTTGCATCACCGTCCGCGCAACCGGTGGCCGGACGCCGGCACGTTCCGTCCGGAAATCTTCGACTCACCCTGCCGCTGGATCGCGGTCCGCACCACCGAGCCGCGCACGGTGCAGAAGGCGCTCAAGCTCACCAACCCCACGCTTTGCACGTGGGCCGAGGGCATGGCCGAGGCGCGCGACCGGCGGCTCTTCATCACGCCGCCCATTGGCGAATGGGTGCTCGTCGTCGGCCCCGGCCTCCCGGACCCCGGCGATGATGTGGACGAGTGTTTTCACCTGCTCACCGACCTCAGTCGCAAGCTCGGCCTCGTGCAATTCTTTTCCCTCAATCGCGCGGTCGGCCACCACGCCTGGGCGCGGCTCGACTCCGGCGAGGTGTTGCGCGCCTACGCGTGGGTCGGCCATGTCGCGTGGAACCAAGGCCCGCCCAGTCCGGCGGAACTCGGCCTCGGGCTTAAGTGTTTCGAGTATTTCGAGCACGTCGAAAAAAACTGGGGCGAGTCGCACGACCCTGTGTTGCAGAATCTGGACCGGCTCCCCATGCTGGCCGCGCGGTGGAGCGTGGACCCGACCTCGCTCGACGAGCGCCACTTTGCCACCGGACGCGGAATTGTCGGAGAAATGACCTGAGCCGCCGCTCCCGCGAGTGGCGGCCAACCACAGCCAACCTATGTCACTCGAATCCGCCCTCGACGAGTATCCCAAGGGACTGATGTTGCGCGACGGCCTCGTCTGCCAGTCGCGCCCGCTCGAACCCGGCGACCACGTCGCGTTCCACCAGTTCTTCACTGCGCTGCCTGCGTCAGAGTTGCTCTACATCAAGCACCGCGTCTCCGAGCCGGAAGTCGTGCGCGCGTGGTGCGAGGGCCTCGACCTCGGACGCAACCTGCCGCTGCTCGCGTGGAATGGCGACACCATCGTCGGTGTCTGCACGCTTCACCAAAACCTCGGCGGCTGGAAGCGGCACATCGGGCGCGTGAGCGTCCATGTGCATCCGAAGTTTCGCGGACGCGGCCTCGCGCAGGCGCTCGTCGGCGAGACGGTGGAAATCGCCCGCGCGTGCAGCCTCGAGAAAGTCGAGGCGGAATTCATCGGCACGCAGGAAGGCGCGATCAAGGTGTTTGGACTGCTCGGCTTCAGCGAACTCGTCCGCCTGCCGGATTACGTGAAGGACATGCAGGCCATCACGCACGACTACGTGCTCATGGGCCTCGACCTCCTCACGGAGGACGAATACGCCGGGATGGGCTGAAGCACGCGGAGCGCGGCTGTCCCAGCCGCAGCGGCCTCGAAAGCAGGAGCCGTCCGCGAGTTCCGAAAACCTTTCCTAGGTTCGCGTCTGCTGCGGCTCGGAGAGCCGTGCTCCGCAAACGGGCGCATCTTGACACTGCCCCCGGAGCGCCGGTCTCCGAACCGGCAGGTGTTGAATGCCACGCAGAAACGCGCCGATTCAGAGATCGGCGCTCCGCAATGCCAGCGGGGTCGGGGGCAGTGTCAAGATGCGCCCTCCGCAAACTCCCGGCTTCCAGCGCGCTGGGAAGCGGCTAGATTTCCGGCCATGATCAAGTCACTTCTCCACGCGGTGCTTTGCCTGCTCTTCACGTTTTCTGTTCGTCAGGCCGCCGCGCAGACCGTGCCCGTCTATGGCGACATCACGGATGCGGACACGGGCAAACCGCTCGCCGCGCGGCTGTATTTGCAGGGCGCGGATGGCAAGTGGCATTTCCCCAAGTCCGTCCCGCCGTTCGGCTCCGCCGTGCGCTACGAGAAGCGCAGCGGGTTCAACACCAACGCCACCGAGTTTCACACCACGCTCTCGGCGCACCAGTGGGTCGCGGAGCTGCCGCCGGGCAGCTACACGGCGCTGGTCGAACGCGGGAAGGAGTATCTGCCGCTGACGAACCGCTTCACGGTCGCGGCCAAGCCCGTCGAGCTGCGCCTGCCCCTCAAGCGCTGGGTGGACATGGCCGCGCGCGGCTGGTTCAGCGGCGACGCCCACAACCACCGCGCGCCCGCCGAGCTGGAATCCGCCATGCTCGCCGAGGACGTGAACGTCGCGCTGCCGATGATTGACTGGACCACGGTGGACACGATGCCGCCGATCGCGAGCGACAAGAACATGAAGGGCAGCTTCGGCGCGAAGCCGGTCTTCGTGGACCCGACGCACGTCTGGTTCCCGCGCAACACGGAATACGAAATCTTCCGCTCCGGCGGGAAGGCGCACACGCTCGGCGCGCTGCTCATCGTCGGGCACAAGGAGCGGTTCGACGTGCCGGTGTTTCCGCTCAAGCGCATTTCCGAACGCGCGCACGCGGAGGGCGGGCTGATTGATTTGGAGAAGCACAACTGGCCGTGGTCCGTGCCCATCGTGCCGGTGCTCAAGCCGGATCTCTTCGAGCTGGCGAACAACCACCACTGGCGAGTCGAGTTCGGCGTGCGCAACTGGGCCGTGCCCGCACCGGCGTGGATGAAGCTGTCTGAAGGTGGAACTGGTAATGGCAGTGGAACCGACACCGAGCGCGGGTGGACGCACTATGGTTTTCAAACCTACTACGCGCTGCTGAACTGCGGCTTCCGCCTCAAACCGACGGCAGGCACGGCCAACGGCGTGCATCCCGTGCCGCTGGGTTTCAGCCGCGTGTATGTGCGTTGCGAAGGCGGTTTTAGTTATGAGAAGTGGATGAAGGGGTTGGGCGAGGGGAGGAGCTTCGTGACGACGGGACCGATGGTCCTTGCGACGGTGAATGGCCGGCTTCAGGGGCAAACCGTCAAAGTGGACGGCGCAACACGCAAGTTGCGCGTTAGCGGCGAAGTGTTGGCCGAACCTCCCCACGGCTTAATCACAGGCTGGTCAGGCATCGAGGTCGTGGTCAATGGGCTGGTAGCGACGAATCGCTTGCCATTGTGGCCGACGGGTGAAGGCAAGCGTGATGCAGGCAAACCTCTGACAGCGAAATTCGACTTAGAAATTCCAGTCGAAACCTCGGGATGGGTGGCCATCCGCTGTGAAGAGGTATGCAGCGGCCGTCACCGCTTCGCCCACACCGCGCCGTGGTGGGTGGAAATCGAGGGCAAGCCGCTGCGCCCGAAACGCGAGCAGGCGGACTGGTTCGTCCAGCGCACCGAGGAGGAAATCGCCCGCAACACCCCCGTCCTCTCCAAAGAGCAGCTTGCCGAGTTCCACGAAGCCCTCGCCGCGTGGAAGCAGATTCAGGCGTCGGCGAGGTGAGCGTGTCATTCGCTCCGGCCTGGAGGGCCATCGGAACTTAGCCGGAACGATGCAGTTGGCGTTGGGGAGCACCCGCCTCCGGCGGGTGGTTTTCGGCGTCCCGCCGAAAACTTCGTCCCTCCATTATCTCCCCACCAAACGGTGCGGGCAGAGATGGTGAGACGAAGTCGTGGCCGGGACGGCCACGACAGCACGCGGGACGCGTGCGCTCCCCTTTCAGTTGCTTCGCTCCGGCTTGGCCGGGGGGCAGCGCCCTTGGATTGGAGCATCAACACAACGCCGCCCTAGAGGGACGAAGGAAGGTTCCGCTGCCCCTCCGGGGCAACCAACTTTTATTGGCGCGAACCGGGGGCGATGCCTCCGGCTAAGTTCCCTCGTCCTTTCGGGACGGGCTGATGCAAGGCATTCCCTCCCGCGAGATTTTCTTTGAACGAATCCCGGAAATCTTGTCTAAATCGCCGGAAACCTTGACGGGCATTGCAGAATGCGCGCCGTCAACCGCCGGCTGAACCCGGCCCAGGCACATGATTAAAGTCGAAAACCTGACCAAGACGTTCGGGCCGAAGGTGGCCGTGAACGATGTTTCCTTCACCGTCGAACGCGGCGAGGTGCTGGGCTTCCTCGGGCCGAACGGCGCGGGCAAGTCCACCACCATGCGGATGGTCACGGGCTTCCTCCCGCCCACCGCCGGGCGCGTCACCATCGGCACGCACGATATGCTCGAGGACCCCGTGCCGGCCAAGCGCCTCATCGGCTACCTGCCCGAGTCCGCGCCCTGCTACAGCGACATGACGGTGCATGGCTTCCTGACGTTCGCGGCGCAAATCCGCGGCCTGCGTGGCGAGGACGTGAGGAAAGCCGTGCATCGCGCGGTGGAGATGTGCTTCCTCGAAAACGTCCTGCACCAGAGCGTGGACACGCTCTCGAAGGGCTACCGCCACCGCACCTGTTTCGCGCAGTCCATCATCCACGACCCGGAAATCCTCGTCATGGACGAGCCGACCGACGGCCTCGACCCGAACCAGAAGCACGAAATCCGGCAGCTCATCAAGCGCATGGGCGAGAAGAAGGCCATCATCTTCAGCACGCACATCCTCGAGGAGGTCGAGGCCGCTTGCACACGCGCCATCATCATTGACCTCGGCAAGGTCGTCGCCAACGGCACGCCGCAGGAACTCAAGCGCAAGGCCCCGAACGCCGGCGCGATTCTGCTGCGCGTCAACGGCGTCGCGGCCGAGGCCGTGACCGGCAAGCTGCGCGCGGTGGACGGCGCGGAGCGCGTGCAGCTCGTGAAGGACGAGAACGGCACGGTGACGGCGCGCGTCTTCCCGAAGTCGTCGGCGAACGGCGAGTTCAACAAGGCCGTCGGCGCGGCGGCGCAGGGCTGGCGCGTCGAGGAGTTGCACATCGAGGAAGGCAAGCTGGACGAGTATTTCCGCAGCATCACCGCGTCGGACGTGGCGAAGAAGTAAGCGCGGTCGGAAACCAAAAATTTCACCATGAGCAATTCACTCGGCAACATCACCACCATCGCGAAGCGCGAACTGAGCGCGTATTTCGCGTCGCCCGTGGCTTACGTCTTCATCGTCATTTTCCTCCTGCTGACCGGGTTCTTCACCTTCATGGTCGGCGGGTTCTTCGAGCGGAACGAGGCGAATCTGGTTTCGTTCTTCCTCTGGCATCCGTGGCTGTATCTCTTCCTCGTCCCGGCGGTCGGAATGCGCGTGTGGTCCGAGGAGCGGCGGCAGGGCACGATTGAATTGCTGATGACCATGCCCATCACTCCGTGGCAGGCCATCATGGGCAAGTTCCTCGCAAGCTGGGCGTTCCTCGCGCTGGCGCTGGCGCTGACCTTCCCGGTGGTGATGACCGTGAAGTATCTCGGCAACCCGGACCTCGGCGTCGTCGCGGGCAGCTACATCGGCAGCCTCCTGCTCGCGGGCGCGTATCTCGCCATCACCTGCCTGACCTCGGCGCTCACGCGCAACCAGGTGGTCGCGTTCATCATCTCGGTGGTCATCTGCCTCTTCCTCATCCTTGCGGGCTGGCCGCCGGTGACGAACATCCTCACGAAGGCTTTGCCCGACAACCGCTGGATCGTCGAGCTGGTCTCGGCGTTCAGCGTGATGACGCACTTCGAGGACTTCCAACGCGGCGTGGTGGACTCGCGCCACCTGCTGTTCTTCCTGTCGGTGATTGGCTTCTCGCTCTTCAGCACGAGCGTCGCGCTGCGCAGTCTCCGGTCGTAATCCATTTTTCCCGAGCACATGAAACAAAAGAAACTCGAAACGCTGCTCTACTCCGCCATCGGCATTGCCGCGATGGCCTTGATCCTCGTCGCGGTCAACTACATCGCCGCGACGTTCCGGTCACGCGTGGACCTCACCGCCGACAAGCTCTACACGCTCTCCGACGGCACGAAGAAGATCGTCGGCAAGCTGGATACCAAGGTAAAAATCCGCCTCTACTATTCGCAGCGCGACAATGCGATGCCGGTCTTCCTCAAGACCTACGCGCAGCGCGTCGAGGATTTGCTTGTCGAACTGAAACAGCAATCCAAGTTCATCGAAATCGAGAAGCTCGACCCGCAGCCGGACTCTGACGCCGAAGATTCCGCGAACCTCGATGGCGTGGAAGGCCAGCCCACGCAGACGGGCGAGAAGATTTACCTCGGCATCTCCATCAACTGCTTGGATCAGAAGGTCGCGCTGCCGTTCCTTTCGCCCGAGCGCGAGAAGCTTTTGGAGTATGACCTCGCCCGCGCCATCGCGCGCGTCGCGAACCCGACCAAGCCCGTCGTCGGCGTGATGTCCGCGCTGCCGGTCTTCGGCACGCCGATGAACCCGATGATGATGCGCATGGGGCAGGGCGGCCAGCAGCCTGCGTGGTATCTTATCAGCGAGCTGAAGACAGACTTCGACGTGAAGCAGCTTGAGATGAGCGTCACGGAAATCCCAGCCGACGTGAAGGTGCTGCTGGTCATCCACCCGCGCGACATCACGGACGCGACGCAGTTCGCGATTGACCAGTTCATCCTGCGCGGCGGCAAGCTCATCGCCTATCTCGACCCCGTTTCCTACCTCGACCAGCAGCGGCAGGGCGGCAACCCGATGGTGGGTGGCGGACCGCCGACGAGTTCCTCGCTCGACAAACTCCTTGCCGCGTGGGGCATCGGTTTCGACAAGACGAAGTGTGTCGCCGACATGAAATACTCGACCCGCATGGGCCGCGGCCAACGCGTCGAGCAGCAGCCAGCGGTGCTCTCGCTCACGGTAGATGCGATTGACCGCGACGACATTTCGACGAGTCAGGTGGACAGCCTGATGATCGGCTTTGGCGGCGCGTTCACCGGCTCGCCGGTCGAGGGTTTGAAGAAGACCGTGCTCATCAAGTCCACGGCGCAGTCGCAGCTCGTCGAGGGTTTCCTCGCGCAAATGTCCGGCGAAGCCATCGTGAAGGATTTCAAGCCCAGCAGCACGGAATACGCGCTGGCCATCAAGTTGAGCGGCAAGTTCAAGACCGCGTTCCCGAACGGCAAACCCGACGCCGCGCCGCCCGCGCCCGGCGAGGAAAAGAAGGACGAGAAGAAGACCGACGCGCTCAAGGAGACGAAGACCGACAACCACGTCATTCTCGTGGGTGACGCCGACATGCTCGCGGACCAGTTTTGCGTGCAGATCCAGGACTTCTTCGGCCAGCGCGTCGCCATCCCGCGCAACGGCAACGTGAACCTCGCGCAGAATTTTGTGGAGCAAATGTCCGGCGACACCGCGCTGATGAACACGCGCAGCCGGGCGATCGTGCAGCGGCAGTTCACGCGCGTGCGCGACATGCAGTTGAAGGCTGAGGACGCCTACCGCGAGAAGATCAAGAAGCTCGAAGAGGGCTTGCAGAAGACGCAGGCCAAGCTGAACGAACTCCAGCGCAACAAGGAAAAGGGACAGCGCTTCGTGCTCTCGCCCGAGCAGCAGGCGGAGTTGGAAAAGTTCCGCAAGGAAGAGGCGAACGTGAAGGTCGAGCTGAAGCTGCTCCGCCGGGATTTGCGCCAGGAAGTTGAATCCATGGAGAACCGCCTCAAGTGGATGAACATCGCCGGGATGCCGTTTCTCGTGACCATCGGTGGCATTGGGCTGGCGGTCGTGAAACGCCGGCGCACGGCGGCGCGATGAACTTGTAGCGGCGGTCTGTAACCGCCGACAAAACCGACCGGCGTTCCCAGAGCGCCGCTACAGCGAAACGAATTTCAAACCATGAACCGCAAGCAGTTACTCCTTCTCCTCGTGCTCGTCGTCGTCATCGGCGGCGCGGGCCTGCTCGTCAACAAGCAGCGCCAGGGTGACTGGCAGCAGTCTTCCTCCGGTGCCGGCCAGAAGCTCGCCGCCAAGCTCGACGTGAACGCCGTTGCCACCGTCACCATCAAGTCCAGCGCGGGCGAGTTGAACCTCACCAAGCAGGGTGACGCCTGGGTCGTGAAGGAGCGCGGCGATTACGCGGCGAACTTCGGCAGCATCGCCGACCTCATCCGCAAGTTCGCCGACGTGAAGGTGGTGCAGACCGAGCAGGTCGGCGCGTCGCAGTATGCGCGGCTGGAGCTGCAGGCACCTGGCGACGGTGAAGGGAAGGGGACGCTCGTCGAGTTGAAGGGCAAGGATGGCAAGGCGCTGAAGGCTGTCGTGCTCGGCAAGAAACAGACGAAGAAGTCCGAAGGCGGGCCGTTCGGCGGCGGCGAGTTTCCCGTGGGCCGCTGGGTGCGCGACACGGCGAGCAAAGACACGGTCGTCGTCACGAGTGAGTCGTTCAACGACGCGGAGCCCAAGCCGGAGAACTGGCTGGAAAAAGATTTCCTCAAGGTCGAGCACGTGAAATCGGTGGCGGTGAGTTATGCGACCAACACCGCGAGCGGCTGGCAGGTCACGCGCGAAACCGAAGGCGCGGAGTGGAAGCTCGCGGACGTGAAGCCCACCGAGCAGGCCGATACGAACAAGCTGTCTTCGCTCGGCAGCCCGCTGAGTTCGCCGAGCTTCAGCGATGTCATCGCCGACCCGAAGCCCGACAAGACCGGCCTCGACAAACCCGCGACGCTCGTGCTGGAGACGTTCGATGGCTTCACCTACACGGCGAAGGCCGGCACTGCGAGCGGCGACAACTATCCGTTCCAAATCTCCGTGGCCGCGAAATTCCCGAAAGTCCGCACGCCCGGCAAGGACGAGAAGCCCGAGGACAAGGACAAACTGGACAAGGAATTCGCCGAGGCGCAGAAGAAACTTCAGGAGAAACTTGCCGCCGACCAGAAGTTCGCCAAGTGGACCTACCTCGTCTCCAAGTGGACGCTCGACAGCGCGCTCAAGACGCGTGCCGACTTGCTGGTGGAGAAAAAGGAAGAGCCGAAGGCCGTTGATCCGAAGTCGGGCACGAAGCCGGAAGCCAAATAAACGCGGCGCGGCAGTCCTCCCGCGCCACGTCATATCAGTCCGCACAAATCCCTTTCTTCACGCGGCGGTTCCATGCTTTCATTCGTTCGCGCCGCAAGAATCAGCGGCGGCGAACCGGGGTTGTTTTGGCATGGCTTCCAAGTCGCAGAAGACGGTGAAGAAAACGCGGGCGGTGGTCGTGGATGACCATCCGCTCGTCCGTTATGCCCTGACCCAGTTGTTGAACAAGACGGTGGACTTGGAGTGTTGTGGCGAGGCGGACGGAATGGCCTCAGCCCGCGCGGCGGTGAAGTCCCTGAACCCGGAATTCGTGCTGCTGGATTTGTCGCTCGGCGACGGTGACGGCTTCGAGCTGATTGCCGAATGGAAACGGACGTTGCCCGCCATGAAGGTGGTCGTCATCAGCCGGCATGACGAGGCAGTGTATGCGGAGCGTTCGCTGCGCGTGGGGGCGGACGGATTCATCACGAAAGAAGAAACCCCGGAGGAGATTTTGCGATCCATTCGCCTGGTCATGGGTGGCCGTCGTTATGTCAGCGACAAGATTGCCGCCCAAGTGATGAAGCGACTGGCCGAGTCGCCGCAGGGCCGCAGGCGCGAAGGCATCGAAGGACTGTCCGACCGCGAGTTGCAGGTCTTTCGGATGCTCGGTGAGGGCCGCAACAACAAGGAAATCGCCCAGCAACTCTCGCTCAGTCCCAAGACGGTCGAGACCTACCGCGACAACATCAAGCGCAAGCTCGGCCTGCCGGATTCCGTCAGTCTCATTCGCCACGCGGCGAATTGGAG
This sequence comes from uncultured Klebsiella sp., assembly GCA_964478755.1. Lineage (GTDB taxonomy): Bacteria > Verrucomicrobiota > Verrucomicrobiia > Limisphaerales > SXTU01 > SXTU01. The sequence goes on from CAYZJP010000025.1 coordinate 48,450, forward strand.
CGACCGGCGTTGAGTTGGAGAGGCGTGGAAATCCTTTCTGCGGCGCGTCCCCATCGCTTTAGCAGCCTCGTGTGAGGTTGCGACGGGCTTCAGCGGAAGCAGTCGTGTGCCCGCTGAAGCCCGTTCCTTTTCCGCGATCAATACTGGTTCAGCACATCTATCAACTTCCGCAGCCGGCCGTAGTCGTGGCGGTTGAAGCCGAAGGCGATGCGCTGCAAGTCGGGCTGGTCGGCGTCATCCATTTCCTCGGGCGTCGGCTCGATGACGCGGAACGGCTCGCCGGTGATGATGTCGGCGAAGTCCTCGTTGAGCGCGGCGAGGCCGGAGGGCGTGGGCGGGTTCTTCACGCGGATGACGAGCAGGTCGTGGACGAAGCGCGTGGAGTGGAAGTTCCGGTAGAAGCGCGCGATGTGCCTCACCGCCTCGTCCACGTTGTCGGTGATGTGGTAGAGGCCGAGATCCTCCGGCGAGATGAGTTCGCCGCGCAGGAGATGCTCGCGCACGTTCTTGTCCCAAGTTTTCCAGTAAGTGCCGCCGGGCTTGTCCACGAGCACGAGGGGCATGAGCTGGCTCTTGCCGGTCTGCATCAGCGTGAGCGCCTCGTAGGACTCGTCCATCGTGCCGAAGCCGCCGGGGAAGAGCGCCAGCGCGTCCGAGTGGCGGATGAAGATGAGCTTGCGGGTGAAGAAGTATTTGAACGTGACGAGCTTTTTGTCCTCTGCGATGACGGGGTTGGCGGACTGCTCCCACGGCAGGCGGATGTTCGCGCCGAAGCTGCGCTCCACGCCCGCGCCCTCGTGCCCGGCCTGCATGATGCCCGGCCCCGCGCCGGTGATGACCATGAAGCCCGCGTCCGCGATCTTCCGTCCGAACTCGACGGCCTGCCGGTATTCGATGGACTCGGGCGACGTGCGCGCGGAGCCGAAGATCGTGACCTTGCGCTTGCCGGCGTAGGGCGCGAAGAGCTTGAACGCGTAGCGCAGCTCGCGCACGGCGGTCTGGATCACCTTCACATCGCCGCGGTCCTCGACATCGTGGAGGAGCTTGAGCGCCTGCTCGACGAGGTCGGCGACGAGGTCTTCATTGCCGCCGCCC
>CAYZJP010000026.1:0-37691 GCA_964478755.1 uncultured Klebsiella sp.
CGCGCCTCTCCTGCCGCCGTGCAAACTTGGAAAGCACCCCTTTTGCAGAGGTCTCCAACCGTATTTACCCTGAACCACGTCCGGCCATTGCGCGGCCAAAGCCTGAACCTTGCTGAGATCGTCCGCGACGATTGCTTCCTCGAATAGGCGGGCTTTTTTTCCTTGCTGCCTTTGTAGGCTTCGAAGGGTGCAGACATGACCCGGTCATACGCTCAAAGTGGAGCCAACGGCACCGCGACGATTAAGTCACTTGCGCGATGGACTCCGCATCCAGTTGCCAACGTCAGAGCGACCAATACGACCAGCGGGAACAGGGTGAAGCTGAATCGCAACAAGCGACAACTTCCCTCCCGAGCAGCAGAAATCACCTGCCGCCAAACGGCCTGAAAATAATACGTCGGTCGCACGGGACTCCGCGCACGCTATCCGGCGAGTATTGCCCGACAAGCCGTTTCCAACTTCTTCATCTGCTTCGCTGACTTCGCCTCGATGTAGCAGCGGATGAGCGGCTCGGTGCCGCTGGCGCGGAAGGCGACCCACTCGCGGTTCGGCAGGAGGAACTTGAAGCCGTCGGTGGTGATGAACTTCTCCACCGAGATGCCGCCGACGTTCGCGAGGCCAGCCTTGAGCTTGCCGAGCAGGGCGTCCTTGGTCTCGGGGTTGATCTTGACGTTGATGCGCGTGGTGTGGAATTCGCCGGTCTGCTTCTCCAGCGCGGCGAGAATCTGGCCGAGGGATTTCTTCTCGGTCGCGACGAGTTCAGCCATGAGCAGGCAAGCGAGCACGCCGTCCTTCTCGGGCACGTGGCCTTTCACGCTCAGGCCGCCGCTCTCCTCGCCGCCGACGATGATGGGTTCGCTCTCCATGAGCGCGCCGATGTATTTGAAGCCGACGGGAGTCTCGTGGAGTTTCACGCCGAGCAGTTCCGCGACGGCGTCCACCTGATGGCTGGTGGGCACGGTGCGAACGACCGCGCCGGTCCAGCCGCGGTTCTTCTTCAAGTGATAAAGAGCGAGCGCGAGAATCTGGTTCGGCGTGAGCCACACGCCGCTTTTGTCCACGACGCCGAAGCGGTCGGCGTCGCCGTCGAGGCCGAGACCGAACTGCGCCTTGCCGGCGAGGACGAACTTGCTGACTTCCTCCATGCCGTGCGCGTCCGGCTCCGGGTGGTGGCCGCCGAAGAGCGGGTTCAGCTCGTTGTGGAAGGTCGTGACCTTCGCGCCGCCGTCCTCGGTGAGCAGGGTGTCGAGGTAGCCGCGGCCGGTGCCATACATCAACTCGACGGCGACCTTGAGCTTGGCTTTCCGAATCGTGGCAAAATCAATCAACTTGCGAATCTGCTTAAAATAATCGGGCTGCGGGTCAATGGTCTTGCACTGGAAGGTGCCGACGACGGCGGCCTTGAAGGTCCAGCCCTCGGCCTGTCGCTTGGCGATGTTCGCCTCGACGACCTTCGTGACTTCCGCTGTGGCGGGCGCGCCGTTGTAGGTGGAAAACTTGAGGCCCTGGTATTCCGCCGGGTTGTGGCTGGCGGTCATGTTGATGCCGCCGATGGCTTTGCGATGCCGGATGGTGTGCGCGATGACAGGCGTGGGTGCGTCGCGCTGGCAGAGCAGGCAGGTGAGGCCGTTCGCCGTGAGCACTTCGGCGACGGCGAGGCTGAACTCGCGCCCGAGGAAGCGGGTGTCGTGGCCGAGGATGACCACGGGCTTGCGCTTCGCCAGTTCCGAGTTCGGCGTTCCGCGTTCCGCGTTCAAGTAGTCCGCGATGCCTTGCGCGGCGAGGCGCACGCCGTCGAAGGTGAAGTCGCGCGCGATGAGGCCGCGCCAGCCGGAGGTGCCGAATTTGATTTGCATAGGAGTTAGGAGGTAGAAGTCAGGAGTCGGAAGTCGGAAGTCGTGGAACGAAGGTCTGCTTCTGAATTCTGGCTCCTGACTTCTGGCTCCCCTCGGTTAGCTCTTCCAATCAAACGCGCCTTTCTTCAGCGCGTAGATGTAACCGACGAGGAGGATGCCGACGAAGGATGCCATCGAGCCGAGAATGACGGCGGCATTCTGCGCGAGCTGTTCGCGATAGACGATGGCCCACGGGTAGAGGAACACGACTTCGATGTCGAACAGGATGAAGAGCATCGCCACCAGATAAAACTTCACCGACATGCGAGCGCTGCCCTCGCCGACGGGCAACATGCCGCATTCGTAGGGGATGTCCTTCACCGTCGTGGTGCGTGCGGCGATCTTGCGGTTGAAGATTCGCCCGGCGATTTCGGAGAGGATGAGAATGCCGCCCGCGATGGCGAGGGCCACAAGGAGGAGGAACAGGACCGGGATGTATTGGACCAACTGCGAATCCATGCAGCGGAAGTTAGAAAGGGTGGAATCCGCTGGCAAGGGCAAAGCCGGAGGCTTCGTCCGCGCCCGCTTGCCTTTGCGGAGTCGCCCGGCATACTCGCGGCGCTTTTCACATGAGCACACTCAACTTCGCCATCATCGGCACCGGCGGCATCACGTTGCAGAATCACCTCCCCGGCCTCGCGCTGTGCAAGGACGTGAAGGTCCACGCGCTGTGCGACGCAAATCCCGCGACGCTCGAAACCGCGCGGCAACAAACTGGCGCGCCAGTCACCTCGACAAACTGGGAGGACATTGTGAAGCGCGATGACATCCACGCGCTCATCATCGCCACGCCGAACGCGTTTCATCCGCCGGTCGCCATCGCCGCAGCGCGCTCAGGCAAACACGTCCTGAGCGAGAAGCCGCTCGCGCTCAATGCCGCTGACGCGCACGCGATGGCTGATGCTGCGGAGCAGGCGAAGGTGCGCCACATGACCGCGTTCACTTACCGCTTCGTTCCGGCGATGCGTTACTTGAAGCATCTCGTGGACAAGGGCGAACTCGGCACGCCGTATCACTACCGCTCGTGCCGGTTGCAGGACTGGGGCACGCGCAACGTCGGGTGGCGGCAGCAAAAGAAGCTCGCGGGGACGGGCGAGATTGGCGATATGCTCTCGCACCGCATTGACTTCGCGCACCATCTCATCGGGCCGATGAAGCGGCTCGTGGCGAATTTGATGACGTTGACGCCGATACGCGGCGGCGCGCCGAATGACACGGATGATTGGGTGGCGATTCTCTCAGAGTTCAAGTGCGGCGCGAGCGGTGTGCTGGAGAGTTCGAAGCTCGCCAGCGGCGTGAACGAGAACTGGCACAGTCCCGACCGCGTGGAGTTGAACGGCAGCGAGGCGAGTTTTAGTTTCACGACGGGCCGGTGGAATGAGCTTCAGTTCGGCAAGGTTGGCGGCCCCGGCCTCAAAACGCTGCCCATCCCGCCGGAATTTTATGTCTGGCCCGGCTCGCCGCGCGATCCGGGCACGGGCGACCCGCTGGTGAGCTTCCGCTACGATCAGGCCGTGGAGTTCGTGAACGCGATCCGTGAGCAACGCGCGTGCAGCGTGACGTTCCACGATGGTGCGCGGATGCAGGACGTGACCGACGCGGCGGTGAAATCCACCGCGTCGAAGCAGTGGGTGGAACTGGGGTAGCCGCTTCAGCGCGGCAGCGCGGGGTTTTTGATTGAGGCGGCGAGACGGACTCGGTATCAATCCCGGCATTGCCCGCAGTGTGGCCGGATGACGACGCAAACGAAACGGAACATGAAAGACATCCTACAGCGCTTCAGTCTGGACAGCGTGAAGATCAACAGCCAGACGATCAGCATCGCGGTGCTGCTTTATTTCGTCCTGCTGGGCTGCACCATCTGGAGCATCAACGTCCAGCCGTTCAACAAGAAGGAGAAGTCCTTCTGGACGCTGATGGTCGTCTTGCTCGGGCCGTTGGGCATTCTCCTCTATCTGCCGACGGCGTGGAAGAACGCCGCCACCGGGTCGCTGTCCTTCTGGCGCAAGCCCAAGCGGGGCCGGCAGTAATTCTTGCCGCCCGCCCATGCGTTCTCCCAAGCGCCGTTGGAAGGCCCTGCTGGGCGGGGCGCTCGCCTTGGCGAGCGCGGCCTCGGCCCGGGCGCAATTCTCCAGCCAGGCCACGGGCACGGCGAACCCGACCTTCCGGCCCGGCGGCGCGCGCGAGGGGCTCACCACCACCACGCTCAACGAGAAGTCCGACTCCGAGCTGGGTGGCGAGGGCACGGTGGAGTCCAGCCTGACGCGCGACGCGAACGCCGCGCAGGAGTCCTTCTTCCGCACCTTTCAGGACGGCATCGTCCGCATTCCCAAGATCGGCTACGGCCAGGGCCAGTTGCGCGTGAGCGCGCCGCTGGGACCCACGTCCCGCCTGCCGCTCTTCGGGTTCGCCGGCCAGCCGGACCACGCGCAGGTGAAGCTGGGCAATTTTTATCTCGACTTCTTTTCGCTCAGCGCGTCGGCCCTGTTCAGCGACAACATCAACCTGGTCCAGGTCGGCCGGAAGAGTGACGAGATCGCCGTGGTGCGCCTGCAAGGGGCGTTGATGTATCAGGTCAACGAGGCGATGCGGCTCTCTGCCGCCGGCACGCTCATATGGTTGCCGTTGAAGAACGAGTTGGGCTTCACCGATCCGCTGGCGGACTACTCCTTCAGCCTCGCGCCAATTTTCCAGACCCAGTTCACCTACGACATTCCGTTCAACCACTGGGATGTGCAGATGATCGAAGATTTCACCGTCCAGAGCGGCGGCTTCGGCACGGGCCGCTCGTTTGACCTGCTTGACCGCCAGGCCAACGACCTGCAAGACACGGCCGGCCGCTATTCCTACCGCGACACGCAGGCGCAGGGGCCGACGGACAAGCGCTTCCGCTCCGCGCCGTCCTTCCGCAACCAGATCGGTGTGAACGTGAGCACGGTGCTGCCCACGGTGACGCGTTTCACCGCCGGCTACGCCCACGAGAACATCTGGCAGGCGCGCGACAGCCTCGGCCAGCAGAGCAGCTCGGACACGTTCACGGGCGAGCTGCGTTCCGAGCGCGAGAACCTGCGGTTCAAGCCGTTCTTCACTTACACAGCCCGCCACCAGAACAACCGCTTCGGCTACGACTCCTCGATGCGCGGCGGTTTTGAGGGGCCGATCACGCCCTATCTCGATCTGAGGGCGGACATGGGCTACTTCCTCGCGGGCGACGAGGCCGGCGAGGGTTACACCTGGTCCGTCGGGTTGTTGAACCGCCCGCGCGAGCGCTTCGAGCACGAGCTGGATTACTTGCGCACCATCACCTATCCAGACCGCTCGCTGGTGACGGTGGTGGCCTACCACGCGCAGCTCCAGGCCAGCCCGGACATCATCCTCGAGGCCGGCGCGCAGGAGCAGAACGTCGAGCCGATTGACAATCCGAACAACTCCTTCGGCGGAAAGCAATTTCGCGCCGAGGGCCGGTTGAACTACCGCGCGCTCGACCGCATCACGTCGCGGTGGGGCTATGCGTGGACCCACGGCGTGGGCCGGAGCGGTGCGCCGCCGTTGCGCTTCGACATGCACACCATCCGCTTCGAGCTGGTGATCGCCCACACGACCACTTTCCAGTCCTCGTTCCTCTACCAGCACGAGATGCGCGACTCGAACATCGCGCTGGACAGCTACGTGGAGAACGTCGTTTCGCTCACGCTCACGAAGAAATTCTGAGCGCGCTCCCGAAAAATGTTTTTGCCAATCAGCCCTATTGTATGGCATGAAGCGCGGCGAATTGAGCCAGCCCGGACGTCATCGAGCGCGACGGACCGCAATCGGCTCACAATAATGACCAGCCAACTACTGCGCGCAGCATGTGCCCTGTTGCTTCTCCTCTCGGCTCATGCCGGGTTGGTCGCGGCTGAACCTGCCCCGACGCAGGCGCAGGTGGATGCGTTGAAGAGCCAATATCTTCAGGCGCTCCAGAAACAGGACTACGCCGCCGCCGACCGCTACGACAAGGAATTGAAATTGTTGCAGGCCCGGATGGGCACCGGCGTGGGAACCGCCGGTGCGCTGCCACCGAGTGCGCCTGTCCCGAGCTTCTTCTCCGCTCCGCCTGGCAGCGCCGCGACGGCCCCGGCGGCCAGCTCGTCCGTCTTCAGCCCGCCCACGCTGACCGGTGCCGCTTCGCCGTCGTTCACGCCGGCTCCTTCCACGCCCGCGCCCAAATATTCAGCGCCAGCCACTCCGACTCCGGCTCCGAAGACCAGCTCCTTCACCCCCGCCAGTTCGTCCACTTCCCCTGCGAATACTTCCGCACCGACCGCAGTTTCCCCGTTCACCGCCCCGGCAATCACCAGCACCGGCACTGTAGTGTCGCCCTTCAGCCCCGCAGCCGAGGAGCCGCGTCCGGCGGACGTGCCGCCTGCGGTCATGGAGCTGCGTGCCGCGCAGGCCGAATTGTCGCGGCTCGAGGAATTCCGCATGGCGGAGAGCCTCACCACGCGGCGCGGCATGACCTCGCCCGTTGAGCCGCCTCGCCCGAATTCAGTGCCGCCGTCCGCGATGGGCACAACCTTCGTGTCACCCATCACGCCCTCGGTGAATCTCTCTGGCGCGCCCGATGACTTGCGCCGGAAGCTCGACGATGTCACCCGTCGCAAGGCCGAGCTTCAGCAGGAGGCCGATCGGCTCTCGAAGGACAGCGCCGATTGGGAGGCGCGCTATAATGCCGCAAAGGCCGAACTGGCGCGGCTCGAAGCCGAGAACAAAGGCCGCGACCGTCTGCTGACCATCCGCGAAGAAATCACGCGGCTCGATGCCGACGCCACCCGCTTGATGCAGGACATCGAGACTAGCCGCGCCGAACAGGATCGTCGCGCGCGCGAGGTGCTTGCCCGTTCAGCGTTGCCGTCCACGCCGGCATCCGCGACATTCAGGTCGGATCGGCCCATCGTGCCTGCGTTCGCCACGGGCACGCCAGCCGAGCCGGAGAAGAAAGGCCCGCCCCAATTCCGCCCCGCCATGAATATGCGCGGCACCTCGGGCGGCGGCGGCGCCGAGGGCAACATCGTCCGCACCGGACGCTCCACGGGTGACTCCGTCGCCCTTCAGCGTGACCTCGACAAGTTGCAGGACCGGAAGGAAACCATCGTGCGTGAGCTCGACGAGGTGCAGCTCAAGTTCCAATACGCCGAACGCGAGCTGGCGATGGCAGCGCGCACCGGGCAGCAATCGGACATTGACCGCATCAGCAAGGAGAAAGTTTCGCTCGACGACCGTTACAAGGCTGCCACCGCCGAGATGAACCGCATCGACGCCGAACTTCAGGCAAAGGCCAGCGCGCTCAAAGGCTCGCTGGGCGGCAGCGATCCCGACATCGTCAACCCTGGCGACACGTTGCAGCTCATCGTGGCCGAGGACGACTCTTTCAACGGCATCTATCCGGTCAAGCGTGACGGCACCATCCTCCTGCCGCGCGTCGGCAAGGTCGCGGTCGCCGGCAAGGTCATCAACGAGGCCGAGACGGCCATCAAGGCGCTGCTGGAGGAGACGCAGTTGACCAAGGCGACCGTCACAGCGGAGTTCAAAGGCAAGGTGTCCACGGCCGAGCCGCCACCAAGCGACCAGACCGTCATCATTTATCTTGCCGGCGAGTTCATCACGCCCGGCCCGCTGAAGATTCCCGAGGGCGTCCAGCCCACTTTGATCACCACGATCATCCGCTCCGGCGGCATCACGCCCTCCGGCGACCTCACCCGCACGAAGCTGCTGCGCATCGAGAACGGCCAGGGCGCGGTCGAGGAGGTCAACGTCGCCGCGATCCTGTCCGGCAACATCCCGCCCACGGACATCGCCCTGAACCCCGGTGACATCATCATGATCCCGGCGTTCGCTCCAGTCGTGTATGTGACCGGCAACGTGAACAAGCCCGGCACGCTGCGCCTGTTCCAGGACGAGACGCTCACCGGCTACGCCGCCATCCTGCGTGCCGGCGGCTTCGCGCGCTTCGCCAACCTGAAGAAATGCTATGTCGTCCGTGACATGGGCAACGGCGAGAAGATGCAGATGCCGCTCAACGTGAAAGAAATTCAGAGAGGCCTGGCCCCCGACATCGTCCTGCAGGGCAAGGACATTGTCGTGGTGCCGGAGAGCTTCTTCAGCTTCTAGGCAGGCGCGCATGAAAATGTTTGAACCGCAGTGGTCCAAGTCGCCGTAGTTGACCGATGATTCCGGGCACAAAAAAACGCAAGGCCGACTTCACGGACATGGTGATGTATGTCGCCATTGCCACGAAGCACTCGCGCCTCATCGTCCTGCTCTTCACCCTCGCGCTCGCCGGGGGGCTGATCTTCTACATTTTCAGCCGACCTGTTTATTATTCCAAGAGCATCATCCGCTACACAGCCATCGGAACGGGCACACCGACGTTGGAAGGTCAGTTAAATGGTGAGCGGGCTTCGGATCGCTTCTCTGATGACAAGTTCCTCAAGGACTTCGACGCCGAGCATATTTGCTTGCGGGTGGACAAGCGTCTGGGAGACGAGGTCGGAGCCGCCCGTGCGGGCAAGAGCGGGCGCAAGCAGGTGCGCGCCACGTGGACGACGGATCACAACATCGAGCTGAACGTCTGGTGCTATATCCCTTCTTGGGTGACGAAATATCCAGAGATCATGCTGCAGGAATTCCAAAAGGAGCGCGAGGAGAAGGCGCAGCAGCTCTATGTCGCCCAGTCCAACAAGTTCACAGTGATCATCGAAGGCCTGACCCAGAAGTTGGTAGAACAGCAGAAACAGCAAAACAAGCTGAACGCAGACTTCGACCCGGAGCGCCTCAAGAATGACTTGGAGGAACTGGCGGCGGTTCCCCGGCAGTTGAGTTCCTTCCGCAAGCGCTTGCAGGACTGGCTGCAAATCCGGCAAAAATTGCAAAACCCTGTTTACACTGTCAGCGAGCGGCTCGCGTTCTACTCCTCCATCAACTACGATGTCGAGGGCACCACCCTGCTGGAGGTGGATCCCCAAACCAAAGAGCGCCTGCCGCAAAACATGCGCCCGTCCAACGGCACCGTGATCGTCCGTCAGAGCCAGAGCAGGAGCGATGTGGACTACGTGTTTGAATTGGAGCGCAACAAGCTGCTCTTGGAGCGGACCATCAAGGAGCAGTCTGCCACCTTCAGACCGGGGCATCCGAAGATGCAGATGCTTTACAAACAGCGCGATGTCTTGGAGAAGAACTTGCAGGAAGAGTTGCTCAAGGCCGATGCGAAATTTGTGCTTCACGGTCGCTTGCTGGAATCAAAAGTCCGGACGCTTGAAGAGCAGGAGCCGTTGGCCAAAGCGAAGCAGAAGAAATACGACGAATATCTGGAGGTGAAGAGTTCCAACCTACAGGGGCAGTTGCCGTATGGGCAGATGATCAATAATATGCAAAAGGCAATGAGCGAGACGGTGCTCGGGTTGAGCAATGAGCGCGTGGCGCTCTCGTTCATGGCGTTCGACCTTCCCATCCGCGACGAAATTCCCATCTCTCCCAACCGCCTCAAAATTGTCCTCATGTCTCTCGGACTGGGCCTCGCCTTGGCCATTGGCATTCCCTTCCTGCTTGAGTTCATGGATCAGACCGTCACCAACATGGAGAAAATGGAGGAGACGACCAATATGCGCGGCCTCGGCCTGGTGCCGGACTTCGAGGATGAGATCGCCGAGGCCTACCCGCTCATTTTCAGCGATGGCGTGGCGAACCCGGACTTCATCGAGAACTTCCGCGTCATCCGCACCAACCTGCTCTCCAGCGCCGCGACCACGAAGTTCCCGCAGGTCATCATGGTCACCAGCGCCTCGCCCAAAGAGGGCAAGACCGTGGTCGCCTCGAACCTCGCCATGTCCTTCGCGCACACGGGCGAGAAGACCCTCATCATAGACGCCAACCTCCGCCGCGGCATCCAGCACCACCTCTTCGGCAGCCGCTCCGCTCCGGGCCTGAGCAACATCCTCGTGGAGAAATACGACGTCGAGGACGCCTGCCGTCCGACCACGATGGAGAACCTCCACATCCTCCCGTGCGGTGACCAGCTTGAGGGCGACATCGAGCAGCTCGGCTCGCCGCAGTTCGTCGCAGCCATTGAAAAGCTCCGCAAGCGCTACCAGCGCATCATCGTGGATGCCACGCCCGTGCTCGGCCTGGCCGAGACCAGCGTCATGCAGCCCGCGATGGACGGCGTCGTCCTCGTCATCTGGACCGGTCAGACGCCCACGCGCGCCGTCCGCACCGCGATTGACATCCTCACCGACAACCACGCGAACTTCTACGGTTTCGTGCTGAACAGACTTGATCTGATGGCGACGATGAACCGGTTCCACTACTACTACTACACGAACCATTACTACAACCGGTATCAGACTCTCACCCGCCAGCCGCAGAGCTGAAGCCCGTCCCGCATGAGCGAGGCGCCGCAGCCGACTTCCCCCTCCACGCCCATTGGCGTTTCGGTCGTCATCCCCGCTTACAACTACGCCCGCTTTCTGCCCTTCGCTGTCGAGTCTTGCCTGAGTCAAGACTACGCGAACTTCGAGGTCGTGGTCATTGACGACGGCTCCAAGGACAACACCCGCGAGGTGATGGCGAATTATGGGCCGCCGGTGCGCTACATTTACCAGAACAACGCCGGGCTCTCCGCCGCGCGAAACACCGGCATCCGCGAGGCGAAGTTCGACTTCGTCTGTTTCCTCGATGCCGACGACGAACTGCTCCCCACGCATCTGAGCGACAGCATGGCCGCGTTCGCGAAGCTCCCGCCGGATTACGCGCTCGTCGCCTGCGATGACCACCTGATGGACGTGGATGGCAAGCCGCTGCCTTTCACCGTTCACGTCCCCGTGCTCCCGCGCGAAGTCACGTTGAAGGACATCCTCATGCGCACGCGCTTCGGACCCACCGGCGCCGTGGCGCGCAAGGAAGTCTTCGCACTCTGCGGCGGCTTCGACACCGCGCTGCGCAGCACGGAGGACCGCGACATGTGGATCCGCCTCGCCGCGAAGCGCCGCATCTGGCACCAGGGCAAGGTGCTCGTCCACATCCGCAAGCACGGCAATAACATGAGCAACAACGCCGACCGCATGAAGAGCAACATGGCGGCGGTGCTCAAGAAATCCTACGACGCCGAGGTCGTGCCAAAATCAAATTTCTGTTTCTGGCTCCAAGTTTTTAGCTACTGGCGCTTCCAGACCTCGCTTATCTACAACGGCATCAGGCAGCCCGCGCGGGCCTGCCGCGACCTGCTCATCTCCGTGCTGCTCTGGCCGTTCTTCCTGAACCCGGCGGCGAACGGCAACCCGCCGCTCTTCCGCCTCCGCGCCTTCGTCCGCTTCACGCTCAACGCACTGCGCGGCGAGGTGAAGCAGTGAGGTTCCGCCTTGTCACGCCGGCTTAAAATCCTCCACGTCGTCTTCTCGCTCGAACCGGGCGGGATGGAGAATGGCGTCGTGAACGTCGCGCGCGGCCTGCCGTCGGACGAGTTTGAAGTCCACGTCTGCTGCCTCGAACGCGGCGGCGCTTTCGTTGAGCGGCTCCCGCAGCCCGAAAATGTCGTCGTGCTGAACAAGCCGCCGGGCTTCTCCGCTCGGGCCGCGCTCGGTGTCGCGCGTCACGCGGCACGGATCGGAGCCGACCTGCTGCATCCGCACAATCTTGGCCCGCTCACCTACGCCGCGCTCGGTTCCGGCTTCGGACTGTGGAAGCCCGTCCTGCAAGGCGAGCACGGCGTCTTCCAAGGCGATCAGGGAAGTCCCGCGCGCCTCCGCCAGCGTCGGCGGCTCTACCGTGCTTGCCGGAAAGTTCACACTGTCTCCGAGTCGTTGCGGCGCTACCTCATCGAGCACGGTTTTCCGGCGGAGAAAATCACGGCGATCCTCAACGGCGTGGACACGGAGCGCTTCTCGCCGGTGGACAAGGCCGCCGTCCGCACGCAACTCGGCTTGCCTCCGCTGGGCCAGTTCATCGGCATCGTCGGGCGCTTCGATCCGAACAAGAAACATCTTCTCCTCATCGAGGCGTTCAACCGCGTGGCTGCGCAGTTGCCTGGCGCACGGCTCGTCATCGTCGGCGACAAGGGCGCGGAGAAAGACGCGATCCACGCCGCCGCACAGGCGAGTCCCGCGCGCGACCGCATCCACCTCGCCGGCTTTCAGGCGAACCCGGCGCCGTGGTATCAGGTGCTCGATCTGCTCGCCGCGCCGTCCATCTTCGAGGGCTTGTCCAACGCCGTGCTCGAAGCGATGGCGTGCGGCGTGCCGTGCCTCGCGCACACCGCGTGCGGCAACGCCGAGGTCATCACCAGCGGCGCGGATGGCTTCCTCGCCGCGCTGGATTCGGTGGACCTGCTCGCGGCAGAAATGCACCGCGTGCTCGCGAACCAGACTGAACTCGCCGCCATCGGCCAGCGCGCCCGCGCCCGCGTGACGCGTGACTTCAGCATGGACGCGATGGTGCGCAATTACGCCCGCATCTACCGCGAGGTGGCGGGATTTCCGCCCTGAATGAGCGGAGATTTGAACAATCCTCGTGCTCGCCAGTCCATAACCGTGACCGTCTGCCCGCCGGTTCCGCCGGACTTCCCGGTTGATTCCGACCCGCCGCCGGGCGCATTGTGCCCACAACACCTATGAAACGAATCCTCACGGCGGCGGTTGCGCTGACCATCCTCTGCAGCGCCGCACGGTCGGTCGAGTTCACGCGTGAGCAGGCGGGGCGCATCGCTCAAGCTGTCGGGGATCTGCTCGACCAGATTCATTACAAGCGCGTGCGCTTCGACGACACGATCGCGGAGATGCAGCTCAAGAACTACCTCGACGCGCTGGACTTCAATCACATGATTTTCCTCCAGGCCGACGTGGACGAGTTCACGGAGAAATATGGCAAGAAGCTGGACGACCTCACCAAGAAGCGCGACGCGGGGCCGGCCTACGAGATTTTCGACCGTTACCTGAAGCGGCTGGACACCACGGTGGCGCGGGTCGGCAGTGTGGTGAAGGACCAGCACGACTTCACCGTGGACGAGAAGTTCATTGCGCAGCGCAACAAGCTGCCGTGGCCCAAGACCGAGGCGGAGTCCGCCGAGCTGTGGCGGCAGCGCATCAAGTTCGAGCTGCTCAACGGCCGGCTCACCGACGAGCAGCCGGAGAAGACCGCCGAGAAAATCACCAAACGCTACGCCCGCATGCAGAAGAACATGAAGCAGCTCGACTCCAGCGAGGTTCTTCAGATCTATCTTTCCGCGCTCGGCCACGCCTTCGATCCACACTCGGACTACATGGCTCCGGATGAGGCGAAGAATTTCGACATCCACAACGTGAAGCTCAAGCTCAACGGCATCGGTGCCTTGCTCGGGCAGGAGCCGGACGATGATTACACGCGCATCAAAGGCCTCACGCCCGGCGGCCCCGCCGAACTCGGCAAGCAGCTCAAGGCCGGTGACAAGATCATTGCCGTCGCGCAGGGCGGCGCGGAGCCGGTGGACTGCGTTGGCATGAGGCTGAACGAGGTCGTGGACATGATCCGCGGCCAGAAGGGCACCGAGGTCCGGCTCACGATCATCCCGGCGGATGCGCTCAGCGATGCCGACCACAAGGTCGTCCGCATCGTCCGTGACGAGATCAAGCTCACGGAGCAATACGCGTTCGCCCGCATCGTGGAGCACGTCACGGCCGACGGGAAGAAGCTGCGGCTCGGCGTGATTGACCTGCCGCAGTTCTACCAGAAGTGCGCGGCGGACTGTGAAAAACTGCTCGTTCGATTGCAGAAGGAAAAAGTGGCGGGCGTGATTCTCGACCTGCGGCGCAACGGCGGCGGCCTGCTCAATGAGGCCGTCGAACTCACCGGCCTTTTCATCAAGAAAGGTCCGGTCGTGCAGGTGCGTGACCCGAAGCGGATTGACGTGCTGGAGGACGAGGACGGTCGCGTGGCCTACGACGGGCCGCTGATGGTGCTTGTGGGCCATCACAGCGCGTCGGCCTCGGAGATCGTCGCCGCCGCGTTGCAGGACTACGGGCGCGCTTTGATCGTCGGTGACCAGTCCACGCACGGCAAGGGCACCGTGCAGACGCTCTATCCACTCGTGCAGTTCATGGGCAACCGGCAAGTCACCGATCCCGGCCAGCTCAAGTTCACCATCTCCAAGTTCTACCGCATCGCCGGCGGCACCACACAAAAGCACGGCGTCACGCCCGACCTCATCCTGCCCAACGTCCTCGACTATCTGGAAACCGGCGAGGCCTTCCTGCCCAACGCGCTGGAGGCCGACAACATCCCGCCCGCGAAATACCAGCGCACCGACCGTGTCAACGGCGGCCTCGATGAGCTGCGCAAGAATTCCTCCGACCGCACCACGAACGACAAGGACTTCGCCTACATCCGCGAGGACATCGAACTGGTGAAGAAGCAGCGCGCGGACAAGACGATTTCCCTCAACGAAGAGCAGCGCGTCAAAGAAAAGAAGGAAGCTGAAGCCCGTGCCGAAGCGCGCAAGAAGGAGCGCGACGCCCGGCCGCTTTCAACCGACAAGGTCTTCCTTGTGAAGACCGAGACGGTGGACAAAAACCTGCCGATCATCGCCGTCCAGGCACCGAAGCCGCCCCCGGTGGCGAAGGATGCGACGCCAAAATCCACGGTCAAAACCACTCCGCCCCCGGCAAAGACTGACGTTAAGAAACCCGATGACGGCGACGAGCCTGACGACACCACCGACGCCGGCAAGGCCGTCATTGATGTGTATCTCCGCGAGGCATTGAGCATCTTATCCGACTACACCGCGCAGCAGGCCAAGGTTGGTCGCGGCGAGATCGTCGCCGTGCCGCGCGTCCAGTAGGCCGCGCCAGCGCGCGGTTTGCATCCCACGGCTCAGGGCTTCCCCTGAGCCAAATCCTTTGCCCCGGCCGCAACTTTTCCCTACCGTCGCCATTCAAGTCTCTGTTGCTGAATGGCCTTTGTCTCCATCAAGAACGTCTTCGCCCGCGCCGCGCTCGCGACGCCGGAGCAGTTTGACGAGTGGTCCAAGCTCTGGCGCGTGGCCGTGGACGGCGGTTCACAAGACCCGCTGATCGGCTTCATGGCGCGCGAGGCTGGGCTGAGCGAGGAAGTTTTTCTGGAGAAACTGGCGGCGGCGCTCGACTGGCCGTTCATCAATCTCAAGCTGCTCGACATCCCCGTCGAGGCGCGCGGGCGCATCTCGACGAAGGTCGCGTTCCAGCACGGCGTGATGCCGACGAGCTTCGCGGACGATGTGCTGACCGTCGCGGTGAGCAATCCCTTTGACACCGCGCTGCTCAACGCCGTGCAGTTCGACGCGCACTGCCCGGTGAAGTTCGCGCTCGCGCCGCGCGCGGAGGTCGAGAAGGCGCTCAAGAAATACTACGGCGTTGGCGCGGAGACGCTCGACGAGATGTCCGAGAACGAGCCGATGGAGCTGGAGATTGCGAACGACAAGGAGATCACCGAGGGCGACCAGGAGGCGAGCGTCATCAAGTTCGTCAACCAGATCGTCTGGGAGGCCTTCAAGGCGCGCGCTACGGACATTCACTTCGAGCCGGCGGAGGACGAGCTGCGCATCCGCAACCGCATTGACGGCATCCTCCATCAGATTCCGCTGCCGCCGCAGCTCAAGCGTTTCCAGGCCGCCATCATCTCGCGCATCAAGGTCATGTCCGGGATGAACATCTCCGAGAAGCGTCTCCCGCAGGACGGCCGCATCAACGTCCGCATCAAGGGCGAGGAGATTGACATCCGTGTTTCGACCGTGCCGACGGTCTATGGCGAAAGCGTCTCGCTTCGCCTCCTGTTGCGCGGAAAAATTTTCCTGAGTTTGGACAAGCTCGGCTTCACGTCCACCGAGGAGACGGCCATCCGCGACATCATCTACAAGCCGCACGGCATTTTTCTCGTCACAGGCCCGACCGGTTCGGGCAAGTCCACGACGCTCTACGCGTTTCTCAGTTCCATCAACTCCGTCCACAAGCGCATCATCACGATCGAGGAGCCGGTGGAATACGAGCTGAAGGGCATCAATCAGATCGCCGTTCGCTCGGACATCGGGCTGACGTTCGCGATGGGGCTCCGCCACATCCTGCGCCAAGACCCGAACGTCGTGATGGTCGGCGAAATTCGCGACCAGGAGACGGCGGAGATTGCCATTCGCGCCGCGCTCACCGGCCACTTGGTCTTCAGCACGCTGCACACGAACGACGCGCCCAGCGCTTTCACGCGCTTGATTGACATGGGCATTGAGCCGTTCCTCGTCGCGTCCTCGGTCGAGGCCATCATGGCCCAACGCCTCGTCCGCACGATCTGCCCGGCTTGCAAGGCCGAGCAAAAAGTTGAGCGGGATTACCTCATGCGCATTGGCTTCCCGTCGGACGAGGTGGCCACAACGAAGTTCATGCGCGGTGCGGGCTGCGAGGAGTGCCGGATGCTCGGCTACCAGGGTCGGCAGGGCATTCATGAACTGCTGCTCGTCAACGAGGCGCTGCGCCCCCTCATCATGAACCGCGCGCCGGCCTCGACGATTGCCCAACGCGCGCAGGCCGATGGCATGAGGACGCTGCGCATGGACGGCTGGCGAAAAGTGCAGGAGGGCATCACGACCATCGAGGAAGTCCTGCGCGTCACACAGACCGAGGAGCATCTCAAGGCGCTGATGGACGACACGGGGACGATGTTTTTGACGAAGACGTGAAAGCTTCTCCCCCCAACGCCTGCAACGTCCTCGACCTCTCCGCCGACCGGCGGCGGCTCTGGCATTTCGACATCGCGGGCAGCGGCGAGGCGGAACTGGATGCGGAATTTTCCGGACTGCCCGGCGACGCGCTGCCCGCCGCGCAAGTGGCGAAGGACTGGCGCGCGCTCTTCAGCAGTCGGCTGAATCTCGCGTGGCTGCCCGCCGGCAGCGTGTTCCTGCGCGTCGCGCAATTCCCCAAGTGCGATCGGGCCGAACTGCTCTCGATGGTGGAGCTGTCGCTGGAAAAAATTTCCCCGCTGCCGGTCGCGCAAATCGTCTGGAGCGTCGAGCCGGTGCCCGCGCGCACCACGGTGCCCAGCGAGATGCAGACCGTCATAGTGCTCATCGCGCCGCGACAGGAGGTCGAGAAATTCCTCGGCACGCTGGAGGGGCGCGGCTTCCTCGCCGACCGGCTGGAGGCGCCGCTGTTGCATCAAGTCCTCGCGACCAAAGTGGTGGGCGATGGCACCTGGGTTTATCCCGGCCACGGCGCGGACGCGAACTCCTGCCTCGTCGCGTGGTGGTATGGCGGCGAGCTGCGCAGCCTGACGCTCGTGAAGCTCACCGCGCCGGAGCACTGGCAGCGCGAGCTGGGCGAAGTGCTGACGAAGTCCGCGTGGGCCGGTGAACTCGAAGGCTGGCTGACCGGCCCGCCACGCTTCCGGCTCGTGTCCGCGCCAGAGGACGAGGAGGCCTGGCTGCGTGTGCTGCGCGATTTGTCGGACGGCCCGGTGGACGTGACCAGGCCCTGCGAGCCGGTGGCGCTGGCCACGCTCTCCGCCGCGCGTGCCGCGCGCGGCGAAAGCCTGGCGAATTTGCTCCCGGTGGAGTTCGCCACGCGCTACCGGCAACGGTTCGTGGACAGCGTGTGGATGCGCGGGCTGGGCGCGCTGGTGGTGATGTATCTCTTCGCCGTCGCGGTTTTCTTCGCGATGCTCTGGCGCGCGGAGACGCAAAAGAGCGACTTGGACACCCGCGTCAGCGGCCTCTCCGGCTCCTACACGAATGCGCTCGTCACGCGGGCGCGCATCCAGCTTTTGCAGGAGCAGATCGCGTTGAAATACGCCGCGATCGAGAGCCTCAAGGCCGTCTCCGCCAAGCTGCCCGAGGGGATGCAGCTCACGGATTTCGCGTTCCAGAAGGGCAAGAACGTCTTCCTGCGCGGCGTCGCGCCGGCCGAGCAGATTTCCAAGATCACCGACTACAACGGCGCGCTGCAAAAGGTGGAGCTGAACGGCACGCCGCTGTTCAAGTCCGTCAGCGCGCCCGCCATCAGCGGCAGCGGCGCGAACCCGCAGCAGATGGCGTGGTCGTTCAACTGCGAACTCCGGTCCGCCGAGACGGAATGAAATCGCTCTTCGACAAGTTGAACCTGGGCGCGATGGAGCGGCGCATCGTCGTGGGCGCGGCGCTGGTGCTGTTCGTCGTGCTCAACGCCATGTTCGTCTGGCCGCAGTTCAAGGACTGGAACAAGGTGCAGCTCGACATCCTCAAGGCTCAGAAGACGCTCGACGATTTTCAGAAGGAAGTGGACCAGCTCCCGAAGCTCCAGAAGAAGGAGGGCGAGCTGAAGGGCGAGGGTGGCGCGCAGCTCGCGTCCGCCGAGATGGCGCTGGCGCTGCTCAAGGTCGTCCAGCCCAAGGCCGCTGCCGCCGGCATCAACGTCATGCAGTGGGATCCACGCAGGTCCACCGGTGCCAGCGCGGGCAGCTACTTCGAGGAGCAGACGCTCCGCATCAGCTTCCAGAACACCGGCGACGCCGAGCTGCTCAAGTTCATGGTGTCGCTGGGCGAGAACAATTCCACCATCCGCATCCGCGACCTCACGGTGAAGCCCGACCCGACGCAGATGAAACTGATGGGCGAGCTGACCATGGTGGCGAGCTATCAGAAGGCCGCGCCGCCCGGAAAACAGCCGCCCACCGTCACTCCCAAACATCCATGAAAACCAAACTGGCGGTCCTCCTTTTTTCCGCCGTCGCCACCGCGCTCGTTGCGCAAGTGCCCGCGCCACCTGTGCCGCCGCCCTCCGGCAAATCGAAGGCCATCTCCGAAGGTGTGCGCCCCCTCGTCCCCGTCGTGCCTTCCTCGGCGAGCACGCTGACCACCAACGCCACGCGCGTGCAGACAGTCCCCGGCACGAAAGCGCCCGAGCTGATAAACTTGCCCGGCCCGGGCAACACGCTCATCGCGCCCCCGACGGCGAACACCAACCGCCCGCCCAACCCGAATGTGGCCGGTCTGCTCGGCGGATCGTCCTCCACCAACGCCGCTGGGACCAACGCGGCGGGCTTGCAGGTCGTGGGCGTGAACGCGGCGGGCGAGGAGTTGCTGGACCCGCAGCTCACGCGCTTCCAAGAGATGCCACTGGCCCAGGTGCTCGAAATCTATGCCGAGCTGACAGGGCGCACTGTTCTCCGTTCGCCCGCCGTCCAGCCGACCACGCAAATCACGCTCGTCACCAAGTCGCCGCTCACGCGCTTGGAGAGCATCCAGGCCATTGACAGCATACTGGCGCTGAACCAGATCGCGGTCATCCCGACGGGCGAGAAGTTTCTCACCATCGTCCCGAGCGCGCAGGCACTTCAGGAGGGCGCGGCCTTCAACACGAACATGACGCGCGAGCTGCCCGAGGCCAGCCAATACATCACCAAGATCGTGCAGGTCACCAACGCGAAGCCGAGCGAGATCGTGTCCGCGATCCAGCCGTTCGCGAAGGTGCCCGGTGGCATCCTGCCGATTGACGCCACCGGCGTGATCGTGCTGCGCGACAACGCCATCAACATCAAGCGCATGATGGAGGTGCTGGAGAAGATTGACGTGGCCGTGCCGACGGAGGAGCAGTTCAAAGTCATCCCGATCAACTACGCGCTCGCGGCGGATGTCGCGCAGGTGCTCGGCAGCCTGACTTCCGGCGGCGCGAGCACTGGGGGCACGACGCCAACGCGCGGAAGCAGCAGCACGCGGCGCACGGGGACGACTTCGCCCTTCGGCGGCAACACGGGACTTCCCGGCGCGAGTCCTAACGCATTGGGTGGCGCGCAACCCTTCGGTGCGCAGCCGGGCGTGAACCCGGCAGTTCCCGGCGCGGCCCAGCCGGGCACCGCGCAGAATGCTTTTCAGAACCGGCTCAACCAGATCGTCAGCAACATCACTGGCGGCCGCGCCGGCGGCGCACCCTTGCTCGGCGAGGCGAAGATCATCCCCTACGACCGGAGCAACTCGCTGCTGGTGCTCGCCAACGACAAGGAGCTGGCGATGCTCACCAAGCTGCTGAAGGAGATTGACGTGCCACAGCAGCAGGTGCTGATCGAGGCGCTCATCTTCGAGACCGACCTCTCGCATTCACTGGACGTGAACTTTGGCGCGGTCCAGGCCCAGAAAAAATTCGGCGCCAACTTCGCCGGCGGCGGCGGCGTCAATTCCATCATCAACTTCTCGACGAACACCACGGCGCTGGGAACCGGCGTGCTGGCCACCGGCGGCTTCGGCTATCTGGCCAAGATCGGGGCCAACTGGGCGGCGGCGGTGCAGCTTCTGGAGAGTGATTCCAAAACCGAGGTGCTCTCGCGCCCGCGCATCCAGACCTCGCACGCCGAGGCGGCCAACATCTTCTCCGGCGGCACCACGCCCTATGTCACCGGCAGCGTCTCGGGCGCGGGCTTCGGCACCCAGCAGCAGATCTCCCAGCTCCGCATCGGCATCTCCATGTCGGTCCTGCCGCTCATCACCTCCGACGGCCTGGTGGTCCTCGACATCAACCAGACCATCGAGGGCGAGAACGGCACCGTGTCCATTGACGCCAACCTCAAGGTGCCCAAGACCATTCAGCATACCGCGCAGGCCAAGGTCGCGGTGCGGGACGGCGAAACGATCATCCTCGGCGGCTTGATCCGCACCGCCATGACCAAAAGCAAGTCCGGCGTGCCCGTGCTCAAGGACATCCCCGGTCTGGGCGCGCTCTTCCGGTCCACCAGCGAAAGCCCGACCCGGAAGGAACTGATGGTCCTGATCCGGCCCACCGTCCTGAAGACGCCCGAGTCCGCCTCGCTGGCCGCGCAGGCCGAGCGTCAGCGCTCCGCCACCATCCGCAGCGTCGAGCAGACCGTCCGGATCGAGGAGATCAAGCAGAACAAGCAGATCGAGCAGGAGGAAATCGAGGCGATGCGCAAGCTGATGAAGAAGTATCCCAAAGGTCCGATTCTGCTGCCGGAGCCGATTGCTCCGCCCCCCGCTGCCCCAGCCCCGGAGAAAAACAATTCCACCGACTTCCTGGAAATCCCCAAGACGGGCACCCCTTGATGGCCCGGCAAAACCTGGCCGCGCTCCAGTGAATCCATTTCTGGGCTGTCAACCGGCTGGCGATGCCGCATCCTCTGGTCATGTCGTTCATGACTGTTTCTTCGCGAGCGCCAAGTTGCTGCCTCGGGCTGCTCTGCGCCGGGTTGCTGGCGCAGGAAGGGCTGCCGGTCACGTTCAACAAAGCCTTCGAGGACGCGTCGCTTGGGACGATTGAGAAGCTGGACGCCGCTGCGTTCCGGCTGCACGTCGAGGGCCAATACGACGAGCGCGGGCGCAACCGGCAGACGACGTGGTTTTACTTCCGCATGGACCACGTCGCCGGGCGCGCGCTGACGCTGACGTTCACGGACTGGGTGGGCGAATACAACGACAAGCCCGGCGCGTGCCCGATGGGGCCGACGCTCCGGCCTGTGTTCAGCTATGACGGCGAGACGTGGCGGCACTTCGAGACGGTCGAGTGGGACGCGGAGAAGAAGGAGAGCACGCTCCAGTTCCGGCCTGAGCGCGACACGGTCTGGCTCGCGCACATCCCGCCGTATCCGCACTCGCGTTTGCTCAGGCTGCTCGGCGAACTGGACCGCTCGCCGCACGCGTGCGTCGAGGTCATCGGCAAGACCGCGCTCGGCCGCGACCTGCACCTCGTCACGGTCACGAACTTCGAGCGGCCCGACGACGCGAAGAAAACCGTCTGGCTCCAAGCGCGCCAGCACGCGTGGGAGGCCGGGACTTCGTTCGTCATGGAGGGCGCGCTGCGCTTCGTCACGTCGGACGATCCGCAGGCCCGCGCGCTGCGGGACAAGATCGTCTTCAAGTTCACGCCGATGCTCGACCCCGACGGCTGCGCGTCGGGCAAGGTGCGTTTCAACGCGCACGGCTGGGACGTGAACCGTCATTGGGACGAGGTGGACTTGCGCGATCCGCGCTGGCTGCGGCTGATGCCGGAGATTTGGTATGCGAAGAAGGCGATCCTTGCCGCGCACGCAGCCCGGCCCATTGATCTCATGGTGAACATGCACAACACCGAGACCGCCGAGTATCTCGACACGATGGTGGATGACGAGCCGGAGCAGGCGAAACTCCAGCGGCTCTTCGCGAAGCTCGTGGCGGAAACCAGCTTCGACCCGTCGCGCAAGCTGGGCATCGTCCTCACCCCGGCGAACACGACGAACGTGTTGTGGAAGGAGCGCCGCGTGCCCATCGCGCTGATGGAGCAGCGTGTCGGCCCCAGCGTGAAACTCGGGCGGCTGCCGACCACGGAGGATCGCCTGGGATTCGGACGCCAGCTCATCTCGACGATGGCGGAGACGGCGCTGTCGCCATGACCCACGGCCATCAGGCGGATAATTTCATTGTGGCGCGCACCCTTTCTGGCTACACACTTCACAAACAGCCGGGCAACTGCCCCTGGGCCACAGCCACTTCATGAAGATTCTGATCGCGGACGATGACCCGATCATTCGGCAGGTTTTGATGAACCTCCTGTCGAAATGGGGTTACGGAGTCGTTCCCACGACCAACGGCGCGGAGGCCTGGGAAGTTCTCCAA
This sequence comes from uncultured Klebsiella sp., assembly GCA_964478755.1. GTDB lineage: Bacteria > Verrucomicrobiota > Verrucomicrobiia > Limisphaerales > SXTU01 > SXTU01. The sequence continues at coordinate 22,492 of CAYZJP010000026.1, forward strand.
CACGACACCTCGCTGCGCATCGGCCTGTTCGACTGGTTCATGCCGGAGATCAACGGCATGGAGCTGACCCGCCGCATTCGCGACGCGAACATCGCCCCGTTCTACGTCATGCTCTGCACCGCGCGCGGCGGCAAGGACAGCCTGCTCGACGCCTTCGATGCCGGCGTGGACGACTTCGTCAGCAAGCCCTTCGACAAGGAAGTCTTGCAGGCGCGGCTCAAGGTCGGCGTGCGCGCGGTGGAGCTGCAATCCTATCTCATCCAGCGTCTCACCGAGGCTGAGGCCGCAGCCCAAGGAGTGGCACAACTGAAACATTTCATCGCCGTTTGCAGCGTGTGCGGGAGCGTCCGGGACATCCAGGACCAGTGGCACAAGATTCAACTGCCCTTCCTCACAAACACGGGCGAGACCACATTTAACATCTGCTGCCCCGACTGCCGGGCGAAGATTGACAAGATGAAAAAATAGGGCCGCCTTGGGTTGGGACTTCAAGCCGTCGCGTGCGGCGGGTCGGACTTGGCCGCTGACCACAGCCAGCCGAAGAGGAAAAACGCCAGCCACGCCAGCGCCGGAATGTAGAGGGCGAATTCCACGAAGCTCTGCAACGCCCAGCCGAGCAGACCGAGCCACGCCGCGAAACGCATCCAGTCGCCCCGCACCAGCCGGTGCAGCGCGAACAGCGATCCCCAGACGAACCCGCCGAACGTGAGGAACCCGACCGCGCCGGAGTCGGAGGCTTGCTGGAGATAATCATTGTGCGCGAGCCGCGTCATCTCCGCTTCGGGCGGCTTGGCCTGACGATAGACGGCATAGAATGTCCCCGGCCCGCTGCCAAGCACCGGACGATTCAGCGCCGTGTCCCACGCGACCTTCCAGTAGATGAGGCGCGCGTTCGCACTGCGCGCGCCGCCGGCGAAGTAGGACTGGTATTTCCACGCGAACCCCGCCAGCCCGCCGACCGCCACCGCGACGGCCAGTCCGGTCATGAGCGATTTGGGCAACGGCAAATTCAGCAACCCCACGCCGCCCAGCGCCAGCGCGATGAGCCAGCCGGCCTTTGAGCCAGACCAGAACAAACACGCCACTGCCATGTAAGCGACAAGCCCCACGAGCACGCCGCGCGTGACGTTTTGAAGCCGCGTCGTCAACTGCCACACCGCGACGAGCGCGCCGGGCAGCAGCAACAGCACGACGCCCGCGAGCGCATTCGGATATCCGAACGTGCCGAAGATGCGGTCCTTCGCGAGCTTGGGCAGCAGATCGGGGTTGATCGTGAAGCTGCCGTCGGGCTTGCGCACGAGGAGCTTGCTCGCTTCCATCTGCCGGAGCTGATCCTCTGGCACGTCCTTCCAGCCGGACTTTTCGTTCTCGTAGAAAAACTCCCGGTCCCTGGCCAGCCCGCCGTATTGCTGCCGGAAACCCAAGCCCAGCATGACAAGGAGACCCGCCAGCAGTCCGATCCAAACTCGCCGCGCTCCCGGCACGGCACCGACGCTCAAGCCCAGTGCGAAGCACACCACCACCGCCACAAACTGCGGCAAGACTGCCTTCGTCAACGATGCATCCACCGTCGTCGTCGCCGAGACGAACTGCCACAACAACCACGCCAACGGCAGCGCCAGCACCCAACGCGGAACGGGCGATGGCCGTCGCCAATTCATCGCACCCAGCACGCACACGAGCGCAAGCACGCCGTAACCCCACAATGCCGGCCAGGTCTCGAACACGATTTCCTCCGCTCCCTGCGGTGGCGTCGTGACGTGATCGAGGATTACTGGATTGCCCAGCTTCAGCAGAACGAAGGCGAGGAAAGCTCCCGCGACCGCCGGCCACCAATGCGACCGCGAGCCGGAAGCGCTGGCAATGGACTTGGCGGATTCGGCGGGCATTTCGAGCGAAAGCTAGCAATCCCTCGCGGCGCAAGCCAGCCTCGCGCATTCCGCGTCGGTGGATTTCTATTTGCGCAGCCGTGCCAGAAAGCCCGGCTCCGTTCCTGCCAGATCGGCCCGCCGCTGCGCCGCGAGCAGCGCGCCATACACGCGCACATCGCGCGTGAGCATCTCCAACCGCTGTCGCAGCGCGTCGCTGGCCACCGCGCCGTCGCGCACATCCTCCTTCTCGGCGAAGGACACGCCATAGGGCAGTGACCACGCGTAGCATTGCCGCGCGATGGTGCGGAGCTGGTCATGCACCGTCAGCCCCTTCTCATGTGATGCGACGACGCTGGCGAAAAGCTTTCCGCCGAACTCCTTCCAGAAATGGTCGAGGAAATTTTTCAACGTGCTGCTCACGCTGCCGTGGTAATCCGGCGTGCCGAGCAGCAGCACATCCGCGCGGTCCACGCGGGCCTTCAACTCCGCGAAGCCCGGCTGCGACCACGCCGTGTCGGGATTGAAGGACGGCAGCGGCGTCTGCTCGAAGTCGAGCACGTCCACCGCGCACCCATCCGCCCGCAGCGCCTCCGCCGCGTGCAGGACGACGCCGCGTGTGACCGACTTGCGGTGCAGGCTTCCGACGACGGCGAGGATGTTCAGCGCAGACATGGCCGCAAGCTGTAGCCGGAAACGGCCTCAGCCGCAAGCCGCCGAAGCGCGGCGTTCACGCCTCAGAAGGCTAAGAAGGACAATTTGTCCGGCCGAATTTCTGCGAACCCAAGTTTCTGCGGCCTTAAGGCCGCGCTCCTGAGGAGTGCGCGGCTACTTCGCCTTCTTCTCGCCGCCGAGGCTCACGAGATGATTCTCCGTATGGATGAACATCCGGCCCAGCGCGACGGCGGGCGTGGAGTGGCAGAGTTCCTTGAGCGCGTAGCGGTGCAGGACATTGAACTTCTCGCTGGCCTCCACCACGACCAGTTCGCCCGCCGTCGAGACCGCGAAGAGTCGGCCATCCACCCACACCGGCGAGCCGAAGAAGTTCCCGCCCACGCGCTCCTGATAGCGGACTTCACCGCTCGGCGCGTGCATGCAGGTCAGCACGCCGGCATCACTCAGGAGCCACGCAAGGTCGCCGGCCACCACGCCAGTCGGCACGTAGGGCGCGGACTTCTTCATCTGATAGGCCAGCTCGGCCGGGCGGCTCTTGCCATCGCCGGGCTTGACCACCGTGACGTAATTGCCGCCGCCACCGCTGCCGCAAGAGCCGAAGATCAGGTCACCCGCGATGAGCGGCGAACTGCAACTGCGCATCGTGAACGCCCGGTCATATTCCCAAAGCAACTTGCCCGTGTCCGGCGCGAGGCCGTAGATGCCGTGACCCTGGCTGTTGAAGATGAGCGCCGCCGGACCGCTCTTCGGCGTGTAGAGGCACGGCGTGGAGTAGGCCACCACGGCGCTGTTGCGCGGCGTCTGCCAGACCGTCGAGCCGGACTTCGCATCCAACGCCACGATGAAGCTCTCGCCCGTGCGTGTGGCGTCCTTCACGTGCTTCGCGCTGTCCTGTTCATTGCCGAGAATGACCATGCCGTTGTGCACGATGGGCGAGATCCCGCAGCCGTGCTGGCTGACGAACGGCCCGAAGTCCCGTTCCCACGCCACCTTCCCCGCGTGGTCCAGCGCCGCGAGCTTGAAGTGCTCCGTCTCGTTCCAGATCACATACACCTGCTGCGCGTCCACGGCGGGTGTGGCGGAGGCGAAGTTGTTGAACTTGTGCGGCGTGAACGGCGTCTGCGCGAAGTCATGCCGCCAGAGCTGCCTGCCCGTGAGCGCATCGTGGCACAGCACGCGCACCCCGCCGCTCCTGCTGTCGCACGTCGTCACGAACAGCTTGTTCCCCCACAGCACCGGCGACGAATGCCCCACGCCCGGCAGCTCGATGCGCCAGTTCACGTCCGCGTCCGCGACCTTCGTGGGAATGGTCTTCGCGTGGCTGACGCCGGTGCCGTTCGGCCCGTGGAAGCGCGTCCACTCCTGCGCGGACGCGACGGCGGTGCAGGCGAGCAGGGCGAAGAGCGCGGAGGCGAACAGGTGCTTCATACGGCGAGCGTAGCAAGCCGACGGACGGCGTCCAACCCGAAGGCGGGGGATTTTTACCACCGAGACACAGAAGACACCGAGCGGGGAGCCACAGATGAAACACAGGCGGGAGTTTTCCCGAATTTGTGTTCGTTCTGTGGTTCATCTGTGGCCGAAACGCCTTCCGCTGTGCCCTCTGTGGTGAATCAATCTTCCCAAGCATATCGGTTACGACTACTCACCATCCCCGCAAAAGTTGTGAAGCAGATTACCCTTGCTGAAGAACGCGCCCCGAGCCTCACAACCGAACGGGCCGGGGCACGACCGATTTGTGATCCGCCGTGACATCGCGCGGAGTTCTGGCTCCTGATGCCTGAAGGTCTGGAAGACGCCTCGCTCGCGATCAAATGGTGGACTTGATTGCGTTTTTACTCCTGCCATTATGGTGCGCTCACATGAAAGCCATCGTCATCACCTTCGCAGGGTTCTTCTGGGCCGCCTTCCAAATTCACGCTGCGTCTGTTGACTCGTGGACGCCCTCGTCACCGCGCGAGGAGATTCGCCCGCAGTTTCAACACACGGAAACCGGTGGCAAATCTGGGCACGGCGTGCTTGCCATCCGAGCTGATGAACGCGAAGGCTTGCATGGCTGGTGGCAGAAAACTTTTCCTGTGACCGCCGGGCAGCACTACCGCTTTTCTGCGTGGCGTCGTGCGGAGGACATCGCCGTGCCACGCCGCAGCGTGCTGGCACGTGTGGTTTGGAGCGATGACCAAGGGAAGCAGGTCCAGCGGCATGAGGGAGTGGTGACGAATTTTTCCCTCGGCGTCGTGGCGACGGCGGAGCCGGAGTATCCACGCGATAGAATCGAGAAGCACGCGAGCAACGACGGCTGGGTCGAGGTGTCGGATGTTTATGAAGCTCCGCCGGGCGCAACGCAGGCGCGGGTGGAGTTGCATTTGTTGTGGGTGCCGAAAGGCAACGTCGAGTGGAGCGACGTTTCGTTTCTCCCGACAAAACCGCCGGCGCCACGCAAAGTCCGTCTCGCCTCGGTGCATTACAAGCCGCGCGGCGCGAAGACCGCGATGGACGCCTGCGGCCAGTTCGCACCGCTCATCGAGGAGGCCGCGCGCCGCAAGGCCGACCTCGTTGTGCTGGGCGAAACCTTGACCCACGCCGGCACCGGCTTGGGCTACGCGGATTGCGCCGAGAGCATTCCCGGCCCTTCGACCGACTACTTCGGGGAACTCGCGAAGAAGCATAACCTCCACATCGTGGCCGGCCTGATCGAACGCGACCGGCATCAACTGTTCAACGTTGCCGTGCTCATCGGGCCCGATGGCAAGGTCGCCGGCAAATATCGGAAGGTTTGTCTGCCGGACGGCGAATACGACAAGGGCATGTCGCCGGGAAACGAGTATCCGGTGTTCGACACGCGCCTGGGCAAGATCGGCATGATGATTTGCTACGACGGTTTCTTTCCCGAAGTCGCGCGCGAGTTGAGCAATCGCGGCGCGGAAATCATCGCGTGGCCGGTGTGGGGCTGCAATCCCGAGCAGGCGCGCGCGCGCGCGTGCGAGAACCAGGTCTTCATCGTCAGCAGCACTTACGAAGACGTGTCGCGCGAGTGGATGCTGACCGCCATCTATGGCCAAGACGGCCGCGTGCTCGCGCAGGCGAAGGAGTGGGGCACGGTCTGCGTGACTGAAGTGGATTTGAGCCGGCGCACACTCTGGACGTGGCTGGGAGATTTCAAAGCGCAGATTCCGCGGCAGCGCCCGGTCGCGCGTCCCGAGTGAGAGCCATGAACCCGCGAGAGTTCCTCATCAACCCGGCCGCGTATGGACTCCCCACGCGGGACGAGTTGGTTGCCTACAGAATTTGGGACAACCATTTCCATGGCTTCGCCGCGAAGAACCCCATCGAGCAATACGAGCGAAACAATTTCTTCGTCGAACGAATGGGCATCGAGCGGTCCATCGCGCAGGAAGTGGGCGGGACTTTGGACGAGCCGTTCGCGCCGTATCCGTTCGACGCCGAGATTCTCAAGATTCTGGAGCGCGATAAAGACCGCCTGTCCGGTCGCACGCCGATTGACCCAAGTTTTCCCGACGAAAGTTGCGCCAAGATCGAAAAGTGGATTCGCAACGGTCCGTGCATCGGAATCAAATATCCCGGCGGTGCAAAGAAGGGAGTGCGGTGCAGCCATCCCAATAACGATCCGATCATGCGGCTCGCCTCTGAATTGGATGTGCATGTCTATGTCCACACATGGCTCAAGGTTGGCGGCACACCCCGGCTGCCCAGCGGCGACAACGGGCCATCCGAATCAACGCCGATGGATTTGGCCGAGCTGGCCCGGCGTTTTCCGCAAGTCTCGCTGATCTGCGGCCACTCCGGTGGCGACTGGGAGTTGGGTGTCCGCGCTGTCCGACCCCACAAGAATATTCTCTTGGAATTCTCCGGCTCTGACCCGCACTCCGGCATGGTCGAGTATGCGATACGCGAACTGGGTGTGGACCGGCTCGTCTGGGGCGGACACGGGCCAAGCCGCAGCTACGCCACTGAGCTGGGCAAGGTTTTGGATGCCGACATCTCGAAGGCCGACCGAATGAAAATCTTCGGAGGAAATCTGCGGAGGATCTCCGCATCCATCTTTCGCAAGAAGGGAATGAAGATCGAACTTTGATTGGCCGCGACTTGGAAAACCCCGCTCACACATGAAGCCCCACAATCGTCGCAGCTTCTTGAAGAGTTCTTTGCTTGGCGCAACTGCCGTTTCGCTCTCGGGGCAAGAACCGTCGGCTGCACAGACCGCTTCCGGCAAAGCGCCCGCTGGCACGCGCGCCGAGGCACTCGGCATCATCGACACCAACGTGAATCTGTTCGACTGGCCTTTCCGCGCCTTGAAATACCGCGACACAAAGGCTTTGGTCGCGAAGCTCAAGAAGCACCGGGTCATCGAGGCTTGGGCCGGGAGTTTCGAGGCGCTGCTCGCCAAAGATATGAGCGGAGTCAACACGCGATTGGCCGACGAATGTCGGACGAAGGCTCCGGGGTTCCTGATTCCTTTTGGCAGCGTCAATCTGGCTTGGCCGGATTGGGAGGAGGACGTCCGTCGTTGTCACGAGGTCCACAAAATGCCCGGCCTTCGGATTTATCCCGGCTATCAGCCATTCGATCTCGACCATCCCGCGATGGAAAGCCTGGTGAAAACGACTGCGGAACGCGGACTGATTCTTCAAGTGGTCTTCGGCATGGAGGATCCGCGCGTCCACCATCCCATCATCAACGTCGGCCCGGTCACTTTCGCACCGCTGATGAAGGTGGTGAAGAGCACGCCGAGCGCGAAAGTTGTATTGCTGCATTTCTCCGGCTCAAGCCCAGGCACCGACCTGACTCAATTCATGACGCAATCCAACATTGTCATGGATATATCGCGACTTGAGGGAAATGGCGCCATCGGTCGAATGATCGGTTCGATTGCCGGATTGCCCTCGGCCCGCGTGCCCGTGGAGCGGATCGTCTTCGGTTCTCACACTCCCTATTTTCCGATAGAGACAGCCATCTTGAAACTGGTTGAGTCGCCGCTCGACGTCCAACAACTTCAGTCCATCATGCAGGGCAATGCCCGCCGGTTGCTGCCACGGGCATGATGTCGGCCAGGCGTGACGATCAGCGTGATGGGTTCTCATGCCAATTCTCAACAACATCGTTAGGCCGGACGGCTGCTTCGCCGCAGGCGAGGAGCCATACCACGCGGAATGTCTCCCGCCCTCCGATAATCTGCGTCACTTTTTTGCGGGTGCTTTGATGCCGAACAGCGGCAGCGATTTCTGCACGGACTTATACACCCCCCAGCCGAGCGGCACGGTGATCCACGTCCAGGCGAGGAGGAGGGTGAGGGCTTTCATGGTGAGTCAGGCTTCGACGTTTCGGAGAGATGGTATTTGGAATCAACCGGTCGGACGAGCAGGTTCGCGATGAATCCGATGACGAGCAGGCCGACCATGACATGAAAGATGGAATTGTAAGCCTGCTCCGCCGGCATCGTTCGTTTGTTGGCCACCGAGAGGCGGTCAACAAGTTGAGGGCCGATGATCGCCGCCATTGACCATGCGGTGATCAGGCGGCCGTGAATGGCACCAACTTGATGACTGCCGAACAAATCGCGCAGATATGCCGGAATCGTGGAGAAACCACCGCCATACATGGTCAGAATCAAGCCCGTCGCGATGACGAACAGGGGCACGTTGCCGTGGCCCTGCGTCCACGGCACGCTCGCATACAGGGCCGCTCCGAGGATGAAGTAGGTGCAGTAAGTGCCCTTGCGCCCGATGTGGTCGGACAGGGACGACCAGAAAAAACGTCCGCCAAGATTGCAGAGCGAAAGCAGCCCCACGTAACCCGCCGCGGCCGCCGGCGTGACCTTGAACATATCCTGAATCATTGGCGAGGCCTGGCCCAGGATGCCGATGCCCGCGCTGACGTTCATGCACAGCACCACCCAGAGCAGCCAGAACTGCGGAGTTTTCCAAGCGGTGTCCACCACCACGTTGGCGGTGGTGACGAGCTTCGCGGCGTGGGGCGTGGGAATCCAGCCAGTTGGTTTCCAACCTTCGGGTGGCACGCGAATAATCAAGGCGCCAAAACACATTGAAATTGAGTAAAGTCCGGCCATCACCATCAGTGCCTCGTGTGCCCCCACGGAAGTTGCGGAGGCGAAGTGCTTCATCAGTTCCTCGGCCAGTGGCCCGCCGATGAGCGCACCGCCGCCGAAACCCATGATCGCCATCCCGGTGGCCATGCCGGGCCGGTCGGGAAACCATTTCATCAACGTGGAAACCGGCGCGATGTAGCCGAGACCCAGTCCGATGCCACCGATCAAGCCGTAGCCCGCGTAGAGCAGCCAGAGTTGGTGCCAGCGCACGGAGAACGACGCGAGGACCAAGCCCATGCAAAAGCAAACCATGCTGGCGAACATCGTCTTGCGTGGGCCGCTGCGTTCGACCCATTTGCCAAACACCGCCGCCGAAATGCCGAGCAGGGCCAGCGCGATGGAATAGGCCACCCCCACGTCGGCCTCCGTCCAGTCACCGGCGACCGGTGCGGAGATGCCGAGCGCCTTGGCCAGCGGCTTCTTGAACACACTGAAGCCATAGACCTGCCCGATGCACATGTGGACGGCGATGGCCGCGGGCGGGACGAGCCAGCGGCTGAATCCGGGTTCGGCGACGGTGGCTTCGCGGGAGAGGAAACTCATGATGACGACCGAGCCACGGATCGCCCGGATTAAAGCGGGTCGCGGCGTGAGGTGACAAGCTCGGAGACAGGCAGGCTTAGCGAACCGATTCAAGCAACCGAGCGATGCCGTAGTCTGTCTGATGGTTGCCACCATCGCATCGTTCTGGTTATTGTCGCCTTGATGAAAGCCACCCGGTTCGCGCCCGCCCCTTTTGCCTCCATAGTCCTGGCTGGCACCGCAGAGCTGTCGGAAGCTGCGCCGCGGGTCCGTGTCCCCGACGGCGTGGAGGTTATCCATGATGTCCAGATCGGCAAAGGCGGCGACAAAACGCTCCACGCCAAGATTGCCCGGCCTGGCGATCCGCCGTTCCTCATTGTCCACGGCGACAAGGACGCCACCGTGCCGCACGAGCAATCGGAAAAGCTGGCCGCCGTGCTAAAGAGGGCTGGCGGCTCAGTCGAATTGATCACCGTCAAAGGCGGCGGTCGTGGCATGGCTGCGCCCGCCCGCGAGCCGCCCGCCGAACCGGATCGCAACGCCCTGAACGCGGCCGTGGTCGCATTCTTCAACAAACATCTGAAGCCTAGCATTGCCGAGTATCATTCATGAAGGCCACACGATCCGCGCTCATTCTGGTTGTTGTGTCGCTCCTGGGATTTCTTCCACGCGGCTGGAGCCAGGCAGCGGGTGTCGTGAGCCACGTGAAAGTTCTTTCAGGAAGCGTCGAGGATGTTTCGAGTCTGGAGGCGTGGAAGAAAACGTTCATCAAGCCCGGTATGTCGGAGAAAGAAAAGGCGCTCGCGATCTGGCAATCAGTCGTCAAGTTCCAGCATCAGGATCTTCCGCCCAATGAGTTTTTGCAGGCGGAGGGCAACGTGCTCGACCCAATCAAGATGTTCAATGTCTATGGGTATTCCTATTGCAGCGTGGCCTCCGCGAACGTGCAGGCACTGGCGCGCCACGCGGGATTGCCGGCGCGCGGATGGACGATCAACCAGCACGTGGTGCCGGAGCTTTTCCACGACGGCGCATGGCATCTGTTGGACGCCTCGCTCATCAATTATTTCCCCAAGCCGGACGGCGCGCTGGCGGGCGTCGAGGAAATCGTCACCAACATCAAGGAGTGGTATGCGGCGCATCCGGGCTTGAAGGGCAACGACGGGCAATTGCGGAGATATATGACAGGCGGTGGCTGGAAGACCGGTCCGACGCTGCTCGCGAACGGGCCGTTCTACGACGCCAACGGCTGGCTGCCATCTGCGGCGCACGGCTGGTATAACACGATGCAGGAGTATGACGGCTCGACGCTATTTCCCTACGAGTCGGGCTACTCGCTCGGCTACGAGGTCAACATCCAGTTGCGGCGTGGCGAGCGGTTGACGCGCAACTGGTCGAACAAGGGCCTGCACGTAAACCTCGACAAAGGCGGCGCCCCGGGCTGTTTGAAAGCAAAAGTGGGACAGGGCGACTTGCGCTACACTCCGCAGTTTGGCGACCTCGCGCCGGGGCGCGTCGGCAACGGGACGCTCGAATACGACGCGCCGCTTTCTTCCGGCCATTTCCGCGACGCGCTGCTGAGCGCGGTGAATATAGCGAGCCAGGCCGGGGACCAAAAAGCACCGGCGCTTCACGTGAACGATGCGGCGCTGCCGGGCGAGTTCGTGCTTCGCATGCCGAGCAGCCACGTTTATCTGGGCGGCGAGTTGAAGGTGAAAACAGTGGTTGGCGGAAGTGGACGGATCGCCGTCAGCTTTTCAGATAACAATGGGCAGGACTGGAAACCGGTTGCCGAGTTCTCCGACTCAGGCGAGAAGCGCGTGGACTTGAAGCCGCTGGTTCTGAGGCGCTACGACTACCGCCTCAAGTTTGTGCTGCACGGCGCGGGCACAGGTCTCGACGCGCTGCGTCTCACGCACGACATCCAGCACTCGCAACGACCGCTGCCAGCACTGACGCAAGGAGACAACGCCATCACGTTCACCGCAGGCCCGCAGGAAGGCACGATCACCATCGAGGGCAGCACCGATGTGGGAAACAAGTCGCGACAACTCGTCTTCACCGATTTTCACCCGGAATCAAAGGGCCTGGCGAAGGACAATATCCTGATGGCGAGCGCCACGGGCGAAATCACGTTCCCAATCGAGACGCCCGGCGACATGACGCGGTTGCGCATCAGCACATTTTACCGCGCCCGTGACGCGCGCGACGGCTGGGACGTGCAGGTCTCCTTCGATGGCGGACAGACTTTCAAAACGGTGGAGCGTCTTCAAGGGCCGACCGTGTTCGCCGGGAAATACGTCGTCGTGCCCGCGACAATTCCTGGGGTGAAGCGTGCGCTGGCGCGCTATGCCGGCACGCAGCGCAACACCACCATGATCGGCAATTTTCGTCTGGATGCCGACTATCAGGAGCCACACGGCGGCTTCCACCCGGTCAAGGTGACCTATCTTTGGGACGAAAACGGGCAGGCCAAAAGTGACGTTCACGTGGCGCGGCGGGCGGAAGAGACATACACGATCCACTGCGGCGTCCGGCCTGTGATGAAAAGCATCCGGCTCGAAATGGCAGAATGATTCCGCCTCTCAATTCGGCGCCGGTTCTATTTCCCAAACACCCCTACTGCGGCCTTCAGGAACGCGGGCCGGATTGTGTCGCGCTCCGGGCCGGGAAATGTCGCGTGTTGAATCATTAGCACCATGACGAGCTGCCGCCGCGGATCTAGCCACAGCCAAGTGCCATAGGCTCCGCCGTGTCCAAACGAGCCGGCACCCATCGGATCGGTTTCGCCGTGGACTTTGCGCGCCGTCGAGAGGCCAAAGCCGTAGCCGGTGTCGTCCTTGCCGTTGATGAGCAGGTCGCCTGTTTGCGTGGAACTCATCTGCCTGACTGCGGCTTCGGAAAGGAGGCGTTTGCCGTCGAGCGCGCCGCCGTTGAGAAGCATCCGTCCAAACGCGGCCATGTCGGACGCGGTCGAAAACAGTCCGCCGCCGGGACATGCGCCCCGTCCCCGATTCGACAGCGGATACGTGAGCGGCTTGATGGGCGCTTCATCCGGGCCGGTCTTTTGCTTGTTTGGCGCGTAGGATTTGGCGAGACGCTTGAGCTGGGATTCATCCGGCCAGAAGGTCGTGTCCTTCATGCGGAGCGGCTTGAACAGCCGCTCATCAAGGAACTTCTCGAACTTCATGCCGCTGACGACCTCGACGATGCGGCCGGCCGTGTTGATGCCGGCTCCGGAATACTCATACTTGCTCCCCGGCTCGAACTTCAACGGCAACATCGCATAAGCCTGGACGCTCTCGCGCAACCCCAAGTTGTCAATGCGCGGCTCCAGCGGAGACCGCGAGAGGCCGCTTGTGTGCGTGAGGAGATTTTTCACGGCGATGGGATGCACGGGCTTCCTGAGCAGCACATGGTCGTCATCCTTTTCCACGATCACCATCTGCCCCTTGAATTCGGGCAGGTATTTCTCCACCGGATCGTCCACGTTCACCTTGCCCTCATCCACCAACATCATGAGCGCGGCGGCGGTGATTGGCTTGGACATCGAGGCGATCCAAAAAAGCGCGTCCGCCCTCATCGGCTTTTGCGCAGCGATGTCCGCGATGCCAATGGCTTCAACGCTCAACACCTTCTCCTTCGATGCCACCAGCGTCACCGCGCCCGCCAGCGTGTGCCTGTCCAAGCATGGTTGCAATTGGGCAGCGACGCTCTTGGATGACTCTGCGGCGCGCACCCGGTGGAAAGTGATTTGGCCCGACGCTGTGAAAGCCAGCACGAGCGCGGCCGCAATGGCGCTTGATCGGCTCCGCAATAACTCAAGCGATTGATCCATTTGGTCTCCGTGTCGGGTTTGGAGTGTGGTGAAGAAACAGACGGGTGTTACCTGCCGTCCAGCCGGACTTCGTCGCGTGCGAGTGTTTCATATGCTGGTTCCAGTTCTGCGCGGCGCGTTCCGCCAGCGCCGCGTCGCGCTTGATTGGCAGTTCGCTGTCCGCTGGCAGCGCCACTTCACTTCTGCTGTTTCTGCGAGGTGTCCCGGAAGACTTGGTAGCGGTTCTCCACGTAAGCACGATAGCCTGCGGGGTCAACAAAGGGATTGGTTTTCGAATCCTTCTGGAGCCGGGCGAATTTCGCCTCCATCCCATAATAGCTGCCGTGGGCGCCCAGAAAAATGTCGCAGGGCAACGATTTGAGCAGTCGGAAGGTCTTCGCGTAATCATCGGCGATTTCAGGATAATTCCTGTTGGTGACCAGTTGATAGCCGGGATTCACGTTCGGGCTGCCGATGATGACGACGTGCCACGCCTTGCCGCCGTCGGTGACCTTCATCGTCCATGTCGTGCAACCACGCGTGTGACCAGGCGTGCGGCAGGCCGTGAGCGTGGCCTCGCCCAACGCCACGGTATCGCCGTCCTTTAGCACGCGATCAACAGCGCACGGTTTCCATCCCTCTTGGTAAAGGTATTGACCCTTGCCGCCGCTGGCGATCACCTTGGCATCCCCCTCCATCACTTCGACGCGTGCCCCGGTCAGTTCTTTGATCAGAGCATGGCCCGCGACATGGTCCGAGTGGGCGTGGCTCGCGAGGAGGATTTTGATGTCGGGGAATTTGAACCCAAGCTTTTCAACATTTCCCCGGATGATGGGAACGGTCCGCTCGAAACTGGAATTGATCAGGATGTGGCCCTTGCTCGTGGTGACGAGGTAGGTCGCGAGCCCACGTGAACCGACGTAGTAAAGATTGTCAGCAATCCGGTGCGGCGGAAACGGCTCGTCCCAGTCGCTCTGCGCGCGAAGCGTGCCGACCGTGACAAGCGACAGGAGCAGCGGCAAGAGGCAGCGGGCAAGGTTCACGCCTGCGAGGATAATGCGCGGCGGGGCGAATTCAATCCCTCTCTCCCTCCAGGCAAATCGGTTACGATTGCCCGGCCATCGCACAATGGTCTGAAGCGCTCGCCCGCCGATTTGCAACCGCTGGATAATAATGCTCTTGATTCAAGGTCACGCCAATCGGGCTGTCCCGAAGACCTACTTTCCTCCCAGGCACACCGCTTCCTTCATGCTGCGATGGTAGAGCTTGCCGCCGGCGAACGAGATCGAGTTCAGGCTCCACGTCTGGCCGGCGGGGCCAAGGTCGTTCACGGAAAGCAGCGCGCGCTCATCGAGCACGGCGGCGCGTCCGTCAATGACGTAGGTAATGCCGAGCATCGTCGTGAAGAATACTTTTCCGCCGACGGCGGCCGGGCTGCCGAGATAGCCCCACCACCAGCCGTCGCCTTGCGAGCGCTTGTCGGTGGCGACGTCAATGCCGCGCGCGTTCACGGTCGAGGAAGTTTGCGGGCGGCCCCAGATGAATTGGTCGGGCTTGTCGCTTTCGCGCACGATGGACACGGGCAGTTCGAGGTATTCAACCTGGCCGGTTTCCAGATGCACGCGACCGACGCAGTAAGGCGGGCCGAGGTGCTTGCCCGCCTCGGTGTAGCAGAGGAAATAGTGCCAGTCGCCGACGAGGATGTTGCAGAACTGCGCGGGAAAAACTTTCAGCGGCGGCGTCTGTTGCGAGAGGTCAATGCCGGCGAGCAACTCGTATTTGCCCGTCGCAGCGTCGTGGCGCCGCCAGTCCACCTGCTTCACGAGCGACTGGGTGCGAAGCGGCTTCCCGGTTACAGCGTCGAGAACGAGATGCTCCGAAGCATCAATGTCGAACCACGCGGCATGCTTCGTGTTCCAGTGCATCGTGTAGCACGCCTTGCTCTTCGTCGTCTCGTAACGCCACAGCGTCTTCCCGCCCTGCCCCGCCGCGAGGCTCGTGAGGCTCAGGCCGATGGGCCGCTCCGGCACATCGTGATACGCGCCGCGGCCCTGCAACACCGCGGGCGTGCCGTCCGGCAGCGCGCCGAGCACGGGCGTGTTGTAGTGCGTCATCGCATCGTCGGCGACCCACAGTGTCTTGCCGGTGTGCTTGTCGAGCGCGCGGATGTAGTTCCACGGATCCTTCGCCT
>CAYZJP010000026.1:37701-49343 GCA_964478755.1 uncultured Klebsiella sp.
CCAGCACGAAGACCCCAAGCAGGCTGCCGATGAGCGGCTCCATGTTGAGCAGCAAATCCCCGAGAAGAATCGGCTCGAACTGCTTGTTGAACGGTCGTCCGCCGGTGGGCTTCCACTCGCGCAGCCAGATTTGTTTCCCGGCGAAGTCGTAGCAGCCGACGGAGCCGCAGGCGTTGAAAAACCAGACGTGCTGGCCATCCGTGACCGGTGAGGGCGATGTGGCATCGCTGAAAAAATACGCCGGCACGCTCGTCTCGCTGCCGGGCAGCAGGACGGTCCAGAGAACTTTCCCGTTCCGCGCGTCGAGACAATGGCCGATGACTTCCTTGCCGAGCGGGCGTTTGCCCTCCTCGGGCTTGAGCGTCGTGAGGAACACGCGGTCGCCCCACACCGTGATGCCGCCCTGGCCCGTCTCTGGCAACGTCGTCCGCCACGCGATGCCCTCGTTGCGCGCGACGCTCCACTTCACGGGAACTTTGTCAGCCTCGACCGACCAGTTGCCATTCGGACCGCCGGCCTGCGGCCATTGACGCTCGCCGCCCGCGACCGGAAGCGGGCACGTCGCGGCACGGATGTTTGCGATCAGCACAAGAAGAACAGCGAGGAAGCGAATGAAAGTCATGGTGGTAAACTGCACGCCTTGCCCTGGAAATGGCAGCGTAATTGCAATCTGGGCCATTGGGATCCGTGCGCGGAAGAAGCTTGCCTCGCGGGATTGATCGCAAACGGTCAACACACATTCACGGCGTTGTCATTCTGACAACTCGCGCTTCCCCGCCCTGCCGCAGTCCGCATACGGTCGGAGGACTGCGGGACGGCGACCCATAGCGGCGCTGTCGTCATCTGGTGCCTCAACTTCTTCGCGGACGGTGTCGGTTTGATCCACGATGAAACCGGACACGAGGTCGCTTGCGAGCGCCCCAGCCCTCCCGGTCGTCCATGACGAACTACAAGCCGCATAGTCTCTACGATGCGACGCTCCATGTTCCGGCCAAGGCAGTCGGCTTTGTCATGAATCCCTCGGAGAAATGTCGGGTGTCTCAACGGTGACGAATCGGAACGAAGACCACAGCAGGCCGGCGATGATCAGCACACCCACATCAATGTAGAACAACGGATCCCACTGCGCGCGGCCCGAGTGGCCCCGCGCGCCCAGCGCGTCCGCCATCGCACCGACCAGGAACTGTGAACTCATCGCGCCGAAGACACCGACCGAGTTCATCAGCCCGAACAGCGCGCCGACGTGCCGTCCGCTGATGCCGATGGCGCACGACCACCACAGCGTTTGCGCCAGTTGCGCGGCGAAGCAGGACAGTGCGGTGAAGATCGCGGCCAGCCAGGGATTCGCGGTGAGCAACGCGCCGCCCAGCAAAACCGACGCGGAAAACATTGCGCCCCCACCGTGCCAGCGCCGTCGCGCCTCGCTGCCACCTCGCACGACGCGGTCCAGCAGGTAGCCGCCCGTGAACGTGCCAGCGGCGGCGAAGGCAAGGACCATCGAGGCCATCAGCCCGGCCTCGGTCGCCTCGACGCCGCGCCCTGCTCCGAGGTATTTCGGATACCACGAGAAGTAGATGTAACTGTTGAATGACATGCACGCCATGAGCAGGCTCAGATGGCGGAGGCTCGGATTCCGTAGCGCGGCGGACCAAGGGATCGGGGCTGGCGCTTCGCTGGACGCCGCGCGATGCCCGATCTGTTCCAACTCCGCGGCGTTGACGCCGGGATGAGTTGCCGGGGCGTCGCGAAACCACGACCAGAATCCTGCGGCCCACACGAGTCCGACGCAGCCGAAGGCAGCGAAGGTCCAGCGCCAGCCGATGTGTTGGATGAGCACCGCTGCCAGAAACGGCGCCACTGCGCCACCGGCCTGCGATGCCGCGAGGAGCACGCCTTGCACACGGCCGCGTTCGGAATCGGGAAACCATCGCGCCAACACGCGCGCCACGTTTGGAAACGCGCCGGCCTCGCCCGCGCCGAAAAGGAACCGCACGCTCACCAACGACCATAAGCCGGTGCAAGCCCCGGTCAGCCCGGTGAATACTGACCACCACAGCGAGATTCGCGTCAGCACACGGCGCGAACCCCAGAGGTCTCCCCAGCGGCCCGTCGGCACTTCAAAAAGTCCGTAGGCCAGCGTGAACGCCATCAGCACGTAGCTGGCCTGTGTGTTCGACAGCTTCAAGTCCCGCTGAATCGAATCGAGCGCCGCCGAGATGCAGATGCGGTCGAGATACAGGATGCCCGACAGCAGGCACAACACGGCCAGCACGACGAAGCGCGTTCGTGTCGGTGGCTCAGGGTTCATGAGCAGGCAGGCTGAATGTTGGGAGAAGCATGAACGCTTCCATGTCCGGCAGTTGGCTCCCTCTCCTTTCGCGGAGCAAGGGGAGAGGGCAGTGGTGAGGGGTTGCAGCGACGGCGTTGGCGGCCGCACCCCTCATCCGGCCTCCGGCCACCTTCTCCCCTCGCTCCGCGAAGGGAGAAGGACCACGTCGTTTCCACGCATCCGTATCGCACCGGCGCTCATCCGGAATTGGCTTCACTTCACGCGCCAGCGCTCCAGTTGTGCCTCATCCAGCTCGACGCCCAGGCCGGGACCGTCGGGCACTTTCGCAGCGGGCGGGCCGAGCTTCAACGGCTCGGTGATTAAATCGGCTTCGTGATAGAAGGGGCCGATGGTGTCAGCGGGAAACGTGTCCGTGTCCACTTCCGGGAACGCGGCGGCGACGTGCAACATCGCGGCGGTGCCGATGCCGAGTTCCAGGTTGCTGCCGATGGTGCAACGCAATCCCGCCGCGCGCGCGATGGCGACAATGTCCGCCGTGGCCTGAATGCCGCCGTGCTTGCCGGGATAAATGCTCAGGATGTCGGCGGCGCGGTGCATCGAGAGTTGCCACGCGTCTTGCAGCGTGAAGACGCTTTCGTCGGCCATGATGGGCGCGGGCGTGTCGCGGCGAAGTTCCGCCATCGCGACGTGATCGCCCGGCGGAATCGGCTGTTCAGCCAGCAGCAAATTCACGTCCGCCAATTCCCGCAGGCAATGCCGCGCCTGCTGGATCGTCCACCCGCAGTTCGCATCAATCGTGACCGGAATGTCCGGCCCGCAGACTTCGCGCACCGCGCGCACGCGGGCCACGTCGGACACGGGGTCCAAGCCGACTTTGACCTTCACACAGGTGACGCCGAGCGCGAGATGCTGCTCGGCCATCGCGCGTGAGCCGGCGACATCGCGCGCCCAGACCACGAGCTTGATGCGGATTTGATCGCGCACCTTGCCGCCGAGCAGTTGATACACGGGCAGGCCGGCGGACTTGCCGGCGATGTCCCACGCGGCCATCTCGACGGCGGACTTGGTGAAGGGGTTGAGCTTGATGATAAAGTCCATCGCGCGGCGGATGGCGGTGATGTCGCGTGGGTCCTTTCCCAAAATGACCGGCTCAATGTAGTGACGGATTGCCGCGACGGTGCCGTCCTGCGTCTCGCCGGACCAAAGCCCCGAGATCGTCGCCTCGCCAAGGCCGACCAGTCCCTGGTCCGTGTGCATTCGCACGATGACGTAGGGCGAGACCGCGTGCTCGCCGTGAGCCGTCTTCGCTGTCATGCCTTTCTTCAGCGGCACGCATACGGGGATCGCTTCAACGCGGGTGATTTTCATAAGGCGTCAGGATAATAACTTTTTCAGCACGTTGGCCGTGATTTGGGAAACCGCCGCATCCACCGGCAGCGAAGCGACGTAGTTGATCGAGCCGACGGAGAACACCGCGCCGCCGCCGGGCGTCTCGAAGATCACCATCTCAGCGCCGCCGTCATCGGGATTCAGGCCGCGCGCGAGCAGGCGCGTGTCAGGCGGAGAGCTGGCCGAGCGCTTGTCGGTTTCGTGCCCGGATGCGCCGCCCGGACAACGCTGGTGCAGGCTGGCCTCGCCGAAAACATCGCCTGTTTTCAAACCCGTGCCGGCGAAGACCCAGTGCGAACCATCCATCACGCGATACGGTGCGCCGGTCATCGCGCCCGCCGGAGTGAACACGACGCCGAGCAGGCTGGCCTCGGACTCGTGCCGGATGGCGAAGCGGCTGTCGCGTCCGCCCATGCCCGCGTTCCACAACGACGTGATGCTGCCGTTATGCACAGTCATCGAGCCGTTGGGATGGAGTTCGACTTCGCAGTTCAGGCCGTTGCCACCGAGATAAACGAGTCGCCCGCCCTCCTCGAAGACCCAGCGTTTCACGCGGTCATACATCCGCCGCGTCCAGTATTCGGGGTGAACGGCTATCGCCAGCACGCGATAGGCGGAGAGGTCCAGCGTGCCGTCGTCCAGTTGCGTCTCGGCGTAGTAGTCATACGCGATCTGCTGCTGTTCGAGCCAGCCCGCGAGTCGCCATTCAGCAGGCGCGAGATGACACGCCTGCCGGCCTTCGATCGGATCGGTGAGTTCTTCGCCGAAGTCAATGTGCAGAAACGGTTCAGGCCGCTCGAAGGACAGCGGTGCGTAACTCGGATAGCCCCAAGTGCCGTGCTCCGCGTCCGTGTAGCGGGGCAGTTCAAAACGCGAATTCACCGTGGGCGTCGCGGGCAGTTGATCGGCGTGGATGTAATTGCTGCGGCCACCGAAGGAGTTGTAGGCGTTCCATGTGATGTTCGACGCGAGCAACGCCAGCGGCGCGCGCGGCTTGGCCGGTGCCACGATCCACGGAAACGAAAACTGGCGGCCCGACGGCGTGCGCGCTCGAAAGTAATACAAGCCGCTCCGCTCCGGGGCGGTGACGAACTGGCGATGCGTCGGGCTGACGTAGCCGACCTTGTTCCACTCGGTGCCGGTGCGCGTGTAATCACCGTCGGGCGTGACCTGCATCGTGGCGCGCGGCCCGTGCTCGTCGTGCCAGCCGAGCCGGCGGACCAGCTCCGGCCGCGCGCCGTAGCGCCACAGTTCCAACTGATATTGCTCGACGGAGTGAACCCGGAACTCAGCCTCCTCGCCGCTGCGAACCCACTTGGGCCAGACATACCCGAGCAGCCCATCAGACAGCAGCCGGAACTGATGCGGCACCGGCGAAGGGACATTCACGCGGGGGAATTTCGCGCCGAAGCCGGGCTTCTGCAAAATCACCTTGTAATCTCCAGCGGGCAGTTCGGCGTGAACGGCGCCGCTCGCGCGCGACCGCGCTTCAAAAGAATTTCCCCGCGCATCCATGAACTCCAGCAGCACGTCCGCGAGTGCGACATAGCGTTCATCACTGACATAACCCACGAGCATTTTACCGGACAAACTCCTTCCTTGAGACTCCACGGGCCGGAGCGGGCTGCTGTTGCGTCAGGATCATGGCGTTGATTTTACGCCGGCGCGCGCGGACACCAAGCCTTCTTTTGCTGACTTCCGGTCATTGGAGGGAAGTTGTTTCATGTGCAAGAATTCGTCACCCTTCCACGGCGTGGCGCGGGCAATCGGATTGGATTGTGCGAACTGGGAATGAGTTGAGGCAACCGGTGTCGTGGGCGACAAGCCAAATATCACGGCGCAGAATTGCCAGGCGAATTTTTGTCGGATTCGCCGACTGGGCGGCTGTAAATGGGGCAGATGAACACCGATCACGAACTGCTGCGCGACTACGCCGCGACCGGTTCGGAGGCGGCCTTCGGCGAACTGGTCCGGCGTCACACCGATCTGGTTTATTCGGCGGCGCTGCGCCAGATGGGTGATCCCGAGGCGGCGCGCGACGTGGCGCAAAACGTCTTTGTGGACCTCGCACGCAAGGCGGCCTCGCTGAAGTCAGACACGTTGCTGGCCGGCTGGCTTTACCGCAGCACGCGCTATGCGGTGCTCAACGAACTGCGCAGCCGGAAGCGGCGGCAGGAACGCGAAAGACAGGCCATGCAACTCCTCGACTCTTCACCCGAAGCCGCGCCGGAATGGGAACGAATCGCACCGTTGCTGGACGAGGCCATCGCCAGCCTGGGCGCGAAGGATCGCGACGCGCTGTTGCTGCGTTTCTTCCGCAACGAGAGCCTCGCCACGGTTGGATATTTCTTCGGCGTCAGCGAGGACACGGCGCAGAAACGCGTCAGCCGCGCGCTCGACAAGCTGCGCGACCTGCTGGCGCGGCGTGGCGTGAAGGCCACGGCAGGGGCGCTGGCCGTGACGCTGCTAGCGAACTCGGTCCAGGCCGCGCCGACGGAGCTGACGGTCTCGCTGGCCGCCAGCGCGCTCGGCGTGGCGGCCAAGCCGGCGGCAACTTCCTTCTTCTCGCTGGCGGGTTGGAAGGCGGCTGCGGCGGGCACGGCTGCGGCGGGGATTGTCGCAGTGGCGGCGGTGCAGTTGAAACCGGTGCCACCGCCAGCACCGGCGAGCGCGGCCGTCGTCTTCATCGACGATCTGACGGCGAATCTGGGGCGCAAGTCGCGGTTGTTCTCCGTGGAGTTTTCGCCTGACGGCAAGTGGCTGGTGACGTGCGGCGGCTGGGTGTCGCCGCGCGAGGCGGGCGAGCTGGTCGTGTGGAACGCCGCGACCCGCAAAGAGGCGCTGGTGTGGCGACAGTTTCATCCCTTCCGCTCGGCGGTGTTCTCGCGCGACGGCAAACGGATGGTGGTCGCGGATTTTGGTGGCCAGACGCGGCTCGTAAACCCAATGAACGGCCAGGTGCTGGCGACTCTTCCGGTTCGGAATGGCATCATCAACCACGCCACGTTCTCGCCCGACGAGAAGTCGGTGCTGTTCTGCTGCTTCGACGGGACGATCACGGTGTGGGATGTCGCGACGAAGAAGACGCAGCACGTCTTCTCGGTGCCGGGTGAGAAGCTGACGAAGGTCGCCGTGTCGCCGGATGGAAAATATCTGGCGACGGTCTCGTGGCAGGGGAAAGCTCACGTTTGGGATCTGGCGAAGCGCCTGAAGCGGCACACGCTGAACGTGAGCGGGCCGCCTGCCGGGGACGTAAGCGACATTGCGATTGGCGAGGCGGTGGTGTTCACGCCTGACAGTCAAGGCCTAGTGACCACCAGCTCCGACACCGGGGTGCAACTTTGGGACGTGGCCACCGGCAAATTGACGCGGACGTTTGAGGGCAAAGACGGCAAGGCGCTGAACGCGCTGTTCACCCGCGATGGCCGGCGCTTGATTACGAGCGACGGCGGCGGCAAGGTCTGCGTGTGGGACGTGGCCAGCGGCAAATCTACGGCGGTCTTGCAGACGCATCACCACGGGTGCTTCGGCTTGGCGCTGTCGCCGGATGGCAAACGGCTTGCGACGGCGAGCTGGGATTATACGGCGAAGATTTGGAACGCCGAGACGCTGGAATTGGTCGGCGTCTGCCAGCGCGACTGGGGCAAGGAGCCCGCCGAATGAAGCGCACCTTCGCCTTCACCTTGATCGAGTTGATGGTGGTCGTCGCGATTCTCTCGGTGCTGATAGGTCTGCTGCTGCCCGCCCTGACCGGGGCCAAGCTCAAGGCCAAAGGAGCGAAATGCACCAGCAACTTGAAGCAGGTCGGGATGGCTTTCCTGCTCTACGCCGCCGACAGCAACGACCAGTTGCCGCCCTTCAACAGCGGCGGGCCGTTCCGCAGTCCCACGTTCCCGCACAACCCGACCAACTGGTGGTATCAAATCCTCTCCAACCGCAAATACCTGCCCGATGTCACCGTCCAGCGCGGCGTCTGGCGCTGCCCGGCGGTGGTGGACGCGGACATGAACGCTCCCTTCGGCGTGGCGATGGAAGGCTATGGGCCGCTGGAGAACACGAACCGCATCGCCGGCCTGCCCTCGATCATCAACTACGCCTTCGACAACGACCAGTCGCCGTGGGGCAGCGCCCGCTTGAGTGAAATCAGCCGCACTTCGCAAATCTGGCTCGTGGGCGATGTCGGCATTCCCAAGGACTTGAACCGCATTCCGGCGGGTGGTTACAAGACCGAGGTCTGCACGTTCCCGCCCAGCCCGCTGGGACTTTGGGACCAGGTGCTGCCGAAGCAACCGGCGTGTCGCCACGACGCGAAGGCGGGCGTGTTCTTCGTGGACGGTCACATTGAGGCGTGGAACAACGGCAGCCTCGCCGTGAACACGGGCGACATCTTCGCGCTGAAATCCCGATGAAGAAGCTTCCCGTGCGGGGAACTTGCGCTGCCGCCGGCTCAAAAATCGCCGCGTTCACCCGGGTGGAGCTGGCCGTGGTGATTGGTCTGGTCGTGCTTCTCGGCGGGCTGGCGGCGTTGTTCGTCCGCCGCACCGCGTTCCGCTCCAAGCCCAACGTGTGCGCGGAAAACTTGCGGCAGTTGGGAGCCGCGATGTCCATCTACACTTTCAGCAACGACACCAAACTTCCCTACGCCTCGCTCGTTTACACCACGCGCGACCAGAGCACCTGGGACACCCTGCTGAGTCCGACCTTGCGCGCGGAAATGAAGAAGGTGCTCGGCAATCCGAACGTCGCCGCGCCGTCGCAGAGCAGCGTCAACAGACTGCTGCTCTGCCCGTCGGACACCATCCCGGCCGCCGCTTGGGCGCAGAAATACAAGCTGCACCGGCGCACCTATTCCATCACGCGCCACAACATGGGGCCGGCCAACTGGCCGCCGGGTCCGAACAACGCCACCGGCGTCGGCCTGTCGTGGACCTTTGGACTGCGGGGCACCAACCCGCCCAGCGCCAAGATATACAACTTCAACGCCACCAACCGTCAGGCCTCGGTCAGGATGCCGATGCTGCTCAAGCCCGGCGAAACCCTGTTGCTGACGGAGCACGCGTGGACGAACAACATCATCGCCAACGCGGCGGGCGCGTGGATTGACCGGACCAGCGATCATGTCGAGCAATCGCTCCTGCCCGCCGAAAATTATCACGGCGGCCGGTTCAATTATCTCACGGCGGATGGACACGCCGATCTGCTGCTGCCCGACCAGACCGTCGGACCCAAGGGCGAGGTCGGCGAGGATCCGCGGAAGCACGGAGGCATGTGGACCATCCGGGCGGATGACTGACCCAACTTATGAAGCAACGCCCCTCCTTTGACAATCCATCGGCTTTCACGCGGGGCGAATTGCTCGTCGCCATTGGACTGGTTGCATTGCTCGCCGGTGTCGCGGCCCTGCTCTTGAGCCGGCCACGCGTCAAGCCGGGAGCGGTGATCTGCAAGGACAACCTCCGGCAGTTGGGCGCGGCGATGGCGATTTACGCGCGCGACAACGACACGCGGCTGCCCTACGCGTTCCTGATGATGAGCAATCCCTCGCAAACCTCCTGGGACACGCTGCTCCGGCCAGCCCTGCGCGCGGCCACGCCGGAAACCAGCGGGACCAACTCGAGTTCCGTCAATCGCCTCCTGCTCTGCCCGGCCGACAGCATCCCGCCAGCGGAGTGGGCGCAGAAATACAAGCTGCTGCGCCGCACCTACTCGATGACCCGGCACAACATGAATCCACAGAACTGGCCGCCCAGCTCGGCCAACGCCACGGGTCTTGGCTTGAACTGGTCGTTCGGCCCGCGCGGCACGAATCCGCCCAGCGCCAAGATTTACAATTCCGACGGCCCGCAGGCGGCGGTGCGGCTGGGCATGATCCTTCAGCCGGCGGAAACCTTGTTTCTGGCCGAGCACGCCTGGACCAACAACATCGTGGGCAACGCGGCGGGGGCGTGGATTGACCGGGCGAGCGCGCACACCGAGCCGGCCCGGCTGCCCCCGGAAACTTATCACCGGGGACGCTTCAACTATCTTCAGGTGGACGGCCGCGTCGAGCTGTTGTCCCCCGCGCAAACGGTCGGTCCCAACGGTGAGGCCGGCGATGATCCCAAACGGCACGGCGGGATGTGGACGATCAAGGCAAACGACTAGGCCGGGGCGACGCGCAGGAATTGGTTCGCGCCTCGGCAACCACCGATAACAATAGCCGCACTGTGAATCTCACCGCGCCAAAGCCAGGCCACCCTGTGAAGCTCGCCGCCTTCACACTGGTGGAGCTGTTGGTGGTGATCGCCATCATCGCGGTGTTGATCGGGTTGTTGATGCCGGCGTTGTCCGGTGCGAAGCGGAAGGCCAAAGCCGTGAAATGCACGAGCAACTTGAAACAGGTCGCCACCGCATTCCTGCTTTTTGCCGGCGACAACAACGACCAGTTGCCCCCGCTCAACAGCGGCGGCCCGTGGAATCATCCCGTCACGCCGCACAACCCGACCAACTGGTGGTATCGCATTGTGGCCAACGAGAAATACCTGCCGCCGCACACCAACGGCGGCGTGTGGCGCTGCCCGGAGGTCGCGGACTCCGAATTGAACACCGCCTTCGGCAGCAAGGTGCAGGGCTACGGCCCGGTGGAAGGCAAGGCCTACATTCCCGGCCTGCCGGCGATCATCCGCTACGGCCTTGATGGCAACGGCAACGCAACCGGCAGTTGCCGGCTGTCCGAGATCAGCCGCAGCAGCGAGGTGTGGCTCGTCGGTGATGTCGGCGTCCCCAAGAACCGGAACCAGGTTCCCCAGAGCGGTTATCGCACTGACATGGTGACCTTCGCCCCGCACCCGCAGCGGCTCTGGGGCGTCCATACCATCGCGAAACAACCAGCCTGTCGGCATGACTTGCGCGGCAATGTTGGCTTCGTGGACGGCCATCTCGAAGCGTGGCCGTATGCGGATTTTGCCACCAACAAGCACGACGTCTTCGCCCTGCGCTCCCGGTGATCTCGCTGGCCGGCCGGGGTGGCGGATGAAATTACCCCTCACGCCGTGGGCGGCGGAGTCGGCGGCGACACCTTGGCCTGCCGGTTGAAGAACCGCTGCAATCCCTCGCTCAGGTTGTCATCCACGCCGGCCAGACCCGCGTCCTTGAGCTGCCGGCGCACGCCCAGCAGCACCGCGAACGCGTCGCTGTTCGCCAGAAACATCGCGCTGACCAGCCGGTCCGTGATCCGTTGCGCGCGGAGCCGGCGCGGATCGAGCGTGGCCGTCAGGTCGAGGTCACGCTGCACCAGGGCCGGCTCGAAGTTGCGCGCCAGCTCCGGCAGGTTCTGCTGCGCCAGCACGAGCATCCCCTCCATCCGGCCGCGCGCGTCATCCGGGGCTTTCACCAGTGCCGCCTTGTCATCCCCGGAGAGCACCGGCAAATCCTGCGTGAGGATTTCCAGCACCGTCAGCGCGCCATCCAGGGCCGTCAGTTGCTCCGTCGTGAACTGCTTGTCGATCTCGTTCTGCATGGGTTTTTTTGGGTTTATGGTTGAACTGCTGCTGCAAATCGCGCCGGCCCAAACCGGCGGGCCGCGCCTGCCCAGCGGCAAGCCGCCTTTGGGGACGGGCGGGGCGCTGCCTCCCCACCCGCGCCGCGCCCCTCCGCAAGGGGCCGGACGCCCCTCCGAACCGGTCTTTGGCCCCTGGGAACGCGGTTCCCCGCCGGTGAGCAGGGGCGACGCGCCCCTTCGGACCGGCCAAAACGCCCCTCGGGAGGGGCCGGTCGCCCCTGCCCACCCGTCCCGCGCCGGTTCCCACCGGCGGGAAAGCCTAAAACCTGTTGAAAACAGCTCACTTGCAGTCAGCACTCACGTTCAACCCGCCACCTTCAAGGTCTTCCAACCCAAATTGATGTGCAAGACGCGCTCGACTGGTCACTTTCAACCCATTGCCTTCAAGGTCTTTCAACCTTCAACCTTCAGCTTTCAACCGCC
>CAYZJP010000027.1:0-48515 GCA_964478755.1 uncultured Klebsiella sp.
TTGCATCGCAGAAAATGGAACCAAATGCCTGCTGCCCTGTTTCGCAGAGGTCTCTCCTGATCTAAATTGCGTAGTCACCATCTCCAACTGGAACGGATACACCCAAGAAGCAAAAGAGCACGGAGTTCAAAATGAGGTCGGCGTTTTCCTTTTTGCCGAACTCATGGGAGCTTTGAATCAAGGCAACCATTGGGCCTACGTAAAGCACGACGAAAATGGTCAACCCGTCTACCACTACAGAGGCTAGTTCTGCTGGCAACGTATTTATCTTCGGTTCGTGGCTCAAATCACAAACTCCGGAAGATTTGGATCTGCTTTTTGTTTATGACGGACGTTTTTGCAACCCACAAAAGGCGATCTCAATCAGGTCCGCATTGAAAGAATGTGGCGCACATCTCGGATTGCCCTCTATTCATGTCGTGTTGCTTTCCGAGGCTGAGAACGCCCAATGTCGATTCGTCGAATTAGAGGGAGCAGTTCTCTTACACAAATGGGCTGCCGAACATCGTGACGTTTTGTTGCGCCGACTGATTGATTGCGTCGCCGAACATTTGAGAATCCCAACGGGATTCCATCACTCAGCCCAGGGTTGGTGCGCAGCACCTACCCTGGGTAATCGTCCCACCAATTTCATCAACCCTGAAAGGGTTGAATCACCCGCGCCAACCAACGCCGCACCATTCAACCCCTTCAGGGTTGATGATTTCATCGCACCGTTACCCAGCGTAGGCGATTGCATCGCCAACGCTGGGCTGAATGATTCAACCCCGTTGGGGTTGGTGGTTTTGTGTGCGTCAAACTAGGGTAATCGCTGGTGCAACAACCCTAGGCTGAATGATTCAATCCCTTCGGGATTGTTGATGAAACGCGGATTCACATCGCCAAATTTGTTTAATCCCTTCGCATATCCTTGGATTGAACCCGTTTCGATTATATCGCATCATCCCGACGTGCCGCAATCCCTCGCCAAAATCCTTGTGCACACGGTCTTTTCCACCAAGGACCGGCGGCCGTTCCTCCGCGACAAACCCTTGCGCGATGAATTGCACCGTTACCTCGGCGGCATCCTGACCAACCTCGAATGCCAACCCGTCATCGTTGGTGGCGTGGAAGACCATGTGCATTTGCTCTGCGCGTTGTCCCGCACCTGTGACGCGGCGGCGATGGTCAAGGAGGTCAAACGCGGTTCATCGTTGTGGCTGAAAACCAAATCGCCCGACCTCACGGATTTCGCGTGGCAAAACGGCTACGGGATTTTCTCCATCGGCTTTTCGCAGATTGAATCCGTGCGCGAATACATCGCCGGGCAGGAGGAGCATCATCGTAAGGTGTCGTTCCAAGACGAGTTCCGCCAATTGTTGCGCCGTTACGAAATCGAATTCGACGAACGTTATGTGTGGGATTGATTCAACCCTTTCAGGGTTGATCGGTTTGTTGATTGTTCACCTAGGGTAGCTCGTTCCTCGCAACCCTAGGCTGAGTGATTGAATCCCAACGGGATTCTCTCCAATATGGCGGCGATGAAACCCACCCGACCCAACGAAAGGCGTTGAATGAAAAAAGAGTTGTCCCCCCAAAACAACGTGAGGAGCTGCTCAAAGCGTTGAAAGCCCGCTTTGAGAAAAACCTGAACCGCCATAAAGGTCTGGAGTGGGCCAAAGTCCAGGCCAAGCTGGAAGCCAATCCGGAAAAACTATGGTCGCTCCATGAAATGGGGTCTGGACAAAAAGTCGGGCGAATGGTTGCCGTCACCAAGACGCGAAGCAACCTCTTCGGCTGGCGCGGCCAGTTCACGCCGGTGTTCGTCATCGGCGGCTCGTCTTGCGCGCGGTTCGCTGGCGGCGTATTCTTTCAGCCATGAGCACGATTTCAGTCAGTGACCTAAAGAAGAAGCCCGCGAAGCAATGGCTCAAGTCGGCGGGCAAGGAGGATTTGGTCATCACGTCCAAAGGCCAGACGGTGGCGGTGCTCATGCGCATCGCATCGGCCTCAGTGGAATCCACCCGTGCGCTCCTGCGTAGCGTGCGTGCGTTGCAGGCGCAGGCCAGTCTCCAACAAGCTGCCGCCGCCAGCGGCGCGTCAGAACTTTCCATGTCGGACATTGATGCCGAAATCGCCGCCAGCCGTCGCGCCCGCCGCCGGAAATGAAAATCGTGCTCGACACCAACGTCGTCGTGACCTGACCCCATTTAGTGGACAGCAGCCAAGGGAGACTCTGCCATTCTGTTGATGTTGATTGGCCCCGAGGCGGAGGGAGGCGTTTCGTCTTGGTTCACCGTTTCTGCCCCAGCCAGAGCATGAGCATGGGCAGGAGGATGCCCAGCGCGAGGCAGAGCCAGACGGGCCAGACGGGGCGCAGCAGCTTGAAGGAGAGCACCAGGCCCAGCGTGATGGTGAGCGTCGCGGCCACGGCCATGACGACGACGAGGGCCTTGAAGTATTTCGGCGAGGCGGGCTTGTCCAGTTGGTTTTCCGCCGGGTAAATCTGGTCGGAGTGGACCACGCGGAATTTTTGCAGGAGGGAGATGGCCTCGCTGGGGTCTTTCAGGCGGTTCGGGTTCACGGTCTGATACCAGCCGGTGAGGATGTAGAAGAGCAGCAGCGGCGTGAAGAAGCAGCCGAGGAAAAGGTGCGCGCGACGGATGAATTTCATGAGGGGATCACTTCGGCGCTCAACTGATGCCAATCCTCAAAGAAGGCCGGTAGAAATGACGAGCCGCTCTCCCTCACCCCGCCCCTCTCCCGCTGGGAGAGGGGGAATTTCGTCGCCGGCCCGGACAAGTCGATCATCCCTTTGCCAACCATCGCGGTGTGCGTCGCTCCTTCTCCCAGCGGGAGAGGGCGGGGTGAGGGAGAGAATGACCAGCCACCTCGCGCGCCCTTCCAGGGAAAGTCATACGGACTCGGCCTCACTTCTCGGGGATGGGGATGAAGAGCTTCTGGCCGGCGCGGAGGCGGTCCATGTTCATGCCGGGGTTGGCGGCTTCGAGCTGTTTCAAAGTGATCTTGCCGGGGTGCCCCTTGGCCTTCTGATCGTCGTTGTAGGCCTTGAGGATTTCCAGTGCGGTCTGGTTCTTTTCGACGAGATGATAGACGCCGGTGTCGGGCACGCCGGGCGGCAGCGCCTTGGCCTTCTCGCCGCCGGTGTCGCTCCTGCCCTTGCCGGGCTTGGAGGAAGTGTGCGTGGGCGGAGCGACAGGCTGAGGCGGGGTGGCGATCACCTTGCCCAGCTCCCTGAGCTGCTCGACAAACCACTTCTTGTCAGCCTCGCGATGCTGCTCGCTTTCCTTGAGCGCCTTCTCCAACTGCTCCAGCTCGGACTTGGAGGCGGTGAGCTTGAGCAGGTTGTTGCTGGAATTGGCGCGCTCGGCGGTGAGACGGCCGACCTCGTTCATGCCGGATTCGAGCGTCGAGAGCTTTTTGCGGAGCGAGTCGTTGGCCTCCTTCATCGCCTCGAGGTCGCGCTCGACGCGCTTGAGCCGGTCCTCCAATTCCTGCCGCACGGCGTCGCCGACAAGGTTTTGCGCGCGCGTGGCCGTGGGCAACGCGAGTTGCACGGCCAGCGCGGTGACAAACAGAATTCGTTTCATGCTGTGACAATAGGAAAGCGCCGCCGCACGGCGCAAGCGTGGAACCGATCAGCACGGGTTGGACGGTGAACGCGGCGCATTGCTCCGCGCTCAGGAGACGACCGACACCTTGAACGTGTTCGGGCCGATGCGGACGCTCTGGTCCGTCATCATGGGCACCAATTCACCTGGGTGGAGCACGGAGCGGTTGACCTGGAGCGATTCGTTCGGCGCGATGGACTCGATCCAGAAGCAGCCGCGGAAGTGGTGGAAACGGCCCTGCACGGGCGCGAGGCCCTCGTAGGGCAGATGAATCGGGTTCGCGTCGCCGGCCCCGAACGTCGCATCCGTCAGCACCCAGTAGCTCTCGCGGAACGACGGCGGGCAGGCGGTGGGCCGGAAGACGACCGCGCCGCGCACGAGCACCTCGACGGGCTGCGGCAGACCGGGGAGTGACTTGAGATTCTTGACTCCCGGTTCGCCGTTGAGAGCGGAGGGGAAAAGCTTCAGGTCCAGCGTGTATTCGGGGCCGAGGCGGAGCTGGCCGGGGCCTTTGATGGGCATCCAGTCGTTGCTCGCCAGCGGGATGCCGTCGAAAAACGAGCCGGCCTTGCTGCGGTTGTCGCGCGCGCCGGGCAGTCCCGCGTCCAGCCAGCCCATGACGACATGGACGCGGCGGATCTGGCGGGTTTTCTCGTCGTTCTCCGGGCTGCGCGGCCAGAACCAGGCGATCCAGTCGGACTCGTTCTCACGGTTGCCGTCGGGCGAGGTGTGGTTTTTGCCGACCTTGAACTCCGGGCCGGACACCAGCCACAGCTCGCGCACGGAGTCGGCGCGCTCGGGCACGAGCCGCAGGCGGTGGCCAAACTGCGGCAGCTTGAGAAAAAGATTCGGGATGCGCAGCTCGATCTTGTCGGCGGCGGTCGCGGCACGGGCGGGCGGGGCGTCCGTCGTCACACGCTGGCACTTCTCGGTGTCGGGCGGCGGGACGAACTCGACGAACTCGACCTCGCCGACCTCGCAGATGCTCACGGGGCGCGGCACGCCTTTGAGCTGGTAGGGGCCGTGGTTGATCCAAGCCAGCTCACCGAGACCGGGGATGGCCTCCTCCCCAAGCATCATCTTGGCGTTTTCGTAGGCCACGCCGCTCATCAAGGTGTGCCCGCCGTCGGCGAGCGACTGGATGCGCGCGGCGAGGTCCACATGGCTGCCGAAGACCTTGGTGTTCTCCTGGCCGGACTTGCGGGTGTCGTGCAGGGCGATCTCGCCGATATGGATGCCGATGCGGTCCAGCACCTTGGCCTTGAGCTCCTCGGACAACTGGCGGTTCTGGTGGTGCAAACGCAGGGCAAACTGCGTCGCGTCCGTGGTGTTGCTGAAGAGCAGCAGGAACTGGTCGCCCGCCGTCTCGATCTCCTGCCCGCCCGGGAATTTTTTGAGCAGCATCCGCACGCCCTCGTGGTGGCGCATGATGACCTCGCCGGCGCGGCGCTCGCCCACCAACGCCTTGAGCTTGGTGCTGTCCACCAGGTCGCTGAAGAAGATCACCGCCAGCGACAGGCGGCGCAGCATCACCGAGTCACCGGTGGGTTGGGGTTCTGGTTCTGCCATGACGGGGCCGGTTACTTGCCGAGATCGAGCACGATGCGGAAGCCGGTCTCGTCCGTGGCGATGGCACCGGGGAAACGATAGCCCGAGAGCATCATGAAGTTGGGCGGGCGCTGGTTTTTGATGACCTCGGTTTTCCAGGAGCCGCCGCGCAAGACATAGACACCGGTGGCAGTGCTAAAGTTATCCTCGCACCACTCCGACGCGTTGCCGCCGAGGTCGTAGAGGCCGAATTCGTTCGGCTTGAAACTTTTCACCGGGGCCGTGCCCGGGAAGTCATCGCCACCTGTGCCGGGACCGTAATTGCCAAAGCCCTTCGGCGGGCCAGTGTCCTTGGTCTTGCCCCAGGGTGCCACGTCCTTCGCGGAGTTCTTGGCGCGCTCGGAGGGCGTGGCCCCTTTCTCGCTTGCCAGGCCGACGGCGGCGCTCCACTCGGCGTCGGTGGGCAGCCGATAGGACTGTTGCGGTGAAATGGTCTTGCCGTTGCGCTCCTTCTCGGTGAGCCACGCGCAGAAGTCCCGCGCGTTCTGCCACGTCACGTTGACGGCGGGATGGTCGCCCGCCTGCTCGACCGGCGAGGAGAGCGGCGACCAGGAAAGCTCCTTCGCCTTCGCAAAATCCTGATAGTCCTGCACGCGCGTCTCGTGGATGCACATCAAGCCCTTCACGCCGGGCACCGCGACGAACTCCATGCCGAGGGCGTTTTTCCACTGCTTGGAATCAGCATTGGGCACACGGCTGGGGGCGGGAGTGGGAGGGGTGACCTTCGCCTCCTGCACGGGTTTGACGGGCGGAGCTTTCGTCTCGGCCGGCGGCGAAGTCGGGACTGGGACCGGCACCGGGACTGGCGGGGGCTTGGGAACGGCGACTTTGGCGAGCGTGAGCTTGGTCTCCTTGTGCTCGCCGGCGGTGACGGAAACTGAACTGGACTTGGTTTGATAACCTTCGTGCTTGGCCTCGATGGTGACACTGCCGGGCGGCAAGTCGGCCAGTTCCAAAATGGGTGAAGCCTTGCCGCGAGAAACACCGCCCACGAACACTTCCGCGCCGGACGGGTCCACCGTGACGCCGACGGAGCCGGGGAAGACGAGATGCAGTTCGAGCTTCTGGCCCTTCGCCAACGCGAGGTTGGTGACGAGGTTGGGCATCTTGGCGTGGGTCGCCATGACCTCGTGCGGGCCGGGCGGCAACGGGAGGGGAAACTTGGTGATGGATTTGCCGTCCACCATGAGCTTCGCGCTGGAGGGTTTGATGGAAATGTCCAACGTGCCTTCCTCGAACTCGTGCGCGACAGGCACGGTCTGCTGACGGGCGACGGTGACTTCCTTGCTGAACTCCGGCCAGCCAGGGCGCTGCACCTTCACCAGATAAGTGCCGGTGGGCAGGGCGAGCGTTTCGGGCGAAGCCTTGGTGCTGCCCCTCTTCACTTCGCCCGTGCCGCCGAGCACGGCGACCGGCTGAATCTCGTAGGCGAGGTTCGCGGGCGTGGAGGCGAGTTGCAGCGTGCCGGTGGAACGCTTCAGGGCAATCGGCGCGAGCGCGTTGGTGGCTCCGCCCTTCACTTCGACTTCCCGCGTCTCCGGCTCGTAGCCATCGAGCCGGAAGGTCACGGTGTATTTGCTGGGCGTCAGGCTGGCGAAGAGCGCGGGCGTGAAGCGCGGAGCCTGCCCCTCGATGAGAGCGCTGGCGTTGGTCGGGAAGGTGGTGATGCTGAACGCGCCGCGCAGGACGTTGTCGGTGCTGTTCCAATTGATCGGCGTGAGGATGTTCTTCAGCACGGCCACGGTGTCGTCAAACGGCGCGAAGCCTTCGCGCTTCATCGTGACGCGGTAATTTCCCTCCGGCAGATCGGTGAAGTTCGTCGGCGTCACGCCCGCGAACATCGGCTTGCCGTCCCTCGACACCTCGAAGGCCAGCCCCGGCGGCGTGCTGCGCAGGCCCATCGCGCCCAGCGGAAACTCGTAGTTCACGGCGAGCGCCGCACCGGCTTCGACGGTCAAGTTTTCGATCCTGTCCGCGTGGCCCGCGCGCTTGAGCGTGACGGCGTAGCGGCCGGTGGCGAGGTTGGTCTTGAACGGCGTCTGGCCGCGCGCGACCTCGCTGCCGTCGGCGGAATTCTTCAGCAGGAAGTCCGACTTGTCCGGCTTGGTCTCCACGCTGACCTGGCCGGTGAGGCGCTTGAGCGCGATCTTCACCTCCAACGTCCCGGCGTCCTTCAAGGTGACTTCCTCGACCTTGTCCTCGTGGCTGGCCAGGCGGAAGAGCAGCGTGTGCGCGCCGGTCTGTATGTTCGTGAGCGTGCTGGGCGTGCGGATGATTTTCTTGCCGTCGAAGATGACCTCCGCACCGGCGGGCTCGCTGATGATGCGCAACGTGCCGAATTGCGGCGCGGCGACGGGCGGCGCCTTGGTCTCAGGCGCGGGAGTCACCGGGCCGGCCGGCGTGGGGCCGCCTTTGCCGGACTGGCCCTTCCACAAAATCCCTCCGCCGACGAGCGCGAGCAACACCACGACTCCGGCAACCACCGGCATGAGCGGGAAACCCTTGCGCGGCTCTTCCTCCTCCGGTTCTGGCCCCCGCTTGATGGGCATCGGGGCGGGCTTGCTCGTCGGGCGCTGGGTGGCAGGACCTTTCTTGTCAAAAGCAACGGCGGCGGGCAGCGCCTCGCCCTTGAGCATCTTGGCGACTTCCTCGCAGGTCTGCGGGCGTTCCTCCGCGCCTTTGGCGAGACAGGCGGCGACGGCTTTTTCCCAGACCTCGGGGATCGGCTCGAGGCCGGTGAAACCCAGTTGCTCGCGCCGCTCCGTCATCGTCGGAGCCTGCACCTGCGACACCTGATGCCGCATGTCGCCGCTGAAGAACGGCGGCTTGCTGGTGAGCAGCTCGTAAATCGTCGCGCCCAGCGAGTAAACGTCGTCCGTCGGATGCGGCACGCCGCCGTTCATCTGCTGCGGGCTCATGTAGGCCGTGGTGCCCGTGCCGACGAGGAGGTTCGTGACCTGCGCGAGGTTGTCCACGATCTTCCGCGCAACGCCGAAGTCCGCGAGCTTGAGCTCGCCGCGGCCGTTGATCATCACGTTGGACGGCTTGAGATCGCGGTGGGCGAGCTTGGCCTTCGTGTGCGCGTAGTGCAGCGCGTCACAAAGCTGGTTCACCCACTCGGCGATTTCCCTCACCTCGAAGATCGGCGGCCTGCCCTCGTCCTTCACGCGCTTGTGCATCAGCTCGCGCAGCGTCAGGCCGTCCACGAACTCCATGTGGATCGCCGCCAGCTTGCCGCCCGCGCCGGTGCCGGCGTCACCCAGCTCCAGGCCAAAAACGCGGACGATGTGATGATGTGAAAGATCGAGGCAGCGGAGCGTTTCGCGGCGCAGCTCGTCGAGGACGATGTTGTCGCCGGCAAGGACTTGCGGGAGGAACTTGAGGGCGACCTCGCGGTTGAGATTGCCATTGTGCGCGAGCCAGACCATGCCCATCGCGCCCTGGCCGAGCAGCCGCTTGAGCGTGAAATGGCTGAAGACCTTCTGCCCCACGCCCAGCGACATCGTGCCGGGACTCGTCACGTCAGCGCCGAGGTTGTCGTCGAACGACGGCGGCCGGAACGTGCCGGGATTGTTCGTTGGCTGCTCGCTGCTCATGCGCCACTGGCGAAAATCATTTCCTTAGCCTGTCGCAAACCAAGTCCGGGCAGCTTAAGGTCAGTCCCCTTCCGTGCAAGTCCGTTCTTGGTCCCGCACTGCCAATTCAACGCCAGTCAGCGCCGTGGTTTTACGGCACCACGATCTGCTGTGTCTCGCTGGGCGTGCTCTCGCCCGCGCCGTTCACGGCGGTGAGGTAAACCTTCACCGTCGCGCCGCTGGGCAGGCCGGTGAGTGTGAAGTCGCTGTCCGTCGGCGAGCCGGCGGCGACAAACCCCGCGTCCACTCCCACCACCTGCTTCCACACGCGGTAATGATCCGCGCGCGCCGCGTCGCTCCAATCCGCCGCCACCGCGCCCGCGCCATTGCCGCTCAACACAAGCCCCTCCGGAATGTCTGGCGTCGCCGGTGCGCCGGGCGGGTTCAGGCCGAACGCATACCAGCGCGCATCATCGTCTTCGAGCAACGTCTCCAGCTCCCCGATCAGTCCGCGCATCCGCTTGCGCAACGCCGTCACCGCCGCGTCCCGCAAGTTTTTCTTGTCCACCACGTTCGTGTTCCCCTCGTTGGCCGCGCTGCGCGCATCGCTCAACGCCGTGAACAAAATCCCGGCCTGCGCCGCCGTGATGACCAGCGGCGCGTTCTCCCGCGCGGGATTGGCCGTGAAATAATCCTTCATCTTCCCCAGCAACGCCTGCCGCTCCGCCTGTGTCGTGGGCAGCGCCAGCGAATTGTCCGGATAACCCACCGGCTCCCACTCCGTGCCGGGTTGCGTGCCCAGCGTCGGCTCCAAGACGCTCCGCGCGGTGCCGATGAACGCCTTGCCGTTCGAGTCCGCGATGGTCACCGCCGTGGTGAGGGTTTTCTTGGTGGCCTTGGCCGCGGCGTAGTTCGCCTCCGCCGTGTTCGTGGCGGTGATGGCCGCGCGCACGGTGGCTTCGAGGTTCTGCTTCACGCCGACGGCGACCTCATGCGTGTGCAAGCCGTCCGCCATGTCTTCGGCGAGGGTGAGGAGTGGATCGAGGGTTTGCGGGAGGGGATTCATAGTTTTACTTTGGATTTATGGTTTTGTGTTGGACCGACAGGGATCAACAGGGATGAAAGCTGAAAGCTGAAAGTTGAAAATGCTTCTCTGTGGTCATCGTGGCTCTGTGGTCAAAAGCAGAGTGTCGTGAAACCACCGAGGCACGATGAACACAGAGGGCGGAGGCCATTCTCTTCCCCTTTTGCGTCATTCGCGTGTTTCGCGGGCTATTTCGTGATTCCATCACAACTCACCTATTTTCAGTTGGTTACTTCAAAACAGCACCCTAAACGGCTCCCGTTTGACCTGCTTTTAGGCCAGACCGGACCAGCCGGCTCCCATCCAAGCCACTTTTGCCCGAGAGCGACCCAAACGGCTCCCGTTTGACCCGCCCTAAGCCGAAAGCACCCTAAACGGCTCCCGTTTGGACGACTCTGGCCCGAGAGCGGCCCAAACCGCTCCCGTTTGGACCGCTCTTGGCCCAGACTAGCCCAAACGCCGCCCGTCCAGCCCGCTCCAGACCGGGAGCGGGCCAAACGGCTGCCGAATGCAGTGCCATGACGTGCCGGTGGCTCATTTTGATTGCCTACGTTCGTCGCCAAAGATAACCGAGCAACAAAGCTCCCGCACCGACCAGCGACACAAAAAACAGTCGTGCCGAACTGTTCGTCGTCCTTTCTTCAATGCCAAGTGATTCTCGTGGCGTAGCAGTCACATTCCGGCGGGAAGACTCTCGGACTTCTGCCAGGACTTTCGACTGACCTGTGCCACGAGATGCTAAGGAGCGTGCAGGATCACCATTCTCGGTGGACGCAGCAGCAGCCATTCTCCGCGCAAGGGCAATTCTCCTCTCATTGCTGATCTGTTCGAGAGTCGAGGCAGGCGGCAGGCGGGCGATGATGTTGTCCAGCTCGCCGCGATGCTCTGGCGGCAATTCAGTGGCTAGGTTACGGAGTATCTTGCCCGTTGTAGGGTGACGATCTCCGAAGGAACGGCTCAGAAGCTGGGCCAATTCCGCAAACGCGAAAGGCTGCCGCCCATACGCAGCCACTAAACTACGCTCCGCCTCCGCCATCACCTCGGGAAACTCAATTGACCGCAGATGCAGAGCATCCCGCTGCCGGATCAGTTCCTGGCGTTCAAGCCGGCGTCGCGCGACACTTGTGGGGTCTTGTGGCTCTTTGAGGCTCTCGGCTGAGAATTGAGGCAACTCAATTCCCGGCCCCGGGGTCACCAAGTCTGGACTGTTGATTTCCGAGGCAAACCGAGTCCACGCGTGAAGCCACCAGTCAGCTCGGAGTTTCCGCTGATCCCCGCCATCGTCGCTTAGTGGAGACAGAGGAACCGCGAATTCCTCATCCCCCTCAATGCCTCTGAGTGCGGCCAACTCCGCTTTAACCGAGACGTTGGTCGCGTTCTTGAACACAACCCTCAAACACTCATGAGCCAGTGGGACTTTGACCTGATACAGCCATCTTGGCTGCTGGCCTAAGTAATTCACGATATTGATTCCGAACGTCGCGCCCGCTGGCGCAGAGGCAATGCTTAACTCATCAAGTGTCTTAAGGACCGAGGCCCGGAACACCGAGAAGTCCGGCGTGCTCGTCTTGCCAACGTCAGAGAGCTTTTGTTGAACGAGCTTGTCGGTGTCCGGGTTGCCTGAACCGTAAACCAGCGAGTAACTCTGGCTGGCCGCCATCGGCGGAAGCACGAAGCAGCAGGCCAGTGCTAGCAGCTGGCAAAGACTGCGAAACAATACTCCGATTTTGAAACGGATTCGCATCGTTAATCTGGGATTGCTTGAAAGACTCTGCTCTCGTCCAAAACCACGGTTTGATCATTCACCTTCCTCCGGAACTCAATGCCAAGTTTCTTAACGAAGATTTCCCACTGACCATTTGCCATGAGCAGCCCAACATCGAAATCGCTGGCCGTGATGTAGTCCGCTTGAACGAGTTGACCTTGCGTCGCGTATGTGAACCACGGAATCTGAGCCCATTTCCAACTGCCCGCCGCGAACGTGGCGGGATCAGGCGCCTCCGCTGGTAGCCAAATGGCAGCAATTTTGTCACTCTGCGCAGTAAACCAGCCGTCTGCTGTCCGGACTACGAACTCATTCAACCCGTGCTCATGTATAATGTTAATGTCAGCGAAATAACCAGCACCTAGCGAAGGTTGTCCGTCCACTTCACCGACCTTGAGCAATCTCCATGAAACATTGTCAGGCGTGACCTTGATGTCGATAAACCCTGAGACTTCCGGAAAACCCATCCGACCACCCGGGCCCGGTCCTTTGAGAAAGGTCACTGTTGGGCTAATGAATGCGAGGTTTGTCGATTTGGAAAGCTGGAGACCCGGCAGGTTTCTTGGCTCGTGCCAGAGAATTAGAGACGTCGAACCTGCCAGGAGCGGACCGGTCAATTTCGCGGTGCCGAAGGGAGCTAATATGTCTGAGAGCAAGCCAACCTCCCTGCTGTCGCCTTCTCCAGAAAGACTCCAACCCCAAGTGCCGACAGCCGGCGGCAGCAAAGCAGGCGAGTTTGACACTGCCAATCGGAGTCGTTCTCCGATTCCGAATTGGCTGGTCGAACGACCAGTGAAGTTGTGCTCTGGCGTAACAAGGGGATTGAATTCATAAACCACTGCCGTGTTGGTTTGAGCATTACCGCAAGTGGCAGTGACCAGTTTCAAGTCGGTCGCGTTGGTGGAGCGTGTGCCGAAAGTCACGGTGCCAATCGGTCCGGCACCGCTGGCTTCCCCGCCCCACACCGGCTTGCCGCCGGGCCATTGCTCGGAGTCCGGCTTGTTGGGGTCGTAAGGGTTCGGGATGGCCCGCACGCGAAAGGTGCTGCCCTTGGGGAAATACGGGGGTGACGGCCACGCCAGCCAGTTCCCTGAATTGGGCACCGCCTCGTATTTGATCTCCTGCACGTTCACGCTGAGAACGGCGCAGCTCGCAAAAGAGTCGCCCAGCGTCACTGTCACGGTCTGGTAACCCGCCGGGAAGTTGGTCGTCACGGTCAACCCCGTGTCGGGGCTGATGTTCCAGGTGAGCGGCAGCGGGCAGCCGCCGGGCACAACGGTGGCAGTGAGCGTGACATTATCCCCCGCCGCCACCGGATTGGGCGAGGCGGTCACCGCCGTGACGGCATACACGTTGATGACGGTGCCAGCGGAACTGGAACCACAGAAAGCGGTGACAGTTGCGTGGCCGTAGGTGTAGGGCGTGAACTCCACCGTCTGACCCTGGTAGGCAGAAAGGGTTCCACCAACTGCGAACCAAGTCACGAACTCTCCCGCATTCACCGGCGTCATCTGCGCCGTGAGCGAGATGGTATTGGTGCCCACGGCAATGTCATTGGTGCTGGCGGTGACATTGGTGACCGCCACGAAGGTGACGCTCCCCGTGGCTTGAAGCAAACTTGGCGTCGGCAGCGGGGTGACCTGGCTGTAGTCCGCGCTGGCGAAGACCGAATAGACCCCGGCCACGGCGGTGCTGAACGGGCCGCTGATGGCGTAGGGCTGTCCCAGCTCGTTAGTGCTGGAATACAGGGTGTCATCCCCGTCCCAAGACAGGGTCAGGATGGCGCTGGTGGCGGCTCCGTTCGTGTCGGGAATTTTCTCCCAGCGGACATCGTGGCCGCTCCCCACCGGCAGCACGGTTCCGGCCCCGTTGTTGATGACGAACTGGAACTGCTCGGCCGCCATGGCGTCAATGGGCGCGCACAGGGCGCACGCGGCCAGGAGCAGAAGAAGAATTCGAGACGGGGGGGGGTATTGAGGCGACCGTCGCGTGCGCTCCACGGTCAACGTGAGGTCGGCGTGGAGATGCGGCGAGAGGAGGCGGGCCAAGGCGCTCATAGGTTTGTCCGGCGGTCGTTTCTTCAGGTGACGGGCAAGTGGTAGCGGAAGGCCGGGCGCACGTCAACTTCTATTTCCGTCACAGTTCTGCAACGTCGTCAGCGCACAGGTTCCAGCGGCGGGCGGGCTTCGATGCGGCATTCGTCGGGCACGCCGAGGCGGCGGAGTTCGGAGGCGGCGAGCTTGCGGCCGCGGGCGTCCACGAAGCCGGGGACGTGGTTCTTGAAGGTGATTTCGGCCACGGTCACTTCGTTGGTCGTGCGGTCCAGGAAGCGCGCGCGCATCGGCCCCCAACGCTCCAGCGGGGCCGCGCCGCCGCCGGAGAGGAGGTTCGCACCATTGACGGCCTTCACCGTGTAGGCGGGCGCAAGGCGGTTGGTGTCCACGTAGGAAGTGGGGATCAGCCGCGTCATCAGCGGGGTGCTGAGGGCGTCGCCGGGGTCGTAGGCCAGCGGCGTGCGGTAGATCTCCCTGCCCTCGGCGAAGACGAGATAGCCGGTGATGCCGGACTCATTGTCCACGGCGGGTTTCCAGGAGATGTGATGCCCGTCGGCGAGGATTTCGACCAGCACACCGGGCACGGCGGACGGCGGCGTGGTGTCCAGCGGTTGCACGCCGGCCTGCAGCGAGATGCTCTCCCCCTGGCCGGAATCCTTCACGAGCATCGCGCCTTTTTTCACGTCCGCGTTCTTGAAGGTGGAGGTCGTCACGTAGCTGCCGTAGGGCAGCTCGTAGTTTCCCTCCGCCGCATCCACATGGTCCACCACCAGCGCCGTGCGCGACACCAGCGCACGCGGGATGCCGCGCATCGCGCAGTGCGACACGGTCGAGAGCCCGCTGACGAGGATGCCCACGGGGCTGCCGGGAAAATCCTTGTTGTCCATCTCCAAGTGGCTCAACACGACCGAGCCGTGGCCCTGCGCCTCGACGACGGCGTTGGCCGAACTCTCCTTGCCGACGCGACGGAAGACGCAGTTCTGCACCAACTGCGCCTCGCCGCCAAGCAGTCGCACCGCCGAGTCCGCGATGTCCTCGAAGAGGCAGTTGTGGATGCCGATGACGCCGGTCTGCGCCTGGCCGGGCCGCAGGTCAATCGCCCGCTCGCTGAGGTTGCGGAAGGTGCAATTGGCGAGGTTGAGCCGCGTGATGGTCGGACCGCCGCTGGTGCCGCGCTCGCCGAGATAGGAGCCGCGCGTGCGGTCGTGTCCGTGCGTGAAGCCAACCTTGCCG
This sequence comes from uncultured Klebsiella sp., assembly GCA_964478755.1. GTDB lineage: Bacteria > Verrucomicrobiota > Verrucomicrobiia > Limisphaerales > SXTU01 > SXTU01. The sequence goes on from CAYZJP010000027.1 coordinate 14,931, forward strand.
TTGACGAATTCGCAGTCCTGATACGATTGGTCCACCGCCGAGTGGACCGTGATGCAAGCATGGCTCTGGCCGTCGAAGCGCACGCGCAGAAAGAGCGCCGTGGCCGTGTTCGTCAAGCCGCCTTCGCCGGCCTGCGAGTTGTGACCGTAGCGTCCGCCGCGCACGGTGAGGTTCAGCAGGCCCTTGCAATCGCGCTGCGAACAGTCCACGCCCTTGGGCCAGCTCAGGACGGTCTTCTCCATGCCCGCGCCGAAGACGAGGCCATTGGTGATGGGCCGAGTGAACTCGTAGTCGCCGGTGCCGAGGAAGACATTTTCCCCTGCGCTCAACGCGCGCTCGATGGCGGCGGCGGGCTTGCCAGAGAAGTCGGAGAAGCGTTTGCCCAACAGCGTTGGCGGCGGCGCGCGCAGGTCGCCGAGCGCCACGAGCACCGGGCGGGCGAGGTTCGCGCCGAGCACCGGGTAGCGAACCCGCGTGTCGCCCGTGGTGGAGTTATAGACCGGCGCGCCGGCCTTGGGCTGCACGCGGAAGATGTTTTTCGGCTCTGCAAAATTTGCGTTCAATCCGCCTTGCTCCACGGACCACTCCTGCAGAAACGGGTCGCGCGCCACGATGCCGTCGGCGTAGTGCAGGCCCGGCAACGCCGCGCGCCGGCCCACGCTCCACGGCTTGAGGTCGCCGTGGCCGACGATGCGGTTGCGCTGGCCGCCGAGGTAGATCGCCGCGCCGCGATACGGCGCGTTGGCGTGGTTGTGGCCCCATTCCTCGTGGTCGAAATACTTGAGCTTGTCCGGCTGGCGGAGGTAACCCGCGTTCGCCGCTTCGCCGCGCCCCGCGAGCGCGGTGCAGACGATCGCGCAGTCAATGCCGTAGTCCACTTCGAGAATCGGGTCGGCCCAAGTGCCGCCCTCGGACGTGGCGTGCGCGAAGGTCAGCCCCGTCGCCCGCACAACGTGGAACGGCATCCACGCGGTCTGACCGCGCACGTGTGGGCTGAGGAGATACGTGTTGTGCCCGTGAGCGGTGAGGTCGTCCGGCTGCACGCGCACAAACGGCGGCCAGTTCATGTCCCACCGCCGCTCGCCCTCCGGCGGCGCGAGAATGGGCTTGTGAATTGTCACTCCGCGCACAAAACCCGTCAGCAAAAGTTGCGGCTCGGACGACGCCGACTTGAAATCCCCCGCCAACACCGTGCTGCCGCCGTAGTAAAACGTCACTGCGTCCGCGTGCGTCAGGTGCGTGGCCGGCCCGTGTGACTGGTAGAACACGCAGCGCTCCATGCGCGCCGCTCCTTGTGTCATCCGCGTCGGCGTGTGCCAGAAGAACTGGCAGTCTGTCAGGTCTTCGCGGAGTTCCCACGCCGCACTGCCACCGATGAACTGCACGTCCTTGACCGGCTTGCGCACAGTGATCGTTCCCACGGCCGGCGCGTCGAAGACGACCACGTCGCCTTCACTTGCCGCGTCCACCGCCGCCTGCGCGCTGCTCTGTGAGGTGAAGTAAATTTTTGCGTTGCCCTGCGCGCCGGCCTTCGCCGCGCCCACGGGCAGCGAATACGGCAGTGGCGGCGGCTCGGTCGCGACGGCGAAGCCCAGCGGCGCGTTGGCCGCCTCTGATTCAGCGGCTCCGACTCCGGTCGGTGGCGTGGGCAGTTGCGTGCCGGGCACGTAGGCCGAAACTGCGGCCACGCCCTTCTCCTTCCTGCCCTTCTTCTCCGGCAGCGGCTTGGGATGCAGCGCCGACCAAATGCCCGCGACGGCGAGCGCGACCATCCCGCCCCACAGCAGGATCGGGCCCAGATCAATGTCAAAGATGATTTTCTTCTTCCGCTGCTTCTGCCTCTCCTCCGCGAGGATTTCCTCGTAGCGCGGGCCGCCCTTCTTGACCTGGGCCGCGAGGCCGCCGGGCGTGGGCTTTGGAATCTGACCGGCGGGCGGGCGCGGGATCGGCGCGCCATGCTCGAAGCGCAGTTCGACGCTGCCGAGTTTGAGCACATCGCCTTCCTTCAGCGACGCGGTGGAGACGTGGCTGCCGTTGACCGCCGTGCCGCCGCCGCTGCGGTCCTTCAGGCGGCAGCCCTCGGGATCCACGGACAGGAGCAACTGCTGGTTCGAGACGGATTCGTCCGCGAGGACGATGGTGTTCCCCGGCGACCGGCCAACGGTGACGATGCCGGGAGGCAGCTCGTAACGCTGTCCCCGGCGTGCGCCAGTGAGAATGGTGAGTCTGGCCATGCGCTGCGGATGACGAGGCGGGAGGCTAGCAAGCACCGGCAGCGTGTCAAAGAACCTCGCCGGATTCCGCGCAAAATCTTGCTCTTAATCTTGATCGTAATCTTACTCCTCCCACTCCGGCGTGGGGCGCGGATGGGATTAAGATTACGTTTAAGAGCACGAGCAAGAACGGACAGCGACGACGATGGAAAAATACTGGCACGTCCTGAACATCGGCCTGCAAAACACGCTGGTGTATCGGGTGAACTTTTTCTTCCGCGCCACGTTCGGCCTCATCCCGCTCATGGCGATCATCTTCGTCTGGCGCACCATTTACGCGGGCAAGTCCGGCGGCAACGTCGCGAGCTACGACCTCGCGCAGATGATTTCCTACTACCTCGTCATCACCATCGTGGACGCGCTCACCGCCGTGACCGAGGACGACTGGCAGATCGCCGCCGACATCAAGGACGGCAACATCAGCCAGTTCCTCCTCAAGCCGATGGATTACCTCACCTACCGCCTCTGTCTCTTCGGCTCCGGGCGGCTCGTGTATGCCGCCGTGGCGCTGCTGCCGACCACCGTCTTCATCTGGCTGCTCCGCGACAACTTCGTTCTTCCGCCGGACGCGGCCACCCGCGCGTGGTTCCCGCTGTCGGTCCGCCTCACCGGCCGTCCGGAATTTCTCTTCAGCTTCACGCTGGCGCTGCTCGCCTTCTGGGTGCTGGAGGTCGCGACGTTCATCTTCATCGCGTTCGCCTTCGAATATCTCGCCGGCGGGCATTTGTTTCCGCTGGACCTGTTGCCGTCGGCCATCGCGGGCGCGCTGGATTACACGCCGTTTCCCTACATGCTTTTCTTCCCCGTGAGCATCTGGCTGGGCCGCGTGAGCGGCGACGCACTCTGGCTCGGCGTGCTCGTGCAACTCCTCTGGGTCGCCGCCGCCTACGCGCTCGCGCGGTGCGTGTGGAGTCGGGGCATCAAGCAATACTCGGCAGTCGGAGGCTGACATGAGTTACAAGTTTCGAGTTCAAAGTTCCAGGGCGACGAACGTTCCCCAGACGCCAGACACCAGACGCCATCCCCCCTTCTCCCTTCGCCATTATCTCGGCCTTTACGCCGCGCTGTGGCGCAACTCCGTCACGCGCGAGCTGGGCTTCAAGGCGAACTTCCTCATGTGGATCGTCGTGGAGGGGCTGTGGTTCGCGCTCCAGCTCACCTTCATCGGCGTGCTCTACTTGCACACCGAGCACATCGGCTCGTGGACGAAGTGGCAGGTGGTCGCGCTCGTGGGCACGAGTCATCTCATCCAGCAGCTCTTCACCGCGATCTTCCTCACCAACCTCACCGCGCTCTCCGAGCACATCCGCACGGGCAAGCTCGACTTCATGCTCCTGCTGCCGGTGAACACGCGCTTCCTCGTCAGTTTCCGACAGGTGGATCTCGGCGGTTTCGTCAACGCCGCCGGCGCGCTGTGCGTCATCGGCTACGCGCTGCACCGGCTGAACTACACGCCAGGCGCGTCGCAGTTCGCCGGCTTCGTGCTGCTCGTCGTCGTCGGCATCCTCATCCACTACTCGCTCATGCTGATGCTCTCGGCGTCGAGCTTTTGGACCGTGCGCGCGCAAGGCATTGTCTGGGGCTACTACAATTTGTTCAACCTTGCGCGCCTGCCCGACGAAGCCTTCCGCGGCCCGTTCAAGGTCATCTTCACCTTCGCCCTCCCGATGCTGCTCGTCTCGAATGTCCCGGTGAAGCTCCTCGTGGACAAACTCAACTCGCCGCTGGAAATCCTCCTGCTCGTCGCCCTGGCCGCACTCATCTTCGCCGCGTCGGAACTGCTCTGGCGCACCGCGCTCAAACGCTACACGAGCGCCAGTTCGTAGCCGGAAGCGAGGAAGGGTTTTCATCAGGAAAGCAAGAAGGCAGGAATGAAGCGTGCGCTGAACCGGCACCACGCGGACGTTTTCCTCCCTTCCTGCCTTCCTGATAAAATCTTGTCCGCCACGTTCCTGAAACCGACACTCCCGATTCATGCTGCGCCTCGTTTTCATGGGCACGCCGGACATCGCGTGCCCCACGTTGCAAGCCCTCGCCACGCTGCCGGACGCGCAGGTCGTGGGCGTCGTCGTGCAGCCGGACAAACCCAAGGGCCGCGATCTCAAGCTCCAGCCGCCGCCCGTCAAGGAACTCGCGCTCCGCCTCGGCCTGCCCGTGCTCCAGCCCGAGCGCGCACGGAATGAAGCCTTCATCTCACAACTCCGCGAGTTGCGCCCCGACCTCATCGCCGTGCTCGCCTACGGACAAATTCTCCCGCAGTCCGTTCTCGACCTCCCGGCGCACGGCTGCCTCAACGTCCACACTTCGCTCCTCCCACGCTGGCGCGGCGCGGCCCCGATCCAGTGGGCCATTCTCGAAGGCGATGCCGAAGGCGGTGTGACCATCATGCGCATGGATGCGGGCCTCGACACGGGTGGCATCGTCGCCACGCGCGCCACGCCCATCGCGCCCGAGGACAACGCGCAGACGCTTCACGACCGCCTCGCTGTCCTCGGCGCGAACCTCCTCGTGCAGACCATCCCGCGCTGCGTGTCCGGAGAACTCCCGCCGCGCCCGCAGCCCACCGAGGGCGTCACCTACGCGCGCAAACTCACGAAGGAGGACGGTCGTCTCGACTGGTCGCAGCCCGCGCGGATGTTGCACAACCGCCTTCGCGCCTTCACCCCGTGGCCCGGCACGTTCACCTTCCTGCCCGCGCATCCCAAGCCGCAGTTGCTCAAAGTCTGGCGCGCGGAACTCACCGACGGCTCCGGCCGGCCCGGCGAAATTCTCAACGCAGACAATGCCGGCATCACTGTCGCGTGTCGCGAAGGCGCGCTGCGACTGCTCGAAGTGCAGAAAGAAGGCAGCCGCCGCATGACCGCCGCCGAGTTCCTCGCCGGCCATCCGCTCGTGCCGCACAGTTGCCTCGGCAGAGTGACTTAGCGAGAGGCCCAACGACTTCGCCTCAGCCGCTTTCCTTCCGCCTTCCTCGCGGCAGCGACGGCAACACCACACTCCACGCGGAAGCCGCGATTCAACGGAGCCTCTGTGGCATGACCTCGGCAAGCGTCGTGGCTTCGATGACGTGATCCAGGAAGAGGGTCTCGGGCACGGGGCTGGTTTTGCGAAACAAGCCGACTTGCAGGAAGACCTCGTTCTCGTCACGCAGGGTGGCGGTGTTCGTGAGCGGCACGACCTTTTCGCCGTCATACCAGACTTCGACGAAGCCTTTCTTCGCGTCGCGCGACCACAGGACGTGAACCACAAAGTCGTGCCAGCGACCAGGCGTGAACTTGCCTTTGCCGGTCCAGCGCAGCGCGTAAGGCACGCGCGTGCTAAACTTGATGTCCTCACCTTCGGCCTCGAAGGCCATGACTTGAGTCCACAGATTGCGCGCCTCGAAGTAGCCGAGTGAATGGTGGCCAGGCTCAAACTTCTTCGGCACGTATAAGCTCCATGCGAAGTAACGCTCGGTGCCTTCTGCCGTGCCCGGCGGTTTGGGCCGATGTTGGAACTCGATGCGATCGTTGCCGTTTCTCTCAGCCGCGTTGCTGCCGTCGATGCGCACCGCGTATTTGCCTTCCCGCACGGGCTCGGTGACAATTTTCACGCCGACCAGCTTGGCTGCGCCGGGCCACTGCTCCGTGGTGCCCGTCTCGAAATCGCCGCGCCAAATGACGTCGGCCATGAGCGGTGTCGCGGTCAGCAACAGTAACGTGGCGAACCTCGGAAGAAGCGCGGACGGTGTTTTCATGCAGGGAGTTTGCGGGAAGTCCCGGCGCACGACGAGCGACTTCCCCGGCAGACCTTGCGTTTGAGCACTGACTGCACGGCGCGAGCGCGGCCAAGCCACGTTCAAACCTCCTGCAGGCTCTTGAGAGCGCCGCAGAATTCGATGATGTAGCTCTCCAGCAAACCTTCCACCATCTTCAGCTTTGCCTTGGCCTGCCGAGGCAACACGGTTGCGGAGGCTTTATTTTAGCTTGAGGCAGACGCTTTGAAGAACCGATGCCGCACAAAGTTTTTCCCCTCGCCAACCGGGTGCTTTAAGACCGGGACCGGGAGGGTGGCGTAGTTTGGTTTGCTTCCCGTTCTCCCACTGGGCAAGCCAGGCCCCCCGCTCAGTAAGGCAGCGGAAACTTCGCGGTCAGCTCATGCACGCGGGCGCGGACCTTGTGCGCGGTTGCGACGTTCTTCAGGTCGAGCAGCACCTCGGAAATCATGTCCGCGATGGCGGCCATCTCCGCTTCCTTCATCCCGCGCGTGGTGACAGATGGCGTGCCGAGGCGGATGCCGCTGGCCTGGAACGGCGAGCGCGTCTCGAAGGGGATCGTGTTCTTGTTGCAAGTGATGCCCGCTTCGTCGAGCGCGAGCTGACATTCCTTGCCGGTGATGTTGCGCGAGCCAACGTCCACGAGCATGAGATGGTTTTCCGTGCCGCCGGAGACGAGGCGGAAGCCGTTGCGAACCATCCCGTCGGCGAGCGCCTTGGCGTTCTTCACGATCTGCTCCTGATACGCCTTGAAGCCGGGCTGGAGCGCCTCGTGGAAACACACGGCCTTCGCGGCGATGACATGCATGAGCGGGCCACCTTGGATGCCGGGGAAGGCCTGCGAGTCAATCTCTTTGGCATACTTCGCGGGGCACAGGATGAGTCCCCCGCGCGGACCACGCAGGGTCTTGTGCGTCGTCGTCGTCACAAAGTCCGCGTGCTCGATCGGGCTCGGATGAATGCCCGCCGCGACAAGCCCGGCGATGTGCGCGATGTCCGCGAGCAGCATCGCGCCGACTTCGCGGGCGATCTCGCCCATCCGCTTGAAGTCAATCACGCGCGGATACGCGCTCGCGCCGACGGTGATCATCTTCGGCTTGTGCTCGCGGGCCATGGCGGCGAGCTGGTCGTAGTCAATGCGCTCGTCCTCCTTGCGCACGCCGTAGTGGACGATCTCAAAGAACTTCCCGGAGAAGTTCGCCTTGTTGCCGTGCGTCAGATGTCCGCCGTGCGAGAGGTCCATCGTGAGCAGCTTGTCGCCAGGCTTCAGGAAGGCGAAATAAACCGCCATGTTCGCACCGGAGCCGGAGTGCGGCTGCACGTTCGCGTGCTCCGCGCCGAAGAGCTGCTTGGCGCGCTCGATGGCGAGCGACTCGACGACATCCACGTTTTCGCAGCCGCCATACCAGCGCTTGCCGGGGTAACCCTCGGCGTATTTGTTCGTCAGCACGGAGCCTTGCGCCTCCATGACGGCGGGGCTGGTGAAGTTCTCGCTGGCGATCAGCTCGATGTTCTCCTGCTGGCGTTGGCGCTCCTTGGCGATGGTCTCGGCGATGGCGGGATCCACCGCCGACAAACGTAATCCAGTATTTTGTTCCATTTTTTTGACTCTTCGTTCGTGACGCCCGCCCTCAAACTCGGTGGCGAGAAAAGCGTCCACAATTTTTCTGCCCTCGTCGGGCGAAGTCTGTTTTTGTCCGAGGCAAAGAACGTTCGCGTCGTTGTGCTGGCGCGTGACGCCGGCCATCTCCTCGTTGAACACGAGCGCGGCGCGCACGCCGGGCACCTTGTTCGCCGTGATGCTCATGCCCACGCCCGACGAGCAGCAGAGCAGGCCGAAGTCCGCGTTGCCTTCCGCGACCTGCTCGGCGACGAGCTTGGCGTAGTCGGGATAATCCGTGGACTCGGGCGAGTTCGTGCCGAAATCCAAGACGCGGACGTGCCGCTGCTCCAGGTGCCGCTTCAGCGCCTCCTTTAGCTGCAAGCCGGCATGGTCTGAGCCGATCGCGAATGTGACTGCGCGGCCGTTGCCGGAGGCGTCGCCGCCTTGCTCGACGAAGCGCAGCATGGACTCGATGCCCTGCTCAATCTGGTCGCGGCAGTTGAGATACACGTCGAGGTTGCCACCGATCGGATCGGCGATGTCCTTCTCCCAGAAGTCGAGTGTGTCGTCGAATTCGCGCAGCACGAAGGTCTTCTCCTCCGCCTGCGGGTAAAGCAGCGTGACCGCCTCGACATGGCCGCGCGTCATGCCAAAAATGTAATCCGCCTCCTGCACCATCGCGCCGGTGAGCATCCGGCTGCGCTGCCCGGTGATCTCAATGCCGAGCTGCTGGAGCGCGGTGACGGCGTGCGCGCTCGGGGACTGGCCGTTGATGGCGCCGACGCCGGCTGAGACGACGCGAAAATCGCCCCGCCCCTTCACGGCGTGGCGGAACAAACCCTCTGCCATCGGACTGCGGCAGATGTTCCCCGTGCAAACAAACAGGATGGTCTTCGTGCGCGCCAAGCGCTGTCACGGTGCGGGCAGCCAAAACAATCGTCAACGCGAAATCCGGCCGGACAGCGACTTCAGCGGGCGCAGAACGCCGGCCGCTACTTCGACACGGCCTTGATGTCGAACTCGTTCTTTCCCCCGACGACGGCGCGGCCGGAAATGCGGCCCAAGGGCAATTCTCGTTGCTGTCGTTGGAGAAGATAAAGGTCGGTTGGTGCGGCGTTGTCGGAGAGCTTGTTGGTGACGGCGGCCTTCTCTTTCTTATCCGCCATCTGCGACTCCAAGCGCTCGATGCCGAAGCTTGCCGCCCGCAAGGCGGGCGTTGCCGGTTGTGATTGGGCGGGCGCGACGGGCAGCCACTCGCCACGAAACTCGACAGACTGGTTGAGCTTGCGGTTCACGCCGCTGGCGATGAAATGGTAGGCTTCGGGCGCGTCCACCGACCGTGCCAATTGTTCGGCGGCGTCCTTGCGTGCCTTCGCGGCGTCGAGTTGGGAAACAGCCTTCCGGCTCGCTTCCTCGGCGGGAGCGGGCATCACGGTGCCGCTGTAGGTCGAACCGTCAGCGTCCACGATGCGCACGCGGTCGCCGGTGCGCTCGAAGGCGAAGTCCTGCATCACCTGCGGCAGCGGCGGGGAGTTGAAGTTCTGCCGGTAGCCGGCGCGGTTGTCCAACTGCTGAAAGCGCTGCTGCACTGGCACGACTCCGGCCCCACCCGCATCGAAGGAAAGCGCTTGTTGCTTCGAAGCGGCGACGGTAGCGGGCATGGGCGCGGCGACCGGCGGCGCGGCGGAGGCGAGCGCGCCACCCGCGCCAGCAGCGGTTGCGAGTGGCACACGTTTGAGTTCGTCGCTCACTTTCAGCTTCGCTTCCTCGGTGGACTTCTTCACCTCCGGCTCAAACGTCACGGCGAGAGTTTGCGGATCCTTGAGCGCCCGCAGGAGTTTCACCGTTTCGCCCGCCGCCGGTTTCTCGGCCAGCTTCCTGTCCGCGTCCTTGTCCGACGCGAGGCTCGCCGAGCCCTCCGACTTTGCGTAAGCGCGGCCACCAGCCGGTGCGCTCACGCCGCGCTCGTTGCCCGCGGAAGTCAATATCGCCGGCAACGGAGCACCGGCGCCACCGCTGCGACGGTCAGCCTCGCGCTGCGCCGTGGGCATTGGCGCGGAAGGCGCAGCGAATCCGCGCGGGTTGGCGGGCGCGGGGCCACCAGCGGGTGCGGCGGAAAACTTCGCCTGCTCCCGAACTCCATCCGCCGCCGGAGCGGATTGTTTGAAGTGTGCCGAGCGCTCGGTCTCGGTCGGCGGTTTGGTGGCGGCGACGCCGCCTTGTGGCTTGTCCGGCTTCGGTTCTGGCGTCGCCGGCGGCGTGGGCAGTGAGTCGGGGAACGCGCTTTTCCGCGCTGCCTGCTGTGGGTCGTTGCGCAACACCGCGAGCACGAGCGCGAGGCACGCGAACATCGCGCCGCCCCAGATGACGCGCTGCCTGTGCCGCGTGAAGAAACCTGGCTGCTGGTGCGACATCACGAACGAGCGCACGAAATTTTTTGCCGCCTCCTCCGACGTGAGCAACGGACGCGCGGCGGCGCGCGCGGCCTCGCTTTGCAGCATCTTGCGCGTGGCCGGATGCAGCTCCAGGGGCGCGCCCGCCTGCTCGCGGCGGCGCTGCTTGTAGGCCAGCAGGTCCTTCTCGATGTCGCGTTGGGCTTCGGTGCTCATGACTGACTCGGTGGGTTAGACGGGAAAACTGCCGCTTTCTCCCCGGCAAAGATTGGGCGCGCGATTTCCTCCAGCTTGTCGAGGCACTTGCTGAGGCGCGAGCTGACGGTCTTTTCGTTCAAGCGCAGCGCGCGACTGATTTCCCCGTAGCTCAAATCCGCGAAGTAGCGCAGCTCGATGATTTCCTGGCATGGCCCGCCCAGCCGCTCCAGCGCGTGGCCGATGAGCAGCGCACGTTCGGTGTGCAGCAACTCGCCGTCCGGGCCGGGCTGATGGCTGGGCGCGTCGAGCGTGAGGCCCGTCTCCGAATCCTCCGCTTGCAACGAGAGCGGCGGCTGCCCGCCGCCGCGCTTGGCCGCGCGCTGCTTTTCGAGATGGTCCCGCGCCTTGTTGCCCGCGATGCGGAAGAGCCACGTCTGCAACTGCGAGTCGCCGTGGAAATTCGCGATGTGCTTGATGACCGAGAGAAAAGTCTCCTGCGCGATCTCATCCGCGTCCTCGCGCGTGAACTGCGGCGAGAGCTGGAACACGTAACGCCCGACCGCCGCGTAATGCAGGTCGAAGAGTTCATCCCACGCCCGCGCGTCGCCGCGCCGGCAGCGCGCGACCAGCTCGGATTCGCCGGTGGAACTCATGTTGCGCGGAGACTACCAGAAGTCCTTCGGGCATGGCGAGTCCGAGCGAAGCGGCACGATGTGCGGCGGAACGCGTGCTTGAGCTTTCGCCGCGCGCGGCCGATAACGGGTCGGCAGCGCCCCGCGCGGAGACTGGCAGGGGAAATGCCGTGTTCGCACCTTTGCATGAAGATTTTGCTCGTGGATGACGCCGAAGTTTTCCGGCAATCGGTGGCCAACTTGCTGCGCACGCGCGGCCACGAGGTCATCGAGGCGGTGAATGGCCTGGAGGGCGTGAAGCTGGCCCGCGCCCACCTGCCGGATGTCATCGTCAGCGACATCGTCATGGGCCAGGTGGACGGCTACGCGATGACCGTCGTGTTGCGGCAGCATCCCACCACGGCGGACATTCCCCTGCTGCTCATCACCGGCGAGGCGGACCTCAAGGGGATGCGCAAGGGCATGACGCTCGGCGCCGACGACTACATCGCCAAGCCGTTCAAGATGGACGAGCTGGCCGCCGCGCTGGAGCTGCGCGTGCATCGGCGGCAGGCCTTGCGCTGCGAGGTGGAGCAGAAGCTCGCCTGCCTCGGCTCGGGCATCGGCACGAAGCTGCCGGGCGAATTGGCGGAGCCACTCAGACATCTTCTCGTCACTTCGCAGTCGCTCGCCGCCGCCGAGCCGGCCCGCACGCAGGAGGAAGTCATCGCGCTCGCCGCGACGATTCACACCGCCGGGGTGCGGGTGGAGCGGCTGATGGAAAATTTTTTCCTCCATGCGCAGCTCGAATTGTTCGGCACCAATCACGTGCATCTGAACGCCCTGCGCCAGACCCTGACCGCCGACGCCGGGGCCGTGGTCGCCGGGCAAGCCCGCCGATGCGCTGAGTCCGCGGACCGCGCGCGCGACCTGCAACTGAAAATCGCGCCCGGCTCTGCGGCCATCGCGGAAAAACAGCTCGCCAAGCTGGTCGAGGAACTCGTCGGCAACTCTTTCCTGTATTCGTCTGCCGGCACGCCGGTCTCGGTCCAGTGCTACGATGACGGGCATGATTTTCTCATCCCCATCACCGACAAGGGACGGGGCATGACGCCGGAACAGCTCGCCGGCCTGGGCCGCTCCACGCCCGCCGCCCCACCGGGCGGCGAGCCGCAAGTGACCGGCCTGGGCCTGCCCATCGCGCGGCGGCTGGCCGAGCTGCACGGCGGCAAGCTTCTCCTCACCAGCGAGCCGGGCAAGGGAACCACGGTCCGCGTGAGCCTGCCGGCCCGCCCGCCCGAACTGCCTGCCGTTCCGGAAGCCCCGTGACCCGGGATTTTCGTGCCCGAACTTTTTCCTTGCCTTCCGGCGGCTAGTGTATTAGTGATATACAACACTAGTTCAAGCGGATGTTCGTTCACCTCAATCCGAGCAGCGGGATGCCGATCTACCGGCAGCTCTTCACGCAGCTCCGCCAGCGCATCGCCAGCGGCGAGCTGGCCCCGGCGGCGCAGTTGCCCTCGGTGCGCGAACTCTCCGCCGAACTGAAGGTCAACCCGCTCACGGTCGCGAAAGTTTTTCAGATGCTCGATGCCGAAGGCCTCGTGGAGACGCGGCGCGGCCTCGGCACGTTCGTCGCCGATGGCAACGTGACGCGTTCGCAAAAGGCCCGGCGCGAGCTGATCGCCCACGCGATTGAGCAGGTCGTCGCCGAGGCGCGCCACTTGAAGCTGGACGAGGCGGAGGTCGCGAAACTGATCCGCCAGCGCTTCGCCGAAACTGAACCCGACGAGAAAGGCTGAACCATGACCGAGTGCATCATCGAAACGCAGAACGTCGCCCGCGCCTTCGACGGCAAGCCCGTCGTGCGCGACCTGAACCTCCGCGTGCGGCGCGGCAGCATCTATGGCTTCCTCGGCCGCAACGGCGCGGGCAAGACCACCACCATCAAGATGCTCGTCGGCCTCATCCGACGCGACGCCGGCGAATTGCGAGTGTGCGGCGCGGACCCGTGGCGCTTCACCGTCGCGGACCGCCAGCGCGTCGGCTACCTCTCCGAGAAGCAGACGCTCATGCCCGCGATGAGCGTGGGCCGGCTCATTGCGTTCACCGCGAACTTTTATCCGAACTGGGACGACGCGCTGTGCGACCGCATCTTGAAACGCTTCAAGCTCGATCCCGACAAGCGCATCAAGGAACTCTCCGGCGGCCAGCAGCGGCAGGTCGGCTTCCTCCTCGCGCTCGCGCAGCGGCCCGATCTCCTCGTGCTCGATGAACCTGCCTCCACGCTCGACGTGGTCGCGCGCCGCGAGTTCCTTGACGAGGTGCTGGAGTTGCTCCGCAGCGAGGGCAAGTCCGTGCTGTTCTCTTCGCACATCCTGAGCGACGTGGAGCGCGTGGCGGACGAGGTCGGCATCATGGCCGACGGCAAGCTGAAGTTGAGCGAGCCGCTCGACCGGCTGAAGGAAACCATCAAGCAAGTGCGCCTCTACGACTTCCCAAACGGCACTGCGAGCCTCGCTGTCCCCGGCGCATTCCAGCTTCGCAAGACGCCCACCGAGGCGCTCGTGACCCTTCGCGTGACGGACGACGCGATGCTCGCACAGCTCGCCGCCACGCACCGCTGCCGCTACGAAGTGCGCGACCTGAGCCTCGAAGACATTTTCGTGGAAGTGGTGCGTGAGCCGGAGGACAGGGCATGAAAACACGCCGCCCGTTTTTCGCGCTGGTGCAGTTGGAACTCAGCCGCAGCGCGACCATTTTCGGCAATCCGATCGCCTGGTTGCTCGTCGTCGTGTTGTTGGCGGAAAACGTGGCTCCCGCGTTTTTGCTCCGGTTCCAACCCGACCATCAGTTCTATCTGGTCGTGCTGGAGATGTGGGTCTTCATGATGGTGGCGTGGTGGCTGGTGGTGCTCATCATGGAGTGCTCCAGCTCGCTGGCACACGGATTGTGGGGCGTGCTGGAGCCGCTGGGTGTTCCCGCCGCCGCCGCGTGGCAGGAGTTTCTTTCGAGCCGCGCGATTGACCGCGAACTGCTCTTCCGAGCGAAGACGCTCACGCTGCTGGCGTTTCTTTCTTTGCCGCTGCTGCTGAACCTCGCGCTCGTCGGTGTCATGGCACGGCAGTTTCCGCCAGACCTCGCGAGCTTCGGCAACGCGGCTCCCGACGATTTGCCCTCGGTGGCACCGGTGGTCATCGCGACGGCGTTCGGCGGTGCGATGCTGTGGGTCAGCGTCGCGGCCATCGTGGTGATGCAAGCCTACTACGGGCTGGTGACGCAGTGGTTCGTGGAGCGCGGCACGGTGCGCGCGGCGCTGGTGGCGTGCGGGCCGATCTTCGTGGTGAGCTTCGTCTGCATCGTGTTTCGCCTCAGCTTCGATCCGGAGACCAGCCGCATCGCGCCGCTGGTGCAGTTCTTCGCGCGGCATTGGCTGGCATTGACCCTCGCGCTGGTGGCGCTGGCGCTGCCGGCGCAACGGATGTGCGAGCGGCGCTTCGCGGAACAGGAGGTGTTATGACGGAAAAAACTCCCAGTCCGTTTCTCGCATTGCTGAAGCTTGAACTCGGCGCGGACCAGTTCACGCGCGGGACGTTCGTGCTGGCGTTGACGTTTTTCTATCTGCCGTGGCTGGGGCTTAACGTGTGCATGTCCGCGCTGGGCCGTGATCTCACGGCGTTTTATCCGGGCATCCTCGGGATGCTGCTGCTGCTCTGGATGCTGTGCGCGTGCGGGTTGGCCTCGACTCCGCAGGTGCCGCTGGTGTGGAGCCATCAGCCAAACTTCAAGGCGTTTGAGTTCCTGCTCACGCGCGCGATTGACCGGCGAATGAACTTCCGCGCGAAGGCCGCCGCCGCGCTCATCATCGTGCTCGCGACGCAACTGCCCGGTCTCATCTGGTCGCTCGCACAGCCGGACATGCTGGTGACGTTCGATGTGCGCTCGCAGTCGGAAGATGGCTCAGTCGCGTGGGCCGAACCGGACTTCATCGAAGGCCGCGCCTTCCCGACGGCGCGCTACGTGGCGGCGTTCCCCGGCAGCGAACGCCTGCCAGGAGCCAAGCCGGAGGATCGCGAGCGGCTGCGCATCCGCCACGGCTGGCTCACCTACGCGGCGTGGCTGGCGTGGACTTGCACGCTGCTGATGGCACTGGCCTTCGCCTACTATGCAGCAGTCGGGGGCCGGCTGAAACAGCCGGGCTGGTGGGCGAACACCGTGCTGCTCGCGCCGTTGCCCGTGGTGGCAGGCGCGGTGGGGTTCGCGATCTGGCGGGGCTTCAATCCGGGCGATGAGTTGTTTCTGTTCTTCCGAGGGCACTTGATCTTGTGCGTGTTTTTGCTGGTGGGCGCTGGCCACGCGTCGTTGCGCTGGTGCGAGCGGCGTTTCTCGGATTTGGAAATTCCGTGACGCAACTGACAGCGTTGAAACATTTCCGTTCCCACGGGGTTAGGGAGCCGATGCCCGCCCCGGTTGCGAGGGGCGATCTGAGGCGTGTGCCGGTTTCGTATTTGCAAAGTTGCTTCTGATGGTATGGTGTGCGGCACCGAGTTCACCAAACTATCAGCCTCGTTGAAGCCATGATCGCGAAAACCCACATCTTCCGCCGCTTGAAGCTCCGCCATCTGGGCCTGTCGCTGGTGCTTTGCGCCGGGCTGCTGCCGCTGTCCGCGTGCAAGAAGAAGGAGGATCCCGCTGCCGCTGCCCCTGCCGCCGCCGAGTCAGCAGCCGCCGCGCCCGAAACCCCCAAGGAGGAGCCACCCGTCGAGTTCAAGGCGAAGTGGCCGGTCGGCCAGCGCCTCGTGCAGCGCATCGAGACCACCACGGACACCGAGGGCCAGAACCCCATGACCCAGCAGCCTTTCAAGCTGGCGATCACGCAGGCACAGGAGATCGCCTTCACCGCCCTCAAGGAGCGCGAGGGTGGCGGCTACGAGGTCGAGGTCGAGACGCTGGCCGTCGCGACCACCAACAAGATCGGAACGAACTCCATCGTCTTCAACACGCGCAGCGATCCCAAGCAAGATGGACGAAGCAATCCGCTCGCCGGCCCGATGCGCAAGCTCGTCGGGATCAAGGTCAAGTATGTCATTGCCGCGGACGGCAAGGTCGAGAAGGTCGAAGGCGGCATTCAGCTCCGCAGCAAGGTTGCCGCCGGCGCGAACCAGTTCGTCCTCGCGTCGCTCAACAACATGCTTTCTGACGAGGCGATCAAGGGCTGGAACACGCTCCACACCGGACTGCCGGACAAGGCAGTGAAGCCCGGCGACACTTGGTCGGCCACACGCAACCAGACTTTCGGCCCCGGCAACCTTTCAGTGGACGTGACCAACACTTTTAAGGCGTGGGAACAACGCGAGGGTCGCAAGGTGGCATTGATCGAGAGTGCTGGCACCATCGTGGCCAAGCCCGCCGCCGGTGCCAGCCCCGTCACCGTCACCGTCGAGGACGGTGCGACCATCTCAGGCAAGGCGTGGTTCGACCCGGCTCTGGGTCTGAACGTCGAGTCCACCGCCACCTCCGATTTCAGCATCAAGATGGCGATGGCCAACGGCCAGGGCACCGCCTCGAAGGTCAAGCTCACCGTCAATGCCAAGCTCACCGACGCGCCCAATCCCGGAGCCGCCACTGCTGAAACCAAGCCCGCCGCGCCCGCCGCCGACGCCAAGCCGGCCGATCCCAAACCATCCAAACCCAAGACCGCCGAGAAACCATGAATCCAAAAATCCTCCTCGTCATCTCGCTCATCATCAACGTCGCCTTGGGCGCGGCGTTGATGAAATCCCAGCCCGCGTTACCACCCACGCCTGCGCCAATCGTGGCGAAGCAGTCGGTCGCACCGCCAGCGCCCGCCGCGCCTGCCGCCAAGACCCGCACCGTCACGCAGGTTGTCACCAACACGGTCGCGCAGAAGTTCGACTGGAACGCCGTCGAGTCCGACGACTACAAGAAATACATCGCCAACCTGCGCTCCATCGGCTGCCCCGAGGAGACGATCAAGGACATCATCAAGGCGGACGTGAACAAGCTTTACGACAGCAAGCGCAAGGCGCTCGCCGGGCCAAAGAAGAAATTCGAGTTCTGGAAACCCGGCGCGATGATGGGCGCGACGATTGATCCCGACCGCACTGAGAAGGAGCGCGCCTTGAACAAGGAGAAGCGCGCCCTGCTGACCGAGTTGCTCGGCTCCGCCCCCGAGGAGACGCCGGACCTGCTTGCCGGCGCGGCCTCGCAGATGGAGGCGATGTTCGACTTCCTGCCGGCGGAGAAACGCAGCAAGGTCTTCGAGACGCTTCAGGACATGCAGACCAAGATGCAGAAAGCCATGAAGGGCGGCGCGCCGGATCCCGAGGACATCCGCAAGGTGATGAAGGAATCCGAGGCC
Organism: uncultured Klebsiella sp.; assembly: GCA_964478755.1. Taxonomy (GTDB): domain Bacteria; phylum Verrucomicrobiota; class Verrucomicrobiia; order Limisphaerales; family SXTU01; genus SXTU01. Next base: position 32,145 of record CAYZJP010000027.1, read on the forward strand.
GCCCTCGCCGGCATCCTCACCCCGGACGAACTGCAGGACTACAATCTCCGCTTCTCGATGACCGCGAACGTCATGCGGATGCAAATGACCGGCTTCGAGCCGACTGAGCAGGAGTTCCTCGACCTATTCAAGAAGCGCAAGGCTTACGACGATGAGTTCGGGTTGGGCGGCTTCGGCGGCGGCCTGAACCTCAAGGGCGAGGAAAAAGCCAAGCAGGATGCGGCCAAGAAAGCCTTGGACGATGACATCAAAGCCCAACTCGGCGACGCGCGTTACGCCGAATTCAAACGCGGCGAAGACTATGCTTTCCAAGCCATGTATCGCGCCGCCGACCGCGAGGGCCTCGGCAAGGACGCCGCCGTGAAAGCCTACGACATGAAGAAGGCCGCCGAGGAGCAGGCCAAGCAGATCCGCACCGACAAGAATCTCTCCGCCGACCAACGCACTGCGGCGCTCCGTGCCGTCCGCGACGAGACGGAGCGTTCGGTCAGAGGCGTGTTCGGTGAGAAGGGCTACGCCACCTATGAGCGCAACAACGGCACTTTCTGGCTCAATGGCCTCGCTCCCGACGCGCCCACCCCAAAGAAGCAGCCCTGATTTGAATTGAAGTCGAGGACGGTCCGTCAACGGCGCTTCAACTCGCCGCGAATTTCGCCTCCGCCGGCAAAGCCCCGCCGGACTTCTGCACGCCGCGCCCAACGTTCGCCACGAGGTGCGTTGCGACTTTGAAGAGCGTTTCCTCCTGGCCTTTCGCGCCGATGCTGGCAGCGATTTCCGCGACGGTGAAGGACTTGCCCGGGTTCGCGCTCAGGTGCGCGACGAGCTTGGCTTGAAGCGAAAGCACCGCGCCCGCCGCCTTCTTGCCGGCCTCGACGCCGGGCTGGTGGTAAGCGTTGATGTTGATGAGCGAGGCGTAGAAACCCACCGCGCGCTCGAACAGCGCGATGAGCACGCCGATGGTGAAGGGCGAAACCTCCTTCACCGTGATGGTCACGGACTCGCGGCCCTTCTCGTGCAGCGCGGCGCGCGTGCCAAGGAAGAAGCCGGTGAGAAAATCGCCGCTCGTCGTCTTCGGCTCGACTTCGATGCTGTCGCCCGCGCGGTCGGTGAGCACCTCGATGAAGGTGACGAAGAAATTTAGCACACCCTCGCGGAGCTGCTGCACGTAGGCGTGCTGGTCGGTCGAGCCCTTGTTGCCGTAGACGGCGATGCCCTGGTTCACGACCTTGCCGTCGAGATCGAGTTCTTTGCCGAGCGACTCCATGAGGAGCTGTTGAAGATACTTGGAGAAAAGTTCGAGCCGATCCTTGTAAGGCAGCACGACCATGTCCTTCGTGCCGCGACCGCCGCCGGCGTGAAACCACATCAAGGCGAGCTGCGCCGCCGGATTCTTCGCCACGTCGGCAACGCGCGTCACGTCATCGCACGCCTTCGCGCCGGCGAGCATTTCGCGGATGGCGAGGCCTTGAAGCGCGGCGGGCAGCAGGCCAACAGCAGACAACTCGCTCGTCCGTCCGCCCACCCAGTCCCACATCGGGAAGCGCCGCAGCCAGCCGTGCTTGGTCGCGTATTGGTCCAGCTCGCTGCCGACACCCGTGACTGCGACAGCGTGCGACTCGAAGCGCAGGCCCGCCCGCGCAAAGGCCGCCTTCGCCTCCAGCAAACCGTTGCGCGTTTCTTTCGTGCCACCGGACTTGGAGATCACGACGACGAGCGTGCGGTCCAATCCACCGCCGATGGTCGCGAGCACCTTGTCCATGCCATCGGGGTCGGTGTTGTCGAAGAAGTGGACGGCGAGCTTGTCGTCCGCCGGCTGTCCGAGCGCGTGCGCGACGAATTGCGGCCCGAGCGCGGAGCCGCCGATGCCGACGACGAGGAGGCGCTTGAACGGCCCGCCAGTCCCGCGCACCTCGGAGCCGTCGTGGACTTCTGCCGCGAACTTCTCCAGCGCTGCGAGCGTGTCCGTGATCTCCTTCGCAATTTCGGGCGTCGGTGCGAGCGCCGCGTTGCGCAGCCAGTAATGGCCGACCATGCGCTTCTCGTCGGGGTTCGCGATGGCGCCTTTTTCCAGTTCCACCATCGTGGCGAAGGCTTTCGCGATTCGCGGCTGCATCGTCGGGAGAAAGTCGTCGCCGAAGTTCATCCGGCTCAAGTCGAGCGCGAGGCCGATGCTGGGGAACTCGGTGTAATGCTTTTGAAACCGTTGCCAAAGCTGCTCCGGGGTGGCGCTCATAGTGGGGCGAGACTAGCCAAACGTGCTCGCGACTTGCAGCAAGGAAATGGCGGGCCTGACAAGACCCGTCTGCTGTGCTGGACTCCAGCCATGCTTTGGCGCGCAGGCCGACACGAGTTCCGCTTCCCCCGCCCGACGCTCGTGATGGGCGTGCTGAACGTCACGCCGGATTCGTTTTCGGATGGCGGCAAGTTTTTCTCCGTCGAGGCCGCGCTGGAGCGAGCTGGCCAGATGATTCGCGAAGGCGCGGACCTGATCGACGTGGGCGGCGAGTCCACACGGCCCGGCGCAATTCCCATTCCCATCGAGGAGGAAATTCGCCGCGTTCTCCCCATCATCAAGCAACTCGCGGCGCGGTTGTCGCTGCCCATCTCGATAGACACGCAGAAGCCGGAGGTCGCGCGAGCCGCGCTGCTGGCGGGCGCGAGCATCGTCAACGACATCGCCGCGAACCGCGACGACGACGCGATGTGGCGGGCGGTGGCGGAGTTTCGCGCGGGCTACATTGCGATGCACATGCAAGGCACGCCGCAGACCATGCAGCAGCAACCGGCCTACGCCGACGTGGTGCGCGAGGTGGATGCGTTCTTCACCGACCGGCTGGCGCGCTTGGAACAAGCCGGCGTGCGCCGCGAGCAGGTCGTCCTCGACCCCGGCATCGGCTTCGGCAAGACGCTGGAACACAACTTGCAACTGCTCGGTGCGCTGAAGCAGTTCGCGCAGCACGACCGGCCAGTGCTGCTGGGCGTTTCGAGGAAGGCTTTTCTCGGCAAGCTCACCGTCGCTGAGAACCCGGCGGAGCGCCTGCCCGGCGCGCTGGCGTGCGCCGCGCTCGCGGTGCGCGACGGCGTGCAGATCCTCCGCGTGCATGACGTGCGTGAGACAGTGCAGGCGGTGCGCGTGGCGGAGGCGATGCAAGCGCATGCGGCGATGAATGCGGGCTGATGATGCGGATTACTGCTTCTCTCTGACGCACTTTTGCGGCACAGTGTCCGCCGACACAGTGGCGTTCGAAACACTCAATCTCGTTTGGCGGCCCGCACTGGAGGTGCTCATCCTCGCAGTGGGGATTTATTTTGCCGCGAACTTCATTCGTGGCACGCGCGGCGCGCCCGTGGTGACGGGGTTGGTGGTGCTGTTCGTCGCGCTGACGTTCCTGACGACGGTGCTCGAACTTACGGTGTTGCGCCAATTGTTGACTTGGTTCTCCGGCTTCAGCGTGCTCGCGGTGGTGATTATCTTCCAGCCGGAGCTGCGCCGCCTGCTCGCCGAGTTGGGCAACCAATCCTTGCTCATGTCCGCCCGTGAGCAGCGCGAGGACATCGAGGTCATCATCGAAACCGTCGAGCGGCTCGCGGACGTGCGCATTGGTGCGCTGATGGCGATGGAGCAAAGCATCAACCTCACGGAGGCCGTGGAGTCAGGTGTGGTGGTGGACTGCGAGGCGACGCCGGAAATGCTGGAGACGATTTTCTTCCCGAACAACGCCATTCATGACGGCGGTGTGCTCATCAAGAACGGCCGCATCCTTCGTGCGGCGTGCATTTTTCCGCTCACGCAGCGGCAGGACTTGCACAAGTCGCTCGGCACACGCCACCGCGCGGCGATCGGCCTGAGCGAGGAGACGGACGCGGTGGTCGTTGCCGTCTCGGAGGAGACGGGCGCGATTTCGTATGCCTTTCGCGGTGAGCTCAAGCGCGGCGTGACCGCCGAGGAGCTGCGCGCGTTCCTCACGGCCATCTTCGTGAAGCGCGTCCGCGCGCGTAACTGGGTGGACAATCTGCGGCTCTGGATCGCAAGGAACATTTCAAAGAGCAGCGCACCCAGAAAGCCCGAACCGGAGCCGGCTCCGGCCAAGCCCGTCGAACCGCGCGCGCCCGCCCCCGCCGCGCTCCCGAAGAAAGTCGAGGCCAAGTAATGTCCGCCCGCGACGCCATCCTCCAGAATTTCTGGCTCAAGCTTTTCTCGCTGGTGCTGGCGACGATGATCTGGTTCGCCATTTACGGCGCGCAGAACAACCTCCGGCCCGACCGGGCCGCGCTCGGTGTCGTGACGCGCAAGATTGAGCGCGTGCCCATCACAGTGATGCAGTCCGCCGCCGACTTCCGCGCCTTCCGCGTGGAGCCGAGTCACATTGATGTCACCGTTCGGGGGCCGATCGCGGAGGTTCAAGCCTTGACCTCCCGCCAACTCGAAGTTTTCATCAACCTCACCGACGTGCAAGACACCGCCGGCCTGAACAAAAAGATCCTGGTTCACACGCCGGCCAGCATCGCTGTGGTGCAGGTTTCCCACACCGAGGCCCGCATCACTTCCGCGAACACCGATTGACCATCCCGCAGTTTCGCAAGTTCCCCATGAGCAACGCACCCCAAAAAATCTTCGGCACCGACGGCGTCCGCGGCACCGCCAACGTCGAGCCAGTCACCGCCGAGACCGCCCTCAAGCTCGGCCGCGCCGCCGCGCACGTCTTCAAGAACCTCGAGTCCCAGTCCCGCTCGCGTGGCAAGCACCGCATCGTCATCGGCAAGGACACGCGCCTCTCCGGTTACATGCTCGAGAACGGCCTCGCCGCCGGCATCCTCTCGATGGGCGTGGACGTGCTGTTCATCGGGCCGCTGCCCACGCCCGGCGTCGCCTACGTCACGCGCTCGCTGCGCGCCGACGCCGGCATCGTCATCACCGCCTCGCACAATCCGTATGATGACAACGGCATCAAATTTTTCGGCCCGGACGGCTACAAGCTCGCCGACACCATCGAGGACCGCATCGAGGAACTGGTCTTCAGTGGTGAGATCGAGAGCGTCCGCCCGTCCGCGCTCGAAATCGGCAAGGCCGTCCGCATTGATGACGCGCTCGGCCGCTACATCGAGTTTGCGAAGACCTCGTTCCCCAAGGGCCTCACGCTCGACACCATGCGCATCGTCGTGGACTGCGCGAACGGCGCCGCCTACAAGGCCACGCCCTGCGTGCTGCGTGAACTCGGTGCCGAGACGTTTGTCTTCGGCAACCATCCCGACGGTTTCAACATCAACAAGGAAGTCGGCTCCATGCACCCGCAGAACGTCTGCGCAAAGGTCCGCGAATACCGCGCCGACCTCGGCATTGCGCACGACGGCGACGCCGACCGCGTCATCCTCAGCGACGAGACGGGCATCCTGCTCGACGGCGACGACATCATGGCCGTGGCCGCGCTGGACATGCTCGCGCAGGGCACGCTCGCGGAGAAGACACTCGTCGCCACCGTCATGAGCAACGCCGGCCTCGGTGCCGCGATGCACGCGGCAGGCGGCAAGATCGTTTACACTTCCGTTGGCGACAAGAACGTGATCGATGAGATGCTCAAGTGCGGCTACAACTTCGGCGGCGAGGAGAGCGGCCACCTCATCTTCCGCGACTACTCGACCACCGGGGACGGCCTCGTCGCCGCGCTCCAGGTGCTGCGCATCCTCAAGGCGCGCGGCGAGCAGCTCTCCAAGCTCAAGCGCTGCTGGACGCGCTTCCCCAAGCAGGTCTCGAACATCAAGGTCCGGGTGAAAACGCCGTTCGAGGAACTCGACGGTGTGCTCGCGCTGGTGAAGGAAGCCGAGGCCGAGGTCCAGCCCGCCGGCGGCCGCGTGCTGTTGCGTTACTCCGGCACCGAGCCGAAGGCCCGGTTGCTCATCGAAGGCCAGGACATGGCCGCGCTGGAGAAGTGGTCACGGAAAATCTCCGACGCCATCAAGCGGCAGATTGGGGCGTAGAAATGGCCGGGCCGAAACAAATCAAGGCAAACGATCTGGCCTCTATTTACGCCCTGCTTGCAGTAAGCTTCTTGATAATTTCAGCCGTTGTCTGGCAATGGGAAATTGCCGGCAAGTGGTATTACTGCGCGGACTATGTTCCGTTCGAGCCCGACTTCTTTTTCCTCTCCTTCGCTCATCCCAAAGTGGATGCCTCAGATTGGTATGCAGTGGATGAGCGGCTCGTCCATGCGCTTTGGGTCTTGATGGTGGTTGTCGCTCTGGCCGTCCCACGACTGATGCTGCGCCGTTACTTTCTCCAGCAGCTTTGAGCGAAGGTTGTGGGACGGTGCGCTGAATTTTCCCCGCTGACACCCGTCGGTTTCGTGCTTACTTTGTGACCATGAAATCGCCCCGTTGTCCCGGCCCGGTCTCGCGCCGCAGCTTTCTGCAGGCGGGCGCGCTTGCGGCCACCGGACTCGGCCTCAGCGACCTCTTCCGGCTCAACGCCATCGCCAAGCAGTCAGGCAAATCCCCGCGCGACACTTCGGTCATCTTCGTCTGGCTCCCCGGCGGCCCGCCGCACATGGAGACTTACGACCTGAAGCCGAACGCGCCGTCCGACTACCGCGGCATTTTCCGGCCCATCAAGACCAACGTCCCCGGCATCGAAATCTCCGAGCTGTTCCCGATGCAGGCGAAGATCGCGGACAAGTTCACCATCGTCCGCTCGTGCCATCACACGTTCGCGGACCACGGCGGCGGGCACAAACGCTTCATGACCGGCCGCCTGCCCGCCGAGCCGACCGGCTTCGTGAACGACGCGCCGGCCGTGACTTCCTACGTCACCAAGATTCTCAACGAGCGGCACACCGGCCCCAAGGGCATGCCCGCCTGTGTGCTCGGCACCGATGGCGGACGCGCGCAGATTGACACCTTCAGCCTCGGCGCCGCGTGGCTCGGCTCGGTCAACACGCCGTTCGTCGTGGGCGGCGACCCCGCTTCGCCCAGTTTCAAGGTGCAGAACCTCGGCCTCACTCAGGACATGGAGACGCGGCTCGATGACCGCCTGCACCTGCTCAAAGGCATGGATCGTCTGCGTCGCGAAGCCGACCGCAGCGGCCTCATGGACGCGATGGATCAATACAGCCAGCGCGCCTTTGACATGCTCACGAGCGAGCCGGTGCGGGAAGCCTTCGACCTCTCGCGCGAGCCGCAGTCCATCCGCGAACGCTACGGCATGAACGCCTACGGCCAGCGCGGCCTCATGGCGCGCCGCCTCGTCGAGGCCGGCTGCCGCTTCGTCACGATGGTCTGGGAACACCCCGGCACAACGATGCCGAAATACGGCTGCTACAACTGGGATTCTCACGCCGTGAATTGCCACATGTTTGACGACGCGCGCTGGCGCTTCCCGCCCTACGATCAGGCCGTGTCGGCGCTCATCGAAGACCTTTACGCGCGCGGCCTCGACGAGAAGACGTTGCTCGTCGTCACGGGCGAGTTTGGCCGCACCCCGCGCGTTTCCACCTCCGTCGGCACACAAACGGGCGTGATGCAACCCGGCCGCGACCACTGGCCGGGGGCGATGTCCTTCATCGCGTCCGGCGCGAAGATGCGCACCGGACAGATTGTCGGTGCGACGAACAGCCGCGGCGAGCACCCCATCGAGCGCCCGATGTCGCCGAATGATTTGTGGGCCACGGTCTATCAGCACCTCGGCATTGACTGGGAGCAATCCTTCCCCGATCTCACCGGCCGCCCGATGCCCATCCTGCCGTTCGGCGAGCCGATTCCCGAATTGCTGCCGGTCGGCTGACGAGCCGGTTAGATTTGGAAGTCCGTTCGGCCCTTCTCGCGCTGCTGCTTGTCGAGCACCTTCACGTTCACTTCCTCGTAAAGCACGAGCGAATGTGGCGGGACGCTGTGCATGAGGAAGACGTTCGCGCCGACGGTGCTGTGCGCGCCAATGACGGTCTCGCCGCCCACGATGGTCGCGCCGGCGTAGATGGTGACGTGCTCCTCGATGGTCGGGTGGCGCTTCTGTCCTTTGAGCGCCTGGCCGCCCGCAAGCGAGCGAGCGACGAGGCCGACGCCCTGATACATCTTCACGTGATGGCCGATGGTGCAAGTCTCGCCGATCACCGTGCCCGTGCAATGGTCCACAAAAAAATGCGTGCCGATCTGCGCGCCGGGATGCAGGTCCATGCCGCTGCGGCTGTGGGCCCACTCGGTCATGATGCGCGGGAGCAGCGCGACTTCCTGCCGATAGAGCTCGTGCGCCATGCGCTGCACGGCGATGGCTTCCATGAACGGATAGGCGACGATGACCTCTTCTTTGCTCAACGCGGCGGGGTCACCCTTGAACGCGGCCTCAGCGTCGGTCTGAAGAATTTCGCGCAGGCGCGGAAGGCTGCCGAGGAATTCCAGTGTGAGCTGCCGCGCCTCGGGTCGAAGGTCTTTCTTCCTCGCCGCGTCGCGCGGCCGGTATTCGAGCGCCTTGAGCAGCTCGTCTTCGAGGCGGCCCTGCACGGAGTCCATGAGGATGGCGGTCTCGACTTTCAGCTCGGACGAGTGCAACGGCTTCTCCTCGAAAAAACCGGGGAAGAGCAGCCGGAGCAAGTCCGCCGTGATGCCGGCGATGGCGGTCTTGGATGGAAGATTTTTCCCGTCGAGGTGGTTGATGCCGCCGACACGCGCGTAGGAGGCGAGCAGGTCGTTGGTGAGTTGGGTGACAGTGACGCTCACAGGCGGAGTATCGGTCACGCGCACCGCGCTGGCAAGCGAGGCGGGAATTAACCTTCCGCCCCGCCCCGCCCCCTGCTAAAAGGTGCGCCACATGGCCTCCGAACTCACCATCGGCTTCCTCGGCGCCGGCAAGATGGCGACCGCCCTTGCCCGCGGTTTCTCCGCCGCCAAACTCACCAGCGCGAAGAACCTCGTCGCCAGCGACGTGATGGAGGCGGCCCGCAAGGCGTTCGCCGACGAGACCGGCGTCAAGCCCATGCCCACGAGTCTCGCTGTGTGCAAGGCAGCGCCCATCCTCATCCTCGCGGTGAAGCCCGACCAGGTCGTCGCCGTGCTCGCGGAAATTCGCGCCCACATCACTGCGAAGCATCTGCTCATTTCCATCGCCGCCGGTGTGCCGCTGGCCAAGCTCGAAGCCGGCCTCGCTCCCGGCGCGCGCGTCATCCGCGTGATGCCGAACACGCCTGCGCTCGTCGGCGCGTCCGCCAGTGCCTTCGCCACCGGCACGAGCGCCACGCCCGCCGACGCCGCGCTCGCGCAAAAACTTTTCTCCTCCGTTGGCGTCGCGATGCAGGTGAAGGAATCCTTGCTCGACGCCGTGACAGGCTTGAGCGGCAGCGGCCCGGCCTACGCGTATCAAATCATCGAGGCCCTCAGCGACGGCGGCGTGGCCGCCGGCCTGCCGCGTGACGTGGCGACGAAGTTCGCCGCGCAGACCTTGCTGGGCGCGGCGAAGATGGTCCTCGAAACGGGCCAGCATCCAGGCGCGCTCAAGGACATGGTCACGAGCCCCGGCGGCACGACCATCGAAGGCCTGCACGAAATGGAGAAGGCCGGCGTGCGCGGCGGCTTGATGAACGCCGTGCGTGCCGCGACGGAGAAATCGAAGAAGCTTGGGCAGGGCTGAGGCAGCGCCATGTTTTCTCCTTCAATCAACCGTCGCCAACCGGCACTCTGAAGCCCGCATGAACTTCCCGCCGCCCTCCACAAAGCAGGCGCAGGTCATCTGGTTCTCGGCCACCATTCTCGCCGTGGCTGTCGTGCTCGGCGCGATGGGCGCGACGGTCTGGGCGCTCGGCCTCCTGCTCAACAAGCTCGCCTCGTTGATTCTTCCGCTGGCCGTCGCGGCCATCATCGCCTGCCTGCTCGACCCCGTCGTGGATTTCTTGGAGCGGCGGATGAAAATCCCGCGCGTCCGCGCCATCCTCCTCGTGTTCTTCATCGGCGTCGCCATCGTGGTGCTCATGCTTGGGACGGTTGTGCCGGAGCTGGTTGTGCAAACCAACAAGCTCGTCAACAACCTGCCGGAGTATTCGGACAAGTTCCGCGAACGGTTCAGCAACTGGCTGGCGGACTCGGCGCTGGGCCAGAAGGCGAAGATCGCCTGGGACCAGGAGATCGGCGCGAAGGTGCAGCAGGCGCTCAAGGACACCGCGCCGCTGATTTCCGACTGGCTGCTGGCGCACGTCAGCAGTTTCGCGGTCTTCATGAGCTACGCCGTCGGCCTCGCGCTCGTGCCCGTCTATCTCTTCTATTTCCTGCTGGAGAAGGCTGGCATTCAGAGCAACTGGACTGATTACCTGCCCATCCGCGAATCCGAGGCGAAGGAGGAACTCGTCTTCGTCCTGACCTCCATCAACGACTGCATCGTCGTCTTCTTCCGCGGGCAAATCCTCGTGTCCATCTGTTCCGGCACGCTGCTGGGGCTGGGCTTGTTGTTCTGCGGCATTGACTACGCCGTGCTGCTTGGCGCGGTGGCGGCGGTCATCTGCATCCTGCCCTACATCGGGAGCATCATCACGTTCGTGCTCGCGGCGATCCTGGCCGCGGTGCAGCACGGCGACCTCGGGCACTTCGCGGCGGTGGCCGGCGTGTTCGCGTTTGTGCAGGTGGCCGAGGGTCTGGGTTACTCGCCGCGCATCCTTGGCAACCGCGTCGGCCTGCACCCGCTCACCATCATCATCAGCGTGCTGGTCGGCACGAAGCTCATCGGCGGCGTCCTCGGCGGCCTGCTGGCCATCCCCATCACCGCCGCGCTGCGCACCATCATGTTCCGCTACGTGTGGAAGAAACCGGCGGAAATCAAGCCTGTCGCCTGAACCACTCGCGCAGCTTCGCCACCGCGTTCGCGCGATGGCTCAGGCCGTTCTTCACCTCCTCGCCCAACTCCGCGAAGGACTGTTCCTGCCCCAGTGGAATGAACAACGGATCGTAACCAAACCCGCCCGCGCCGCGCGGCGCGAAGTCTATCCAGCCCTCGCACGCGCCCTCGAACAACATCGGCGTAAGCAAGGGCACGGCGCGATTCACCTCCACCAATGCCAGCACGCAGCGGAAACGCGCGGTGCGACTCGCCTTTGGCACGCTCGCCAGCAGACGCAGCAGCTTCGCGTTGTTGTCCGCGTCCGGGCTGTTGCCAGCCTCGCCCGAATCCATCGCCGCGAAGCGCGCGGAGTGGACGCCCGGCGCGCCACCGAGCGCGTCCACTTCCAAGCCCGAGTCATCCGCCAGGACGAAGAACTTGTCCTGCGCGGCTGGCAGGCGCGAGGCCGTCCGCAGCATCAGCGCGCGCGCGATGATCCCGGCCTTTTTGATGGCATTGCCCGCAAAGGTTGGAGCGTCTTCGACCACCGCCGGCAGGCCGTCCTCGTCCTTGATGTTCAGGCAGCGGAAGCCGGGGCCGAGGATGGCGGCGATTTCCCCGACCTTGTGCGCGTTGCGCGTGGCGATGAGCAGCGTCGTCATGCCGCGCGGCTACAACGACTGCCGGACGCGATACAGGCGCGGGAGCTGGTTCGTGAGCACGGAGTCGGAGAAGATGAAGTTGTTGCTCGGCGCGGTGTTGGTGGCGATGGGGAACCAGCGCGTGGAGAGCGTGCCGGTGAAGTTGGTGAGCGCGTCCACAAAATACTCCTGCCCGGCGAAGCTGTTGCTGACGGTGAAAACGCCGGCGTTGGTCAGCGGGCTGGCGGCGACAAGCGTCGCGTTGGTCAGCGAGAAAATCTGGACGGCGCTGGATTTGTTGGTCGCGCCGAGATTGTCCGTGGCAACAGCCGTGAAGAAGAACGTGCCGGCGGGAAGGTTGGTGGTGAACTGAAAGGAGGGGCCATTGAGGCTGCAAATCGGATCGCCGATCGTGCCAGCAGTCGGGCTGGAGAAGAAATCCACTTTGGTCACTGAGCCATCACTGTCCGTGGCGGTGGCGGAGACGACGAAGTTGCCGGCGGCGAGAACTTTGGTGCCGTTCGTCGGCGAACTGATGCCGACCGAAGGCGGCTGATTGACAGCCGCCTGGACAATGATGGTGCCGTTTTGACTGCTGCCGCCGGGAAAGGAATGAGCGGCGCAAAAGTAGGTGTATGTGCCTGCCGTCGGAAAAGTTTTGGAAAAGCTTTGTCCAGCGGAGAGGAAACCAGAATTCCAAAAGTTTGTGTCGCTTGTGGTGGTGTGCGTGCCGCTTTGCCAGACCCAAACAACCGTGTCACCCGCATTGATCGTCATGGTGGCCGGGCTGAAGAAATTACTGCCAACAATGTTCGTCACCGTCGCGCCGCCGGCGGGCCGCGCGCACAACAGCAGTTCAATGATGGCGAAGAGAGCGGACAGCTCGGCCTGCGGATGGCGACGGATGTTCATGCAGGGACAGTTTACAGGGCCGGGGCAGGTAAGCACTTTCCGGCCGGTTGCTCAAGTCCCGTAAAACCCTCCACCGCTCATCCGAAATAGACCACCAGGATGCCGTAGTCCGGCAGCATGTGGCCGGTGGAGTCCATCGCGCCGTAGCCGACGGTGCTCATGTGGATGATGTTTTCGCGGCCCACCTTGTTGAGGAAATCCGTCACCTTCTCGTCGAAGAGGTCGTGGCCGACCTCGACGCATGAGCCGCGCTTGATGGTCTTGACCCGGACTTTTTTCTCCTCGGTCTTGTGGTCCTCCGGGTGGACGACCTTCTTCACGAGCGACTCCTGCGGGCCGGAGCGCTGCGGGACGCTGAGCGGCTTGTGCTCCGGCGCGTGTGCGGCGGGCTTGGCCTCGGGTTTGGCTGGCGCAGCCTCGGGGGCCGGATGGGCGGGGGCCGCAGGGGCAGGAGCCGCGTGGCTTGGCGCGGGGTGCGCGGGTGCGGCGTGGGCGACGGGGGTCGCGACGGGATGCGCGAGGGTCGCGGCGCTCTTGACGATGACGGGGACGGGCTTGGGCTTCGGCGGGACGCGGAATTTCTCGCCGCACTCCGGACAGTCAATCTCCTCGCCGACGACGCACTCGTCCGCCGTGATGTGGAGTTTGCACTTCGGACAATTGAACGAGGTGTCCATGCGGCACGCGCCTGTTGCGGGTCGTGCGGACAGTAGGCGGGTCGGGCCGCCACGACCAGAGAAAAGTTTCCTGCAAGCTTCCTCGCCGGGCCATGCACACGATGCCTCAGCGGACCTCCACCGCTTGCGTCTGGGGATTGATGAAGAACTGACGGCCTGCCGGTGGAATGAAGTGTTCCTTCAGGTAGCCAGCTTGATACAACTCGTCCAGGCTGGCCGGCAGCTTGAACTTGTCCGCGTAATAATTGCGCGCCGCCGTGTTCAGGTGATGCAAGGCCGTCTCCACGGGGACTTCCTTGGGTGGTTCCGCCGCCACTGGGCCGGCCGGATTGCCCGGCGCGGGTGGCGACCCGGCCCCGGGAGCAGCGGCGGCCTCGCCCCTGCGTTTCCGACAGGCAGCACCGGTGAGCAGCAGGAGACAGAGGATGAGGCGAAGGAAGTGCATGCGCGGCGGAAACCGATCGGAGGTCGAAGGCTAGGGCTTCGTGTCCACATTCAGGAAGGCCGCGTTCCACGAACCCAGCAGCGCGCCGTCCATCTCGTGATGCGGCAGATAGTCATTGTTCCACCGGGCGCGCCAGTAGTCGTTGTTGGGATCCACGACATCGTGCCGGATGGGCATCTCGGAATGTCCGTCGGCGAAGGCGAGGTTGGTGTATCTGCCATTGTGCCGGCGGGCGGGCAGTTGATCCACTTCGTGCGGGTCCAGGCTCGTGTCCCATGACGCATCAGCCACGGTGTCTCCGAGGGCAATCATGTCCACTGGCTTGACGATCTGCGCCTCGTTCGCCTCCGCGGCCGCGGACTGGATGTCGCCGCCCAAGCCAATGCCCGGGGAACCCACCGTCACCGTTCCAATCCCCCAGTCGTTGTAGCCGATGCTGAAGCGCGTTCCCGTCGGCGCGCCCGCCGCGCGGATGCGGTCAATGTTGCCGCCGACAAACGTCGTGTTCAGCGTCGTGTCCCAGCGCGCGTTCTCGGGAGCGGCGGCGCACTGAAACGTCTGCCGGTTGCCGCTCATGTAGGGCAGCAGCCGGATGGGATAATATCCAAACAACCCCGCTCCCCAATCGCCGTAGCGATTTACGCAGCCGGGGTAGCGCCCACCGTGGTCTGGAATGTAAAGCGCCAGCGACTGCCCGATCTGCCTCATGTTGTTCATGCACTTCGTGGCCTTGGCTTTCTCCTTCGCTTTGCTGAGGGCCGGCAACAGCATCCCCGCCAGGATCGCGATGATGGCGATGACGACGAGCAATTCGATGAGGGTGAAGGCGGCGCGGACGGTCCGCGGCGCGGACAGAGTTGAAGCGGCTTGCATGAGTTCGGTCTGATTGTGCCCAACTTAGTGATCCGCCTTGCGCCCGCCATGAGCCAAAGCCACACCCTGATATTCAGAACGCACCCGGTGCCAACCCTGAACTTGGACTATTGGACTTTGAACCATTTTGCTAAACTGCCCGCATGGACAAAGAGCAAGTCGCCTCCGTGCTCACCGAGATCGGCACACTGCTGGAACTCAAGGGCGAGAACCCCTTCAAGACCCGCGCCTACCACAACGCCGCGCGCACGCTCGAAGGCCTCGCCGAGCCGTTGGAGAAAGTCGTCGCCGAGGGCCGCCTCGGCGAGATCAAGGGCTTCGGCGACGCGCTCGTGGACAAGATCACCAAGCTCGTCACCACCGGGAAGCTGCCTTACTACGACGACCTGAAAGCCTCCGTCGCGCCTGGCCTCGTGGAGATGCTTGGCATCCCCAGCCTCGGGCCGAAGAAGGTGAAAAAGCTCCACGACGAGCTGGGCGTGGAAACCATCGAAGCGCTCGAAGCCGCGTGCAAGGCCGGCAAGGTCGCCGTGCTCGAAGGCTTCGGCGAGAAGACGCAGACAAAGATTCTCGAAGGCATCGCCTTCAAGCGCCAGTTCGCCAGCAAGCACCACTTGCACACGGCGCTGGCCGCCGCCCAGCCAATCTTGGACAACCTCCGCCAGCATCCCGACATCACGCGATGCAGCATCGGCGGCAGCCTGCGGCGCTGGAAGGAGACCATCGGCGACATTGATTTCCTCGCTTCGTCGAAACGCCCCGCCGAGGTCATCGAGTTCTTCGTCACGCAACCCGGCGTCCTCAGCGTCAGCGCGAAGGGCGACACCAAGGCCAGCGTGGTGGTCGAGGGCGGCATCCAGGCCGACCTGCGCGTGGTCAGCGACGCCGAGTATCCCTTCGCGCTCGCCTACTTCACCGGCAGCAAGGAGCACAACATCGTCATGCGCCAGCGGGCCATCGCGCGCGGCCTGCGCCTCAATGAATACGGCCTCTTCCGCTCCAAGGAAGAAACCCGCGACCCCGCGCTCCGCCTGCCGTGCCACACCGAGGAGGACATCTTCCGCGAACTCGACCTCGCCTACGTGGAACCGGAACTGCGCGAAGACCACGGCGAATTTGCCGCCGCCGAGGCGGGCAAGCTCCCACGCCTGCTCGAATGGACCGACCTCCGCGGCTCGTTGCACAACCACTCGAACTGGAGCGACGGCCACGAGACGCTCGAACAAATCGCCGCGCCCGCCGAGGAGCTTGGCCTCAGCTACTGGGCCATCACCGACCACTCGCGCGCGAGCTACCAGGCCAACGGCCTCGACCCCGCCCGTCTGCGCGAACAGCTCAAGGCCGTCGCCGAGGTGAACAAGAAACTGGCCGACGACGGCACGGACTTCCGCCTGCTCACCGGCACCGAGGTGGACATCCTCAAGGACAAGCTCGACTTCCCCGACGACCTGCTCGCCGAGTTGGACGTGGTCGTCGCCAGTCTGCACGTCGCGGGCAGCGACGAGGCGGACAACACCAAGCGCCTCCTCCGCGCGGCGGAAAACCCGCACGTCCACATGCTCGGCCACCTCACTGGCCGCCTGCTGCTGGAGCGCAACCCGTATCCCGTGAACCAGCAGGCTGTGATAGACGCGTGCGCCGCGACCGGCACCTGGATTGAACTGAACGCCAGCCCGTGGCGCTTCGACCTCGACTGGCGGCTCTGGCACTACGCGCGGAGCAAGGGCGTGAAGTGCGTCATCAACTGCGACGCCCACCGCCTCGACCACTTCGGCTACCTCCGCCTCGGCACCGGCGTCGCACGCAAAGGCTGGCTGACGAAAGCCGACGTGGTGAACACGCTGTCACTGGCGGAGCTGAGGAAGGCGCTGAAGGGGAAGCGGGGTTAACGCCCCACACTCAGCGACCCAACGCACGGGACGAAACGATGGCAACCGCAACGCCCTGTCGGGTTAGCGCATGGTTGCCCCATGTTAATGCTTATTAGAGGCTATCCCAAAACCCTTGAACGTGAAAAGCGAAACGCTGTCTGACGAC
>CAYZJP010000028.1:0-47319 GCA_964478755.1 uncultured Klebsiella sp.
TGCATCGCAGAAAATGGAACCAAATGCCTGCTGCCCTGTTTCGCAGAGGTCTCAACTAATTACTAATCACAACCTGTCCTCCCCCGCCGCCAACCTCCTCACGCCCCCGCGCTTCGCCGCGCTGCTCGCCGCGCTCGTCTTCGCCTCGTGGCCCGATGTGCTGCTCGGCTCGGCAACTTTCGTCCTGCGCGACTTCAGCGTCTTCGGCTACCCCATCGCGCACCATCACCGCGAATGTTTCTGGCGCGGTGAACTCCCACTCTGGAATCCGCTCAACAACTGCGGCCTGCCCTTCCTCGCGCAGTGGAACACGATGACGCTCTACCCCGGCTCGCTCTGCTACCTGCTCCTGCCGCTGCCGTGGTCGCTGGGAATTTTCATGCTGCTGCACCTCTGGCTCGGTGGCCTCGGCGCGTATGCCCTCGCGCGCCGTTGGACTGGGCAAAACTTCCCCGCCGCCGTCGCCGGCATTGCATACGCCTTCCACGGCCTCACGCAGCAATCGCTCATGTGGCCAAACAACCTCGCGGCGCTCGGCCTGCTCCCGTGGGTCGTGATGACCGTGGAGTCCGGCGTGCGCGAAGGTGGGCGGAAACTCGTCCTCGCCGCGCTCACCGGCGCGTTGCAGATGCTCACCGGCGCGCCCGAGGTGATTGTCTTCACATGGCTGCTCGCCGTGCCGCTCGCGCTGTGGGCGGGAATTGAGAATTTTCAATTTTCAATTCTCAATTTGAAATCTCCCATCCTCCGTCTCACCAGCTTGGTCTCCCTCGTCACCCTCCTCTCCGCCGCGCAACTCCTCCCGTTCCTCGACCTCCTCCGCCATTCGCAGCGCGACTCCGGCTTCGGCGACTCCGTGTGGTCGCTGCCCGCGTGGGGCCTCGCGAACTACCTCGTGCCGCTCTTCCGCTGTGTGCTCACCTCGCCCGGCGTGCCGTTGCACAGCGGCCAGAACTGGACCTCCAGCTACTACGCCGGCGCAGGCGTGCTCGCTCTCGCATTGCTTGCCGTGCTGCGCGTCTCGGACCGCCGCTCGCGGCTGCTCTCGCTGCTGGCGGCGATCTTCCTCGTGCTCGCGCTCGGTGACGGCGGTGGACTCTTCGCCGCGCTCAAGCACGTCCTCCCGCTCGGCGTCATGCGTTACCCGGTGAAGTTCGTGATTCCACTCACGTTCATCCTGCCGCTGCTCGCAGCATTCGCGGTGAAGGAAATCTTCCGCGACTCCGTTGCCCTCTCATTAGCACCGGGCTTCAGCCCGGTGTCACCGAAGCCGAGCGACGATGAAGCCGTTTCAACGGCTTCGCCCCAGACGCCAGACGCCATTCCCCACTCCCTTTCGGTGGATGAAGTCCGCTCCCGCATGGCGCGGCATCGCCTGCGTGCCATCACCACCGTGCTCGTGGCCGTAACCGCGCTCATCGCGGTGCAAGGCTGGTTCAACCCGCTGCCCGGCGAAGGGCTGGAATCCCAGATGCTCCTGCTCTTCAGCGCCGTGGCGGGCGGGCTGTTTCTCATCTTCAGCACCGCTGCCGTGCTCAACCTCCGCACCGCGCCCGCTGGCTGGCGTGCCGCGCTGTGGGCGTTCGCCGTGCTCGGTCTGCTCTACGCGGACCTACGCCTCCACCTCCCCAACCTCACGCCGCGCGTCCCGCCCGCGTATCTCCAGCCCGGCCAGCCCGACCTGGCCGTGCTCACGCCCGCGCCGCGCGGCGGCACCGCGCGCGCCTCGCTCACATGGGCCGCTCTGAAGGAGTTCAAAAGTAAAATGCTCCCCAGCCTCGCCGACACCCTTCTGCTCCAGCGCGTCGGCCTCTACGACAACCTCAACCTCCTCGACGGCCTCACGAAGACCGACGGCATATTCAGCCTCTATCTGCGCGAACAGCAGGAAGTCGAGGCCCGACTCTTCTTCGGTGGCATGACCAACTCGCTGCCTCGCCCGCTCGCCGACTTCCTCGGCATCGCACACGTCAGTTCACCGACGAACATCTTCAAATGGCATCGCCGCAACACCGCTCTCCCGCTCATCACCGCCGGACAACGCCCTGAGTTTGCCGCTGCTGAAATGTCTTTGCCGGCAATGGCCGGCACGAATTGGAATCCCGCCGAAGTCGTCTTCCTCCATCCGTGGGACAAAGCCCGTGCCGGCGACTTGCAGTCGCCGTCTGGCGCGAGCGAGAGCAATGGACGGCGACTGCAAGTCGCCGGCACGTCCGCAGCGAAAATCGTTTCCACCCACTGGACCGCCCAGCGCATCGAGTGCGAAGTGGAATCCGCTGCGCCCACGCTGGTCGTCATCGCGCAAGCCTATTACCATCCGTGGCAAGCCACCGTGAACGGACAGCCCGCCGAAATCCTCCGCGCCAACCACGCCTTCCAAGCCGTGCCCATCCCCGCTGGCCGCAGCACCGTGCGGCTGCAATATGTGGACCGCCGCTTTCAGCTAGGCGTAGCGCTCTCCGCGCTGGGCTTCGCCGCGTGTGCATTGTTATGGGTGAGGGCAAGGAGGAGCGCATCATGATTGGCGCGATTTACTCAGGCTTGCCGCTGGCAGCTCTGGCGATGGCCTTGCTGGCCTTTCTCGCATGGCGAGCGCTGATGGGACCAAAGCTATCACCACTTGAACTTCGACGAGCGGCTTTTCAGGTGCTTGGGGCTGGAATCGTGCTGTTGACGCTTGGCCTTGCTTGCACCGCATCTAATGATGAGTGGCTGCGCGCATTCAGTCTTTTGCTAGTTCGGTTGGGCTTGGTGATGATCTTCGGAGGTGCCGTGCAGTATTGGCGTTCTCAACGAAAGAAGCAGTCGTGACCGCTGAAGCTTCCACTCCAGACCCCAGACCCGAGACGCCAGACCCTCCGCTGGCCGATTGGTTCACCCCGCGCCGCTTCGCCGTCTTCCTCCTGTTCGCCTTCGTCCTCGCCTTTCCCGGCATCTGGATGGGCACGGAGACGTTCTTCCGCTCCGACTACGGCGTGATGGCCTATCCGGCGGCGCACTACCTGCGCGAGAGCATCTGGCGCGGCGAGCTGCCGCTGTGGAACCCGCTCTCGAACTGCGGCGCGCCCTTCCTCGCGCAATGGGGCACCATGTGCCTCTACCCCGGCTCGCTGTTCTTCGTCGCGCTGCCGATGCCGTGGGCGCTGGGCGTCTTCTGCCTGCTGCACCTCTGGCTGGGCGGACTCGGCGCACGCGCGCTGGCGGAACGCTGGACCGGCCACCGCCTCGCCGCCGCCGTCGCCGGCACGGCCTTCGCCCTCAATGGCGCGTCGCTCGCCTGCATCACCTGGCCGAACTACTGCGTCGCGCTCGGCTGGCTGCCGTGGATCGTGCTGCTCACCGAGCAAGCCTGCCGCGAAGGCGGAAAGAAACTCGTCCTCGCCGCCCTCGCCGGCACGATGCAGATGCTCACCGGCGTGCCGGAGTTGGTGGTGATGACGTGGGGGCTGTTGGGCGTGCTTCTAATAGCCGAGGCGTGGCCGAGCGGAGGAATTTCAAATTTTCATTTTTCAATTGGTGATTTGCAATTGCCTCTCCGCTTCGTCGCTGTCGTTTCGCTAATCGCCGCCCTCTCCGCCGCGCAGCTCCTCCCCTTCTTCGACCTCCTCGCCCACTCGCAGCGCGACGCCTCCTACCGCGACGCCCGCTGGCCGATGCCGCCGTGGGGCTGGGCGAATTTCCTCGTGCCGCTCTTTCGCTACGGCCAGACGCCGCAGGGCTTTTGGATTCAAGTCGGTCAGGAATTTCTCTCCAGCTACTACCTCGGCCTCGCGCCGCTCGCGCTCGCGCTCGTGGCAGTGTGGAAGTCCCGCGAGCGCCGCGTCTGGCTGCTGGCGGGCACAACCGCCTTCGCGCTCGTCATGGCGCTCGGCGACGCCGGCTATCTCTACACCGCGTTGAAGAACCTCCTGCCCGGCGGCGGCATCGCGCGCTTCCCGGTGAAGTTCGTCCTCCTCGCCGCCTTCACCGTGCCGATGCTCGCAGCGTTCGGATTGGCGTGGCTCATGTCAGGTGGCAGCCGACGTGAGGAGGCTGCATCTGGCAATGCGAAATGCGAAATGCGGAACGCGGAATCGGGCGGAGCGCCGAACTCCGATTCGGCGATTTCTCAAGTCACCACATTCGCGCCGAATCGGAGTTCGGCGCTCCTCGCCATCGGCCTCGCGTTGGTGGCGGGCGTGGCCGTAATCATCTGGCTCGGCCAGCAGCACCAGCTCCAATACGACCGCTGGCCCGAGACGCGCGCCAACGCCCTCGCCCGCCTCGCGTGGCTCGCGGCAGCCTTGGGCGCGGTGACCGGAGCCGCCGGCGCGTGGGCGAGTCCGGCCCGTGAACGTTTTCTCGCTGCCGGCGCGCTGCTGGTGCTGCTCGCCACAGACCCGCTCACGCATCAGCCGAATCAGACCCCACGGATTGGCAGTGGCGTCGTGCAGAAATTACCGGAACGAGAAGCACCTGGATTCTACCGGTTGGTTCCCGACGACACGCGACGCTTCTTCATTTCGCCGGCTCGCGAGCGCACTCTGCTATTGAGTGGCGAGCCAAGTTGGGTTGACGACTATTGGACAAAGCGCCTGACGTTTTGGTCACATCTGAACTTGTTAGACAGTGTGGCAAAAATAAACGGCTCCTCGACGCTCCAACTGCGCGAACAAGCCGACATTCAACGGCGACTCTATCCTACTAGCCCGGATACCGCACCCAGTGCCACCGCACTGAAATCAATGCTGGGAGTCCACATCGTGACTGCGGACCAAGGTGAGCCACTTTGGAAGTGGCAGCGCGAGTCGCTACCCCTGGTTGCCACCGGAGCGCAAGTCGAGTTCATGTCCGCCGCTGAATCGCTCGAAGCACTGTTCTCGGCTCGTTTCGATCCGCGCCGAGTCGTCTTCCTCCCCCCCGAAGCCGCAGGCTCCGTCCCCACCAACGCCACCAACGCCCGTGTCACCACGCGCCGCTTCGCCGCCCACGATATTCTCGCCGAGATCGAGACCGACGCCCCGACGCTCGTGACCGTGGCGCAGTCCTTTTACCACCCGTGGAAGGCTTTCGTGGACGGCCAGCCGGCAAAACTCTGGCGCGCGAACTACGCCTTCCAAGCCCTCGCCGTCCCCGCTGGCAAGCACACCGTCCGCCTTGTGTATGTGGATGAGAAGTTTCGCCTCGGCGTCGGGATTTCACTGGTGGGCTTGACCGTGTGTGGCTTCCTCTGGTGGCGCGCGGGGAAAATGACCAAGGCCCAATGACGCAATGACCAATCAATGCCCAATGCCCAAGACGCGCCGGACACGCCGAAGCGCCTCTCCCTCTCCCCCATCGGGGGAGAGGGCCGGGGTGAGGGGGAAAAGCGCCCAGCAGTTCAAGAGGGATCGAGGAAGTGGGCGCGCTTCCTCATGCGTCTTGGATTCGGGCGCTGTTCAACTCCGCACGCCGCCCCCTCACCCTGTCCCTCTCCCCCGATGGGGGAGAGGGGATTCGCGTTCGACCTCCGCTGCTGCTGCTCTGCCAAACCCGATGCGCTCGTGACTTCCGACACCCCCACCCCAGACCCCAAACCCGAGACGCCAAGCCCCGACATCACCGCCGCCGACTGGCTCTCGCCGCGCCGCTTTGCGCTCGTGCTCGCGGCGCTGCTGGCGGTCACGTTCTGGCGCGTGCTCTTCGGCGGCGAGGCGTTCTTCTACCGCGACTACGGGTTCCTCGGCTACCCGTTCGCGCACTTTCACCGCGAGTGTTTCTGGAGCGGCGATTTCTTCCCACTGTGGAACCCCTACGTGAACTGCGGCGCGCCGTTCCTCGCGCAGTGGAACACGCTCTGCCTCTACCCCGGCGCGCTGATTTACCTGCTGCTGCCGCTGCCGTGGTCGCTGGGATTCTTCTGCGTCGCGCACCTGTTCCTCGGCGGCATGGGGATGCGCGCGCTAGCGGAGCAGTGGACGGGCAGCCGCTTCGGCGCGGCGGTGGCGGGCGTGGCGTTCGTCTTCAGCGGGCTGGTGCTGGGCTGCGTCATCTACCCGAACTACCTCGTCGCGCTCGGCTGGATGCCGTGGGTCGCGCTCACCGCGCGCCGTGCGTGGCGCGCAGGCGGGCGAAGCCTCGTCCTCGCCGCGCTGGCCGGCGCGATGCAGATGCTCTCCGGCGCACCGGAAATCATTTTGCTGACGTGGGGTTTCCTTGCAGCGCTGATTGCGCTCGAAGGTTTCAGTTTTCAGTTTTCAGTTTTCAGAGGGAAAGCCGAATTGTCCGCACCGGCTGATGCACCCGTATCTCCAGCTGAAAACTTGAAACTGAAAACTAGAAACTGGTCACCGATCCTC
Organism: uncultured Klebsiella sp.; assembly: GCA_964478755.1. Taxonomy (GTDB): domain Bacteria; phylum Verrucomicrobiota; class Verrucomicrobiia; order Limisphaerales; family SXTU01; genus SXTU01. The sequence continues at coordinate 6,318 of CAYZJP010000028.1, forward strand.
CGTTTCATCGCCGTGACCACGCTCATCACCGGGCTGTGCGCCGCGCAGCTTCTTCCCTTCTTCCAACTCCTCTCGCTCTCGCAGCGCAGCGGGGACGCGGTGAACACGTTCTGGTCGCTGCCGGGCTGGGGCTGGGTGAACCTGTTTTTCCCGCTGTTCATGAACTTCCAGACCGAGCAGGGCGTGTTCGTGATGATCGGGCAGTCGTTCTTTCCGTCGGTGTATCTGGGCATAGTGCCGCTGACGCTGGCGCTGCTGGCGGTGTGGCGGATTGGGCGGCGGCGGGCGGAAGACCCGGCAGTGGTAGGGCGGGGTGTCCTCACCCCGCCGCCGGACATCCGGACGCCACAAGACCTCGGCGGCGCGCTGGGGACAGCGCGCCCTACCAGCATGGGTTCGGAATGCGAACTCACAGGCGAATCAAAACCGAATTCACTCAACTCAAACCCAAGCGGCTCCGAGCATCCCGCCGCCGTCTTGGAAGTGCGTTTACTTGCCGGAGCGACGCTGCTGGCCATGCTGCTGGCGGTGGGAGACAACACGCCGCTCTGGGGTTGGCTGCGCGAGGTGTTGCCGCTGGGCATCATGCGCTTCCCGGTCAAGGCGCTGCTGCTCACGGCCTTCACCGTGCCGCTGCTGGCGGCGTGGGGGATTCGCCAACATTTTGATCGACAGATCTTAGACCGGTCGACAGCAGAGCGCTCCGTGAGGGATGAAGCGTGCAATGCCTTTGGCGCGCTTGGATTGATCCTCTGTCTCGGTTTAGTAGCAGCTTTCACCGGTGATGTCCTCCCCGCGTCTGCTGCCGATGCCATCACGCGTAAGCAGACGCTTCGAATGATGTTGGAGGTTCTCGTTTTCACCGCCGGCTTGGTGTCATCCCCGTTGTTTGCATTCTATCAGAGGCAGCCTCCCAACCGCTGGTTCTATTTGATTGTGTTAATCATGATTCCGCTGTGTGGGGCGACCTCTCTTCCTGATCTCAATCCCACCATCCCCGCCCACGCCTTCCAGCCCGGCCTAGCGCTGGCCTACCACGCGGACAAGGGCGCGCTCACGCCCGCGCCGAAGCTCGGCGAGTCGCGCGTGATGCTCAGTCCGTCAGCCGAGCGCGCGTTGCACACGCGCATGGTGCCGAAGTTTTACGGCGACTTCATCGGCCAGCGGCTGGCGTTCTGGGGCAACCTGAACCTGCTCGACGGCCTGCCGAAGGTGAACGGCGCGTCCACCCTCGTGACCCGCGAGTGGAACGACGTGGAGTCTTTCCTCTACGGCACCACGAACCCCGCGCCCGGAAACCTCATGGACTTCCTCGGCGTCACGCACACGACCAAGCCGGGCGAACTGATGCAGTGGGAGCGTCGCGAGACGGCGATGCCGATGGTAAGCGCGGGACAGAAGCCGATCATCGGGGACGACTCCAAGGCTCCGTTCGCCTATCTGGACACGTCGTCGCTGAACTATCGCGAAGTGGTGCTGCTGCCTTCGGAAGCGCGGCAATTTCCGCTCGTGACGAACCAAGTCCAAGCCACGGTGCGCGTGCTGCGCTTCGATCCTCGTGCCGGCGATTTGCAATCGCCGTCGGTTGCAAACGAAAGCTCCGGACGGCGGTTGCAAACCGCCGGCACGGGCTTTGGCGCGGCCAACCTTATCGAGATTGAGGCAGAAGCAGCCGCACCGACCGTCGTGGTCATCGCCCAGAACTTTTACCCAAGTTGGCGAGCCACCGTGAACGGCCAGCCCGCGCCTGTGCTGCGCGCGAACCACGCCTTCCAAGCCATCCCCATCCCCGCCGGCAAAAGCACCGTCCGCCTCGACTACGTGGACTGGCCATTCCGCATTGGTGCGCTGCTCTCGCTGGCGACGGCGCTGGGCTGCCTGTTTCTTTGGAGGCGCGTCCCTGCCAACTCCGCCCAGTCAGACAGCACAGGATAAGTTGCGAGCGAGATATTGCCGGCTCACGCGGCGGGCGGTTCTTCGACGCCGCGCTCCTCGCTGATGACGGGGGCGATGGCTTGGAGCTTGTCGCCGGTGTCGAGGTTCACGAGCTTCACGCCCATCGTGTTGCGGCCGGCCTCGCGGATGTCCTTCACGAAGGTGCGGACCATCTGGCCACCGGCGGTGATGAGCATGATTTCGTCGGCGTCGCGCACGGTGAGCGCACCGACCACGCCGCCGGTCTTGTCACCGACCTTCATGGTGATGCGGCCCTTCCCGCCGCGTGACTGCTTGCGGGTGCCGCTCTCGCCCTGGACCAGATACTCGTCGAAGGACGTGCGCTTGCCGATGCCGTTCTCGCCGGCGACCAGCAACGCCGCGTCGGGGACGACCACGGCGAGCGCGACGACCTCGTCGCCCTTCTCCAAGGTGATGCCCTTCACGCCGGCGGCGGAGCGGCCCATCGAGCGCACGTCGGATTCGCTGAAGCGGATGCTCATGCCGTCCTTGGTGATGAGCACCACGTCGTCGCCGTCGTCCCCGCCCGCCGTGCTGCCGCGCGTCTGCTTCACGTCAATGAGCGTGTCGCCGGGGTCAATCGTGATGGCGATGATGCCGCCCTTGCGGACGTTGGCGAAATCGCTCAAGGAAGTTTTCTTGACCGTGCCCTGCTGCGTGGCGAAGAAGAGTTCGCCGGGCTGCTGCCAGGTCACGTCCTCCTTGTTCGGATCGGTCTTGGACAGGATGCGGATGAGGGCGGCCACTTTTTCGTCGGCCTTCAACTCCAGCAGATTCGCGATGCTGCGGCCCTTCGAGGCGCGGCCCATGTCGGGAATCTCGTGGACGCGCTCGACATACACGCGGCCCGTGTTCGTGAAGAACATGAGGTAGTCATGCGTGCTCGCGGTGAAGAGATGCTCGATGAAGTCGCTCTCCTCCGGCGTGTCGGCCTCGCGCGTGGCCATGCCGATGACGCCCTTGCCGCCGCGGCGCTGGGCGCGATAGGCGGAGACGGCGGTGCGCTTGAGGAGGCCGGCGTGCGTGAGGGTGATGATGACGCCCTCGTTCGCAATGAGATCCTCGATGGCGATTTCGCCCTCGTCGGGAACAATCTGCGTGAGCCGTGGCGTGGCGTGTTTTTCCTTAATCGCCTTCAGCTCGGCCTTGATGATGGCCATGACGCGCGACTCCTTGGCGAGGATGTCGAGCAGATCCTTGATGACTTCGAGGAGCGCCTTGTATTCGGCCTCGACCTTGTCGATTTCCAAGCCGGTGAGCTGGTAGAGCCGGAGTTCAAGAATCGCGTCCACCTGGCGCTCGGTGAGCGCGTAGCGGCCGGCGGTGAGTCGGCTTTCCTGACGAATTAAAATTCCCCAGCGCTGCACTTGCTCGCGGGTCCACTCGTAGGCGAGGAGCTTGACGCGGGCCTCTTCCTTGTTCGCGCTGCTGCGGATGATGTGGATGAACTCGTCGAGGTTCGCGAGCGCGACGAGGTAGCCTTCGAGCAGTTCGGCGCGTTCCTCGGCCTTTTTCAACTCGAAGCGCGTGCGGCGCAGGATGACCTCGCGGCGATGGTCAATGTAGGCGGAGATCAACTGCTTGAGGTTCAGCGTCTTGGGTTTGCCGTGGTCAATGGCGAGGGCGTTGACGCTGAAGGAAATCTCGAGCTGCGTGTGCTGGTAAAGATTGTTGATGACGACCTTGGGGAGGGCGTCGCGCTTCAGCTCAATGACGAGGCGGCAGTGCTCGTCGGACTCGTTGCGCATCGCGGAGATGTCCGTGATGACCTTCTGGTTCACGAGGTCGGCGATGCTCGATTCGAGCGCCGCGCGGTTCACGTTGAACGGGATTTCCGTGATGACGAGCTGCTCGCGGTTGCCCTTGAGTTCCTCGCTGCCGATGCGTCCGCGCAGCTTGATGGAGCCGCGCCCGGTCTCGAAATAATTCTTGATGCCCTCAATGCCGCAGATGAAGCCGCCGGTGGGGAAGTCCGGGCCTTTGATGAACTTCATCAGGCCCGGAATGCTGATGGTCGGGTCGTCAATTTGCGCGCAGATGCCGTCAATGACCTCGCCGAGGTTGTGCGGCGGCATGTTCGTGGCCATGCCGACGGCGATGCCGGTGCCGCCGTTGACGAGCAGGTTCGGGAAGGCCGCTGGGAAGACAGTCGGCTCCGTCATGCGCTCGTCGTAGTTCGGGACGAAATCCACCGTGTCCCGGTCCATGTCGGACATGAGCGCCGCGCCGAGGTGCGTGAGACGGGCCTCGGTGTAACGCATTGCCGCCGGCGGGTCGTCCTCGACGGAGCCGAAGTTGCCCTTGCCGTCCACGAGCCGCTCGCGCATGACCCACGGCTGGGCCATGTGGACGAGCGTGGGGTAGATCACCGCCTCGCCGTGCGGATGGTAGTTGCCGGAAGTGTCACCGCAAATTTTCGCGCACTTGTAATGCTTGCGCCCGGGGAAGAGCGACAACTCGTGCATCGCGTAGAGGATGCGGCGCTGCGAGGGCTTGAGCCCGTCGCGCACGTCGGGCAACGCGCGCGAGATGATCACGGACATCGAGTAGTCGAGGAACGAGTTCTTGATCTCATCCGCGACGTTGATCTTGGTGATTTTCTCGCCCTGCGTGTAAGCGGAGCCGGTCGGCTGTGCGGGCGGGGGAGTGGAGGGCGTTTCGTCGGGCATGGAAATCAGCCAAGGGTGATGAGCGACAGGTCTTCGGGAAAATTAACGACGCCGACACGTGTGGCAGCGGTGCGGAGCTTGCCGTCCGTGGTGCAAAGCGGGCCGCAGGGGTTCAGTTGCGCGCTGGCGAGATGCAAGGCGTCGAGTGAGCGCAGGCCAATCTCCGGGTGGCAGATTGTCAGAAGGCCCACGGCGCGTTGAACCACGTTGAGGTTGAGTGGCAGCAGGTCGAGCACCTCGCTGTCAACCAGCGTATCGAAGCGAGCGAGGGCTGACTTCCGCTCGGTGGCAGAAATCAGCCCTCCTCGTTCCTTCATGTGGATGGCCGAACGCACTTCGGCCAGCGCCAATTCGGAAGTCCACAGCCGGTGGCCGTCCACGGCTCGGTCGAACCAAGCCGAATCACCCTCGCGCACGAGCAATTTCACGATGATGGCGCTGTCGAGATACATCGTCAGGGCCGTGAGTCGCGCTCGGCGCGGATGAGTTCATCCGCCGTTGGGCCGCCGTGAATGGGCTGGCTCAACAGAAAATCTCCCATCCCGCGGAAGATTTTGCCGCGCTGGGCCGGCTCGAAGCCAACTAACCGCGCCTTCGGCAAGCCATCCGAGGTGATGACGACCTCCTGCCCCGACGCGACCAGCTCCAGCAGTGCCGAGAGCTTGGCTTTGGCCGTGCGAACGGTGAACGTCAGTCCGATGTCAGGAATGGCTACGGCGTCGCGCAGAACCATTGGCTCCGACTTGTGTTCCGGGAATTTGATTGTGCCAGTTTTAGTCTTCATGGCGGCAATGTAGTCACGCGTGACCACATTGGTCAACTGCTTTCTTCACACGTCCAGATTCCGCACGTTCAGCGCGTTGTCCTCGATGAACTGCCGGCGCGGCTCGACCTCGTCACCCATGAGGCGGACGAACATTTCCTCGGCCTCGACGGCGTCAGTCAGATCAATGCGCAGCAGCTTGCGCTTCGCCGGGTTCATCGTGGTCTCGAAGAGTTCCTTTGCGTCCATTTCACCGAGTCCCTTGAAACGGTAAATTTGCATGCCCTTCTTCCCGACAGTCTTCACACCTTCGAGGATTTCAGGAATGGAGAAGAGGGGCTTCACATTCGCGCGCTCACCCTCGCCCTCGGTCAACTCGAAGAGCGGCGCGTCCTGGGCGGCATAATGGTCCACGGCGAGCCCCTTCTTCTGCAATTTGCTGAGCAGCTCGCCGATGGCCTTGCTCTCCAGATGCAGGTCCGCCCCGACCGCGCGACGCGACTGCGTGCGGGCCTTCTCAGCCTTCTCGCGGACTTCGCCGTCCCCGTAAAGGTCTGGATTTTCGGCCTTAAACCGTTCGACAGCGGCGAGGGTTTCAAAATAATGAACGGTCTCCTCGTTGCCCTCGCGAACCTTGATAAGATAGACGGGGAAGGACTGGTCCGCCCCACGCTTCTCAACGTAGTCGGCGAAGTCACCGCCCTGCCTCCGAATGAAGGTGGCGTATTTGTCGAGCGACTCCAGCAGCGTGAGAATTTCCTCGAGCTGTTTCGGTGTGAACTCTCGGCCGTCGGCGAGATTTTTCAAGCGCACTTCCTCGGTGCCGTTTTGCAGCAGGATGCGGTTAAGCTGCGCGTCGTCGTCCACGTAATCGGTGCGTTTCTTGCGCGTGACGGAGTAGAGCGGCGGCTGCGCGATATAGACGAAGCCCTGCTTCACGAGCTGCGTCATCTGCCGGTAAAAGAACGTGAGCAGCAGCGTGCGGATGTGCGAGCCGTCCACATCGGCGTCCGTCATGATGATGATCTTGTGGTAGCGGAGCCGGTTCAGATCGAACGCACCTTCGCCCTCGCCGTCACCGATGCCAGTGCCGATGGCCGTGATCATCGTCCGGATTTCGTTGTTCTGGAGCACCTTGTCCAAGCGCGCCTTCTCCACGTTGATGAGCTTGCCGCGGATTGGGAGAATCGCCTGAAACTTACGGTCGCGGCCCTGCTTGGCCGAGCCACCGGCCGAGTCACCTTCGACGATATACAACTCGGTGTTCACCGGGTCGCGGTCGGAGCAGTCGGCAAGCTTTCCGGGCAAGCCTCCGCCGGTCAGCGCGGTCTTGCGGACGGCCTCGCGAGCCTTGCGCGCGGCTTCGCGGGCGCGGGCGGCGGTGAGCGCCTTGTCCACGATGCGCTTCGCCACGGGCGGATTCGCGTCGAAGTAAGTCATCAGCCCTTCATACGTCACCGAACCAACGATGCCGTCCACCTCGGGCGAGAGCAGTTTCACCTTCGTCTGCGACTCGAACTTCGGGTCGCTGTGCTTCACCGAGATGACTGCGGTGAGGCCTTCGCGCACGTCGTCGCCAGTGATCTGCGGATCCTTCTCCTTCAGCAGCTCGTTCGACTTCGCGTATTGGTTGATGGCGCGCGTAAGGGCACTGCGGAAGCCAGATAGGTGCGTGCCACCGTCGGGATTGTGAATCGTATTGGTATAGCAGAGAACCTGGTCGTTATAGCTGTCATTATATTGCAGCACCACCTCGACGTGGACCTCGATGTCCTTGTCGTCGTTCTTCTGCTTTGTTTCCTTGCGAAAGGAAATGACCTTCGGATGGAGCGCGGCTTTGTTCTTGTTGAGTTGCTTGACGAACTCTTCAACGCCATCTCTGTAGAAGTAAACCTCGCGCTCACCGCTCCCGCTCTGCTTGCGCTCGTCAAGCAAGGAGATTTCCAAACCGCTGTTCAGGAAGGCAAGCTCGCGCAGCCGCTGCGAAATGATTTCCGATTTGAACTCTGTCGTGTCGCGGAAGATTTCCGGGTCCGGCTTGAACGTGATGAGCGTGCCGGTGGCCTTGGATTTCCCGATGACTTCCAGCTTTTTCATCGTTTTGCCGCGCTCGAACTCCATGTGATGGACCTGCTGGTCGCGCGACACCTCGACCTCGAACCACTCGCTCACCGCGTTCACGCACTTCGCGCCGACGCCGTGTGTGCCGCCAGAAAACTTGTAGCCGCCCTGCCCGTATTTGCCGCCGGAGTGCAGTGTGGTGAGCACCAGTTCCACTCCCGGCAATCCGCTGTCCTTGTTGATGTCCACCGGGATGCCGCGGCCGTTGTCGCGGATGGCGATCGAGCCGTCGAGATGCAGCGTCACGTCAATACGGTCGCAATGTCCCGCGAGATGTTCGTCCACAGAATTGTCCAGCACCTCGGAGACGCAATGGTGCAGCGCACGTTCGTCGGTGCCGCCGATATACATGCCGGGCTTCTTGCGGACGGCTTCGAGGCCCTTGAGCTGGCTGAGTTTGGAGGCGTCGTAGGTCTGGGGTTCGACGGACATTGTGTTAGTAAAACGGCGTCACGAAGGGCGTTAAACTGAACGGAAAACACGACCTGGAAACAGCGCGTCAACCAGACTTCGAGACGGGCAGAAAACTACCGAAATGCCGCCCCGACGACAATGCTTATTTCAGCCCGTTTCGGCAGCTCAAACCACCATTAGTTGGGTGTCAAAAACCAAGATGGTTCAACGGATTGCGACAAGGTGGGGGCGAATGACCATTGGTCAAATCTGGAAGCCCGTTGGCAAAAAGCCAACGGGAAAACGAGCGCGAGGAACGGGCAGGACGCCAGCGCACGGCGCAGGAGTCAGTTGAAATTCAAGACCACGAACCAGGCGGTCTTGTTTTTGTCGTCGCCGGCGAGGACGAGGGCGTCGGGCTTGGAGAGCGAGTGGCGGCGAGTGACGATGGCCTTGCCTTTGCCCATCAGTTTCACCTCGGCGACGTTGTCTGGCAGGATTTTCACCTCAACGGAGCAATCGTCGCTGAGTTTCAAACTCTGAACTTTCGCGGCAGGAATGGACGCACTCTGGCGGCTGACCTCGAAGTAGTTTTTCCACTTGAAGATGTTGCCGAGCTTCTCGCGCAGCTTGGCATCCACCTCTTTAAGGCTCTTGCCCGTCGGCTTGGCCTCATCAGTCCCCCAGACGAGGACGGCCTGCACCTTTGTTTCCAAGGGCACAGATGCGCCGACGGCTTGAATCAACCCCCAGACCAACCCCAAGCCCAAGACGAGGAAGTGCCAGCGCGACGGATTACTTGTCGGCTTCAGGCTCATGCTTCACTTCCTGGCTCACTGGGCTGAAATCGCCGTTTTCGTCGGCGACGTAAACGACCGACATCTTGTCTGAATCGGAGCGGAAGCTGACGGCGTTCACGTCTTCCGTCACGCTCTCGCTGTCGCCACCGTCGGCGGTGCGCTTGTCGCTGATGACGAACATGACAGCGACCATCGCAGCCAAGCCGGTGGCGGGATAGAGGAGCTTGAGCCACCAAGCGCGCCCGACGGGAGCCGCGACGGTCTTCTTCTCCTCGGCAACAATGGCCCGCTGAATCTTGCTCCAGTAAAACTCGCGCGACTCCGGGAGCTTCACGTCGGCGTCGTTGCCAGCGATGGCAGCCTTGGTCCACTTGAGTTCCTGCGTGAGCGCGGCGCTCGACGCGTCCTGCGCGAGGAGCACTTCGACTTCCCGCGCTTCGCGGGATTCAAGTTCGCCGTCCAACAATGCCTGCAATTTCAATTCCGTGTTCATAAGCTGCCTCAACTTCAATTCATCCGATTCAACTTTGCTGTTCTTTCTTCAAACTTTGTAGCAACGACGCCAAGCGCCGCCGCGCATAAAAGAGCCGGGACATCACCGTCCCGATCGAGCAGTTCATCACCTTCGCGATCTGCTTGTATTCCATCTCTTCAAACTCATGCAGAATCAGCACGGTGCGGTGCTCGTAGGAGAGCTGGTGCATCGCCTTGTCGATCCGCTTGCGAAGCTCGGCGCGCTCCAGTCCTTCCGACGGATTTGTCGCAACTACCGGCATCTGACGTTCCACTCCTCCCAGCTCTTCATCCAGTTGCTCAATGGACTCCGCGCGCGTTCTTTTCTGCCGGCGGAGCTGGTCCAAACATAGGTTGATGACGATGCGCGTCATCCAGGTGGCGAAGCTGGAGTCGCCCTGAAACTGCTTCAGCCGCTGCCACGCCTTCACCCACGCCTCCTGCGACAAATCAATCGCGTCCTCCTCGTTGCGCATCATGCTGAACGCGCGCGCGTAAATCTTGTCGCGATGCCGCGCGACCAGTTCCTCGAAGGCCGGCATGTCGCCGTCTTGGGAAGCGGCCACCAGCTCCACGTCTGCTGCGGCTTTATGATCAGTCAGCTTCGCCATGCAGCTAGAGTTTGCCTTTCGTGCTCGGTATCTGACCGGCGATTCGCGGATCGCGCTGGCAGGCGAAGTCCGTCGCCTTCGCAAACGCCTTGAACAATCCCTCCACGACGTGATGCGGCTCGCCGCCATAGAGCAGCTCCAAGTGCAAGTTGCACCGTGCCTCATTCGCGAAGCCTTGGAAAAATTCCCGCGCCAGCCCAAAGCGAAACGCGCTCGACATGTCCTGCGTCCGCTCCCCGCGCGAAATCTTCTTTTGCGACAAGTCATCCATCCCACGCCATACGAGGAAAGGCCGTCCGCTGAAATCAATCACGCAGCGTGCCAGACATTCATCCATCGGCACAAACGCTTCGCCGGTGAACGGATTGCGCGGGTCGAAGCCGGTTCCATAGCGGCGGATGCCCTTCTTGTCGCCGAGCGCCTGCGCAAACGCCTGCCCCAGCGCGATGCCGCAGTCCTCCACCGTGTGATGCGCGTCCACTGCGAGGTCGCCCTTGCAGCGCAGCTTGAGGTCCACCACCGCGTGCTTCGCGAACAGCGTCAGCATATGGTCGAAGAACGGCACGCCCGTGCGGATGGCGGCCTTGCCCGCGCCATCCACATTCAGGTCGAGACTGATTTGCGTCTCTTTGGTCGCGCGACGAATTCGCGCCCGCCGTTCATTCATGCACTTGTTCTAAAGCAACACTGACCGAAAAGAAACGCAAACTACGTCTGCGTCCTATTCGGGACGCGTTTGCAGACGACTCAGTAACGTGGCGCATTCGCGTCCACTTCGAGAGACCAGCGGTCAATGCCGCCGGCGAGGTTGTGCAAGTTGGAGAAACCCTGATGCCGCAGCCAGCCAATCGCGTGCGCGCTGCGCATCCCGTGATGGCAATACACGACGACCTCTTGCTCGCGCCACGCAGCCAGTTCCCCGACACGCTCCGGCAGCTCGTTCAGCGGAATCAATTTCGCGCCCGGCAGCGCCACGACGGCGAACTCGTCGGGCTGCCGCACATCCAGCAAATGCGGCGGGTTCGATGCGGCAAGTCGCTCGGCAAGTTCCGTTGGCGTCATGTCAGAAGCGAAACCAGATCAGCACGACAAACACCACCACCAGCGCGGCAAGAACCGCCGCGCAGCCAGACTTCGCCTTCGCCGTGAACTTCTCCGGGTGCTGCGCGCGCAGCCCGGCTTCCAACTGTTCGACCGCGTCCTTTGCTTCCGCCAATCCCGCACCCGGCTTCACCCGCTCACGGTAAAGTTTGATGGCCTGAATCTTCTGTCCCGCGAACAGCAGGTCGGCGACGGGAGACAGCGCGCCCGGTTCCGGGGCCGGCGCGAGCGGCGCATCGGGTGAAGTCTCCAGCCGCTCCACGAAGTCCTTCGCCTCCGCCAGGCCCAGTCCCGTCGCCTCGCGGCACAGCTTGATGGCCTCGATTTTATTTCCGTTCTTCAGCGCGACGACGACGGCGTTGCGTTGGTCGGGCGTCATGTTCATGCGAATCCTTTCACTGGTCCAGCGACCCCAGATACCGCTCCGCGTCAATCGCCGCCGCGCAGCCCATGCCCGCCGCCGTGACGGCCTGCCGATACACATGGTCCGAGCAGTCGCCCGCGACGAACACGCCCTCCACCGTCGTCTGCGAACCCTTCGCGCGCACGACGTAGCCGTTCTCGTCCAGCGCGATCTGACCCTTGAAGAGCTGCGTGCAGGGGTAATGCCCGATGGCCACGAACACGCCCGCGCACGGCAGCAAAGTCTCCGCTCCGGTCTTGATGTGCTTGAGCTTCACGCCCGTGACCTTGCCCGCCGCCACGTCGAGCACCTCGGTCACGACGGAGTCCCACACTGGCTTGATCTTCGGATTCGACAAAGCGCGCTCGGCCATGACCTTCGAGGCGCGCAGCGAATCGCGGCGATGCACGAGATAAACCGTCGAGGCGAAGCGCGTGAGATAAGTCGCCTCCTCGCACGCTGAGTCGCCGCCGCCCACGACGACGAGCGGCTGGTTGCGGAACATCGGCAGCGCGCCGTCGCACGTCGCGCAATAAGTCACGCCCTTCTTCTCCAGCAAATCCTCGCCGGGCACTTCAAGGTGTTTGTGGCCCGCGCCGGTCGCGATGATGATGGTCTTCGTCTCCACGTGTTCCCCGTCCACGTTGACGACGAATGGCCGCCGGCCCAAATCCACCGCCTCCACCGTCGAGCCGAACTGCACCCGCGCGCCGAAGCGCTCGGCCTGCTGCTGCATCCGCACCATCAGCTCCGTGCCGTCCACGCCCTCGGGGAAGCCGGGATAATTCTCCACGATGCTCGTCGTCGTGAGCAGCCCGCCGGGCGTCGCGCCGGTGACGACGATGGGATTCAAGTTCGCCCGCGCCGTGTAAAGCGCCGCCGTCCAGCCCGCGCAGCCCGACCCGATGATGACGACATTTTCCATAGGCGCGGAAAAGTAGGAGTGAAGCCCCGCGATGGCAAGCGCGTCGGCTTTCCACGCATGAAATCTTTCACCTCGCGTCGCGACTTCCTCGCCGCCGCCGGCTCCACCGTCCTCGCCACCGCTGCCTCCGCCGCCACCGACCCGCTCACCACCTTCGGCCCGCGCAAGCCCCTGCGCATCGGCGTCATCTCCGCGAGCATCGGCGGCAAGGCGCAGAAGACCAACGGCCACACCTGGCACTTCGCGCACGGCTTCCACCCGACCATTGACCTGAAGATGATCGAGAAGCATCTCAGCAAAGGCCCGGTGGACTTGTTCAAGTCCCACTTCCGCAACCCCAACGAAGACTTCGCCAAGCTCCCCTTCGACAACACCCGCATCTCCTGCTACTACGACGCCGACCCCACGAGCGCGCAGATGTTCGCCGAGGCTTTCCCCGGCGTGGAAGTCGCCCGCTCGCTCGACGAGCTCGTGAAAAACTCCGACGCCGTCTGGATTGGCGACGCCAGCGGACGCGGCGAGGACCACTTCGAGCTGTGCGCCCCCGGCCTCGCCAAAGGTCTGCCCACCTTCTGCGACAAACCCATCGGCGGCACCGTCAGCGAGACGCGGAAGATTCTCGACTACGCGCACAAGCACAACGCCCCGCTCATGTCCTCGAGCCTCTACCGCCACCAATTCGGCACCGAGGAAGCGTTGCGCATGAAAGCCAGCGGCGAGTTCGGCCCCCTCCAATACGTCATCTCCAGCACCGGCGGCGGCTACAGCTACCCGAGCTGGTTCATCTACGGCCAGCACTCCGTCTGGATGTGCGTGACCCTCTGCGGCCCCGGCGTGAAATCCGTCTCCATGTATGCCCGCGAGGCCGCCTGCCACGCCCTCATCACCTACGACGACCGCATGCCCGCCGAAGTCTGGTATGGCCGGCCCGACGTCTCGCCCACCTACTGCAGCGGCAGCGCGCACTTCACGAAGAAAACCTATGACTGGACCCCCGCCGTGAATGGCAACTACTGGTTCGGCCACCACTACCAAATCTTCCGCATGGCCCAGACCTTCCTGAAAATGGCCGAGACCCGCGTCGAGCCGGTGCCGCACCAGGAAATCCTCGAAGTCACCGCCATCATCGCCGCCGCCGCGAAGTCCGTGAACGAGCGCAGCCGCCTCGTGGACCTCGCGGAAGTGCTCGCGTGAACGCGTGGCCGGCCTTCCGCGCGGGCTGGCCTCCTCGCGCCATGCGCTGCGGGAGTCGTTGTAAGCCTTCTGCAAGACCTCTTCGCACTGGTTGCCTGAGCCTCGCCCCGGCACGCCGGAAGGCTGGGAGCCGCCGCCCGGCACCCGTCTCTGGACAAGTGCGCTGCGAAGGGACATCCTGCCCCAAGCCACAAGTGACAGGCCGCAAAATTGCGGCCTAATACAATGTTAAGCCGAGACCTAAATGCCTATCTCGATTGCACTCGCAACTGCCCAAGACATCATGCCCTTGCGCGTTCGCTACCGCGCCGAGGCGAATGAGCAAATCGTTCACGATTCGATTCACGCGCGCAAGGGCTGGACGCGGTCATATCTTCTTCAGGCAGACGGTTCCGACTTCGGCTTTGGTTCCGTTGCCATTGCCGGACCGTGGAAGGACAAACCAACAGTTTTCGAATTCTACCTATTACCCGAAGCGCGCGGGCGGGCGTTTGATTTTTTCGAAGCATTTGTCGCAGCAAGCGGTGCCTGCTTTTTTGAAGTGCAGACGAGCAATAAACTGCTGGCCGTGATGCTGCACACCTACGGTTCCGATCTTGCGAGCGAGAGTATCGTCTTCCGTGATGAGTTGACGACGTCTTTGGTGGTCCAGGGGGCCGCGCTGAAACGTGTGACGTCGGAGAAAGAATCCCGGTGCTGTTTTCAGGAACGTGCAGGTCAGAGCGTGTGGCAACTGGAATTGAACTCAAAACCGGCGGGCGGCGGATCCCTCCTGTTTCACTACAATCATCCGTATTGCGATATCTCCATGCACATCCATGAGGAGCATCGTCGGCGTGGCCTGGGCGCTTACATTGTGCAGGAGCTGAAACGACTCGCTTACGAGATGGGAGGAATCCCGGCAGCCCGGTGCGATCCGAACAATGTTGCTTCGAGAAAAACATTACAGAAAGCGGGATTGGTTCCGTTTGCACACATTCTGGCTGGGAAGATTGTGATAGCGTGAGCTCAATGACTTCAGCCTGCCGATCAATCCAAACCTTGGGAAAGGCTAACCATGCGCTGCAGCGAACCCGGCGGGGGCGTCGCGGTTGCCATCGTCGCCTCCCGTGCGCCGGGTCGCTGAGCTTGGGTCGTTAGGCCGCTCCGTATGCGTCACGCCATTTGGACATTACTTGTTGCGGCATTGTTGGTTGCTGGTTGTTCCACCCAGCGGTCATCATCGCATCCCACGACTCCAGCCGAGCGACGTCTTGCCCTCGCCCATTCTGTCCCCACGGATACTGCATTTGGTTCGATTTACGAGGTGAGGATTTACATTGTTCAGGCAGCAGATACGCTGTCCAAGATTTCAGAGCGGTTTCATTTGAGTGCCGACGAGCTTGCGACACTCAACGGTTACGACAGTGGCGATTCGATTTATTTGCGGCGTCTCAGAGTCGGTCAGCGGCTTGTCATCTATGAGCGCATTAGTCAGTAAGATTTACACAACGCGGCCTAACCATGCGCTGCAGCGAACCCGGCGGGGGCGTCGCGGTTGCCATCGGCGCGGCCCGTGGCCGCCTCCGGCTCACGGCGCGCGCAGGCGGTAGAACTTCCTCGGTGGCGTGGTGTCGTTCGTCACGTAGTTGAACAGCACCGCGTTGTTCGTCACCAGCACCACGGGTTGCGGCACGACCGTCCAGACGTTGCCCACTGAGACGAGGTTGGTGTTGAACTCCAGCTTGAAGTTCCCCGCGCCCACGGGCCAGTGCAGCACGAACTGCGGCGAGCCGGCGGTGAAGTCAAAGGACAGCGTGCGCTCCGCGTCCGTCACCACCGGGATGTAGAGGGAGCCAGAGTTGTCGCCGGGATTGAAGTCGGTCTCGGCCAGCGTGAGGCTGGCGCGGTTCTCCGCCAGCCCGTTGACGGCGGCGGTCGTGACGATGGTCACGGTGACCGCGAATCCGTTTGTCACCGCGCCGATGGGACAGGTCACGATGCCATTCGCGAACGTGGGGGTGCCCTGGCTGCTCGTCGCCGAGACGAAGGTGTGGCCGGTGGGCAGCGTGTCCGTGAGCGTGACGCCGCTGGCGATGGAGGCGCGGCTGTTCGTGACGGTCACGGTGATGGTGACGTTGGAGCCGAAGGAGACGATGGTCGGCGAGTTCGTCTGGATCACGGCGAGGTCGGGGCTGGTGGTGACGGTGTAGTTGACCGATCCCGCCCCGCTGCCGTCGGGCGTGACCACGGTGAGCGGCCCGGTGCTGGCACCCGGCGGCACGACTGCGACGAGCTGGGTGTCGGTCACGGAGGAGAAACCTGCGTTGACGCCGTTGAAACGGACGAAGGTCGCGTTGGTGAAGCTGTAGCCGCGCACGGTCACGGTGGTTCCCACCGGGCCAAGCAGCGGGCTGAAGGAGTCAACGCGCGGCGTGACGGTGAAGTTCCCCGCGCTGGCGATGACGCCGCCGGGCGTGGTCACGGTGAGGAGGCCGGAGATGGCGTTGGTCGGCACGAGGACGGTCATCTGCTGGGCGCTCAGGCTCGTGACCGGTGCGACGATGGTGGTGGAATTGGCTCCGGCAAACGTGACCGAGCTGACGCCGGTGAAGTTCGTGCCGGCCAGCGTCACCGAGGTGCCGACGGTGCCCGTGGCCGGCGTGAAGCTGGTGAGCCGGGGCGGCAGGTAGAAGGGCACGCTGCTGGTCACGCTCCCGCCCGGCGTGCTGACGGAGATCGGCCCGGTGCTCGCCGTGGCGGGGACGGTCGCGTTGATCTGAGAGTCCGCCGAGACGTTGAAGGTCGTCGCGGCGATGCCATTGAAGCTCACATCGGTCGCGCCCAGGAAGTTCGCGCCGGTGATGGTCACGGTCGAGTTGGGCAGGCCGTTGGTCGGAGTGAAGCTGTTGATGACCGGCGCGAGCACGAAGACGGTGAGGTTGCTGGAGGTCACGTTCGTGCCGCTCGGCGAGGTGACGCGGATGGGGCCGTTCGTGGCACCGACCGGCACGGTCGCGCGGAGCTGCGTGGAAGCGACGATGGAGAGTGCCGACGCGTTGGTGAACCCGCCGGCCGCCGAGGTGAAGGCCACATTGGTCACGTCGAGGAAGTTCAAGCCGTCCACGACGACTTGCGAACCGACCTGCGCCGATGTCGGGCTGAAGCCGGTGACGAACGGGCCGACGATGAAGTTGCTGCCGGTGGTGTTCGTGCCGGCGGGGTTGATGACGCGGAGGGGGCCGGTGGTCGCGCCCGTCGGGACGGTCGCGGAGATTTGTGTGTCCGAAGTGACGAACGCGACAGCCGTGACGCCGTTGAAGAGGACATTCGTCGCGGTGGTGAAGTTGATGCCGGTGATGACGACGGGGTCGCCGGCCTTGCCCCCGATGGGCGAGAAGCCGGTGACGATGGGGGTCAACCCGCTCACGACGAAGTTGCTGCTGCTCGTGACGGTGCCATTGGGTGTCGTGATGGAGATGGGGCCGGTGGTGGCTGTGCCTTGAACCGTGGCGGAAATCTGTGATGCGGCGACGACGGTGAAGGTCGCGGCATTGGTGCCGTTGAACTTCACGGCCGTCGCGCCCGTGAAGTCGCCACCGGAGATGACGACGACCGACCCGGTCGCCCCGATGCTCGGCGTGAAGCCCGTGATGACCGCCGTGCCGGAGACGACGAAGTTCGTCGTGGTGACGTTCGTGCCGGCGGACGTGGACACGGTAACCGGCCCGGTGACCGCACCGGAAGGCACCGTGGCGAAGAGCAGGTTGGGAGCCGTGACGTTGACCGTCGTGGCCGCGACACCGCCAAAACGCACGGCGGTCTGGCCGGCGGTGGTGTTGAAGTTCGCGCCGTTGATTTGGATCGAGGCACCGATGTTGCCGATGGCCGGACTAAAGCTGTCCACGCGCGGTGCGACGGTGAAAATCGCCACACTCGACGCGGTGGCTCCGGCAGTCACGCTGATGACACCAGTTAACCCATCAGCGGGAACCGCAGCTTGGATTTGGAAGGCGGAGAGAACTATCGGAGCAACCGCAGTGGAGTTCCCGAATTTAACCTGCGTTGCCGAACTCAATCCGCTGCCATTGATGGTAACCGTGGTTCCCGGCGCGCCACTGGTCGGCGAGAAGCTCGTGATGCTCTGCGCGTGGGCGAGCGTCCCGAACGCGAACCAGACCAGCGCGAGAGACCAACGGAATTGCCACTGCTTTGAGAGAGACACTGTGCAGACTGAATCAGATTTTTCCCCTACAAGCAAACCGGCAGGCTGCTGATGCGCTCAGGAAAATGCTGTAGGCAGCGGTGGGGCGCGTCTGTCCCGGCGCGCCGTTGGGGAGTCTGAACGGTCTCACGGCGCGCTGAGGACAGACGCGCCCGATCATCGCTTCACCCGCCGAGATACGCTCTCTTCACCTGCGGATTCGTGCGCAGCTTCACAGACTCGTCCTGCAGGATGATGCGGCCGGTCTCCAGCACGTAGCCGAAGCGCGAGACTTCGAGGGCGAGATTGGCATTCTGCTCGACGAGCAGGACGGTGATGCCCTGCTGTTTGTTGATCTCCACGATCTTCTCGAAAATCGTTTTCACCAGCAACGGCGCGATGCCGAGCGATGGTTCGTCCAGCATGAGAAACTTCGGCTTGCTCATCAGCGCCCGGCCGATGGCCAGCATCTGCTGCTCGCCGCCGGAGAGCGTGCCGGCCACCTGCCGCTCGCGCTCCTTGAGGCGCGGGAAGACGTTGAAGACGTAAGCCATGTCCGTCGCGATGCCCGGCTTGTCGCTGCGGAGATACGCGCCCATCTGAAGGTTCTCCAGCACGGTGAGGTTCGCGAAGACCATGCGGCCCTCGGGAACGTGCGCGAGGCCGAGCTTCACGATTTCATGCGCGGGCAGGCTCGTGATGTTTCGTCCGTCGTAGATCACTTCGCCTGCCAGCGCGCGCTGCAAGCCGGAGATCGCGCGCAAGGTCGTGGTCTTCCCCGCGCCGTTGCCGCCGATGAGTGTGACGATGTCGCCCTGCTTCACGGACAACGAAACGCCGTGGAGCGCGGCGATGGCACCGTAGCTGACCGACAAGTTTCTTACTTCAAGCATGGGTTTCTAGCCACAGATTGAACACAGATGAAACACAGATGGGGAATGACGGATTCGAATCAGGAAAGCAGGAAGTCAGGAATGGAAGCGCGCCGGTGTGGGCCTCTCGGTTCATACCTTCCTAATTAGTTTCCCGTCTGTGTTTCATCTGTGTTCAATCTGTGGCCAAAGTTTCTTCGCCGAGGTAAGCCTCGATCACCTTCGGGTTCTTCCGCACTTCCGCCGGAGTCCCTTCCGCGATCTTCACGCCGTAGTCCAGCACAGCGATGCGCTCGCAGATGCCCATGACGACCTGCATATCGTGCTCCACGAGCAGGACGGCGAGGCGATACTTGTCCTTGACGAAACGGATGAGCTGCATCAGGTCGGCCTTTTCAGTCGCGTTCATGCCGGCGGCGGGTTCGTCGAGCAAGAGCAGCTTCGGGCGCGTGGCAAGGGCACGGACGATTTCGAGCCGCCGCTGGTCGCCGTAGGGCAGGCTCTTGGCGGGCGCGTCGGCGAATTTGCCGAGCTTGAAAATGTCAAGCATTTCCATGACCTGCGTGGTGATTTCCTTCTCCTCGTTGCGGAAGACCGGCCCGCGCGTGAGCGAATGCACCACGCCGCTCACGACGTGCAGATGGAACGCGACGCGCACGTTGTCGAAGACCGAGAGCGACGGAAAGAGCCGGATGTTTTGAAACGTCCGGGCAATGCCATGCTCGGTGATCTCGTAAGGTGCGAGGCCGTGGATGCCGTGGCCACCGAACGCAATGGTGCCGTCGGTCGGCTCATAGACGCCGGTGATGAGGTTGAACACGGTGGTCTTGCCTGCGCCGTTCGGTCCGATGAGGCCGAAGAGCTGGTCGGGCTGAATCTGGAGGTCGAACCCATTGACCGCCGTCAGGCCACCGAAACGGATCGTGCAAGCGCGCACATCGAGCAGCGGGGCGTTGGTCGTGGTGGCGGACATGACGCAGCTCAGATCTTTGGCTTGGTGGCGCTGCGGTTGGTCCAGTTGAACAAACCTTGCGGCCGCGCCAGCATCAACACGATGACCAGCAGCGAGTAAATGATCATCCGCGTGTCCCGGATCCACTTGAGATCGTTGAACGGCGCGGCGAGGGGCAGGCGAACATTCACGTCCGCGACCATTCGCAGGCCTTCAGGCAGCAGGGTCAACAGCACGGCGGCGATGATGACGCCGGTGGTGTTACCCATCCCGCCAAGGATGACCATGACGACGATCTCGATGGAGCGCATGAAGTCGAAGCCCGTCGGCGCGATGGTCTGGATCGAGTGGCCATACAAGCCGCCCGCCACGCCGGCGAAGAACGCGCCCACGACGAACGCGGTGATCTTGTAGCGCGTGGTGTTGATGCCCATCGCCTCGGCGGCGATCTCGTCGTCATGCACGGCGAGGAAGCCGCGCCCGTAGGTCGAGTTCACCAGGCTGACGACGACATAGACCGTCAGCGCGGCGAAGGCGTAAACCCAAAACAAATTCGTGTAGGCAGGAATGCCGTTCAGGCCCAGCGCGCCGCCGAGCGAGTCCACGTTGCGGAAGAGGACGCGGATGATTTCACCGAAGCCCAGCGTGACGATGGCGAGGTAGTCTCCCTTGAGTCGCAGCGACGGCGCGCCGACGAGCACGCCCGCCACCGCCGCCGCCAGCCCGCCGCCGAGCAGCGCGAGGGGGAAGAGCGCGTGGACGCCAGCACCCTGAGTGAGGCCGGGCGCGAACTTCGGCGCGCCGAACATGGTGATGGCCGCCGCCGTGTAAGCGCCCACGGCCATGAAGCCCGCGTGCCCGAGCGAGAACTGGCCGGTGTAGCCGTTGATGAGATTCAGGCTGACGGCGAGGATGACGTTGATGCCGATGTTCGAGATGATGAGGGCGAAGTAGGGGTCGAGCCGCGATGAGCAGGCGCTGACCAGCCCGGCCACGGCGATGGCGGAGAGGAGGACGATTTGTGACTTGGGAATCATTGTTCTTTAGCCACAGATGGAACACAGACGAAACACGGAAGGGGGAAAGATGAATTATCAGGAAGGCAGGAAGGCAGGAACGGTGAAGCAAGCGAGGAACAGGATCCCGTTCCTGCGTTCCTGCCTTCCTGATTCGTATCTGTGTTCAATCCGTGTTTCATCCGTGGTTAAACTTTTTCGACCTGCATCTTGCCCAGCAAGCCCGCCGGGCGGAAGAGCAGGATCGCAATCAGGATCGCGAAGGCAATCGCGTCGGTGAACGTGCTGAAGCGGCTGCCGTTGACGAAGGTCTCGACCACGCCGAGCAGGAGGCCGCCCAGCGCCGCGCCCGGGATGTTGCCGATGCCGCCGAGCACCGCCGCGACGAACGCCTTCAACCCCGGCAGCACGCCCATGAGCGGGTCAATGGCCTGGTAGTTCAGCGAGTAGAGGATGCCGCCCGCCGCCGCGAGCGCCGAGCCGAGCGCGAAGGTGAAGGAGATGATGCGGTCGTTGTTGATGCCCACGAGCGACGCGGCCTGCGGGTTGAAGGACACCGCGCGCATCGCGGTGCCGACCTTGGTGCGCAGCACGATGTATTGCAGCGCGCCCAGCAGCGCGAGCGCCACGACGAGGACGACAATTTGGTTCGACCCGATGACGAGGCCGACGAGCTTGAACGTGTGGACGGGGAACAGCGTGGGAAAAGCCTTCGGGGCGGCGCTGAAGACGAATTGCCCGAGGTTCTCCAGCAGCAGTGACACGCCGATGGCGGTGATGAGCACGGTGAGCTTGGAGCGGTTGCGCAGCGGTCGGTAGGCCAGCCGCTCAATGGTCACGCCCAACAACGCACACACAGCCATCGCTCCGGCGAGCGCCGCAAAGCCGGTGCCGAAGGACTCTTTCGGCATCCCGCGCCCGATGTAAAAGCCCGCAAACGCTCCGACCATGAAGACATCCGAGTGCGCGAAGTTGATGAAGCGCAGGACGCCATAGACCATCGTGTAACCCAGCGCGATGAGCGCGTAGATCGCGCCGAGCGAGAGGCCGTTAATGAGTTGTTGGAGAAGCTCGTTGATAGACGGTGAGTTGATAGTTGATAGACGGGCCGCTCACCTCTGGCGCGCGGATTCGAGCAGGGAACGGCGGAGGCCGCTGAGCATCCGACCGAGTTCGTCCGCGCTGGTGTAGAGCGTTGTGAAATCGGGCTCGCTCAGGAAGCCTTGTCGGCGGCTGATGAAGCTCTGGGCCACCACTTCAAACAGGGAGCCAGTAGCGATTTCGAGGAAACGAGCGTTGTCTGAACGGGAGGAACGAGCGCTGCCCTCCGCGATGTTGGAAGAGACGGACACGGCTGCACGCCGCATCTGGTTGGTCAGACCGAACCGCTCGTCATCGGGGAACTTCCGCGTCACACGGTAAACCAAATCGGCCAACTCATTGGCGCGCTGCCAGACATCCAGTTTCTCGAAGTTAAACATGACACACGGACTGGCGAGGACTTCTATCAACCATCAACTCCCACGCTATCAACTCGCCCCTCACGGATTCACCGTCTCCTTATACACAAACTTCCCGTCCTTCACCTCGATGATGACGGCGGGCTTGGTGGCGTTGCGCTTGGCGTCGAGCGTGGTCTTGCCGGTGACGCCGACGAAGTCCTTCGTCGCGGCGAGTGCGTCGCGGAGCTTCTGGCCGTCGGTGCCGCCGGCACGCTTGATGGCGTCGGCGAGCACAAGCGCGGAATCATAACCAAGCGCGGCCATCGCATCGGGGACTTCGCCGTTCCAGCGGGCTTTGAACTTCTTCACGAAGGTCTGGACCATCTCGGCCTTGTCTTCGGGCGAGTAGTGCGTGGAGTAGAACGTCCCGTCCATCGCCTTGCCGCCGATTTGAACAAGCTCCGGCGCTTCCCAGCCGTCGCCGCCGAAGATCGGTAGATTGATGCCGAGCTGCAGCGCCTGCTGCGCGATGAGTCCGGCCTCGGTGTAGTAGCTGGGCACGAAGATGGCCTCGGGGTTTGCGGCCTTGATGGCCGTGAGCTGGGCTTTGAAGTCCTTGTCGCCGCTGCTGAATTTTTGTTCGATGGCGATGGTGCCACCGGAGGCGAGAAA
This sequence comes from uncultured Klebsiella sp., assembly GCA_964478755.1. Taxonomy (GTDB): domain Bacteria; phylum Verrucomicrobiota; class Verrucomicrobiia; order Limisphaerales; family SXTU01; genus SXTU01. The sequence goes on from CAYZJP010000028.1 coordinate 28,904, forward strand.
GCCTTCCTTGAAGAAAGTTGCAAGACCGACGCTATAGGGAGCGGCCGCGTCAATAATAAGCGCGACCCGCTTGGTTTTCAGGCTGTTCGCCGCAAATTTGGCGAGAACCGTCGAGCCTTGGAATTTGTCCTCGAAGCAGACGCGGAAGATGAAGTCGCCGACCTCGGTGACTTTCGGGTTGGTCGAACTGGGCGAAATCATCGGCACCTTGGCATTCTGGCAGATGGGCGCGGCTTCGAGCGAGCGGCCCGAGGCGACCTCGCCGAGGATGGCGATGCATTTGTCGCGCGAGACGAGCTTGCGCACGACGCTGGCGGACTCGCCCTGCTTGGACTGCGTGTCCTCGGTGATCAACTCGAACTTCTTGCCCAGCACGCCACCGGCGGCGTTGATCTCCTCGATGGCCAGCAGCGTGCCTTTGTGTGACGACTGGCCGAATGTCGCTTCCTTGCCGGTGAGCGAGGCGAACTCGCCGACCTTGATCACATCACCTGCGGCAACTTTGCCGGTGTCGCCGCCCTTGCCAGCATCGTCCGACTTTTTGCAAGCGATCAGAAACAAGCCGATGGAAAGGGCCATCGCGGCGATGACATGACGGCGTGTGAGTTGGAGTTTCATCGTTGTGAAGGTTTGAGTTTCAGCCGGCCCGCAGGCTCGACTGGAAGGCGAGGCTAGGGAAGCAACGCGGCGCTTTCAACCTTCAATCGCCAGCCGGCGAACGCCTCGCGTGAGCGAAACTGCCCCGCTGCGGCAGTCACAAATCCAGCGGTCCGGCCAGGCGCTCGCCGTCCATCTGGTAGATGCCGACGAGGTAGCCATTCTCGCGGATCTCGCCGACATGCAGCTTGCCGTAAAGCGTCACGGCCTGGTCCATGATGGGCTTCACGCCTTTGCCGGTCATCTTCACGCTCACCCACTCGTTGATCTTCGGCACGCTGCCGTAGCAGCACATGGACTGGTCGCGCATGATGAGCAGCTCGGTGATGAGGCCGCCCTCGACTTTCAATGGGAGCATAAAGCCCTTGAGCACCACGCGCTGCTTGTCGAAGGCTTTCACGGCGGCGGGGATTTGCTCCTTCGGCGGGGCGACGGGTTTGACGGTCGTGTTTGTCGTCGCCGGGAGTTCATCGGGGATGTCGTAATTGAAGCCCGCGAGCCGGTCGAAGCCCACGATGAGGAACTCGCCGTCCTTCTGCACGCCCCCCGGCGCGGCGGACGCGGCCTTGGCATCGGGAGTCGCAGGCGTCGCGTTGGCTGGCGCGACCGGCGCAAGCTTTTGGATGGGCGCGCCGCGGACTTCTTTCTTGGCCGGCTCGGCGGCGGTGGCGAGGAGGCAACCGGCGACGGCGAACGCAGCGAAATGGAGAACGTGTTTCATAGATGACTCACTTATTGACGGATTCCGGCTCGTTGCCCTTCGGAAAGTTAAATTTCGTCGCGGTGAAGGTTTTGCCGAGCACGACCGCGCTCTTCACTTCGGCGTCGAAACTCTTCGCAGTCTTAAGCCAGTCCGCCTGCGCCTCGAACTGCGAGGTGTCGCCGACCTTCTCGCCGGTGGCGGCGTTGGCGACGGCCTTGAGTGTGAGCGTCTCCGTCCTGCCACCGACGGTCGCGGCCAGTTCGAGCGACTCCTGCGTGATGCGCTGAAAGCCGCTCATGTGGGGCTTGAGCACGTAGCAGGTGAGCTTGCCCGCCGCCGCGTCGAGGACGAACTCCAGGTGCGCCTCCTCGTCGCCAAGGTCAATCGCCGTCCCGCCGTGCGGCGGCTCGTGATGATGGCCACCGTGGCTGGGCGCGGACTTGGGCTGCGCGTCGCACCCGGTAAAGCAGGCAAGGGCCAGCACCGCGAAAAGGGCGAGCAAAGTCTTCATCATGGCTTTTCTGTCAAGGCCAACGCCGAGTCTTATCGCACAGCCGGTCCTGGTTGCCAACTGCCGCCCGAAACTTTCTGCACGCGGCCTTCCAGCGCCCGAACTCAGCCGGACACTTGCGCTGCGAAGTTTTTCGGCAATACTCTCGAACGACTCCGCCCGACGCGCAGTCGAAACGCAGATGTTCACGCCACGTCACGGCCAAACTCGACGCCTGACTCTTCGGCTTCTGGCCGGGGCGCTCGCGTTGTTCATCGTCTCCTGCGCGCGCGCCGTCAGCCCGGACGACGCCGACCAGGTCTTCTTCCGCGAGGGCCATATTCCCAAGTTGCGCATCGAGATTAACGCGGTGGAGATGGCGAAACTCAACAAGGACAACCGCTCCTTCGTCCGCTGCACCGTCCGCGAGGGCGACGAGTTCATCTTCAGCGAGGTCGGCGTCCACCTCAAGGGCGCGGCGGGCAGCTTCCGGCCCATTGGCGACCGCCCGGCGCTCACGCTCAACTTCGACAAGTTCCGCGAGAAACAAAAATTTCACGGCCTCGACAAGCTGCACTTGAACAACTCCGTGCAGGACGGCGGCTACATGCACGAGTATCTCTCCTCCTTGTTGTTCAACGCCGCCGGCGTCCCGACCACGCGCGTCTCGCACGCCCGCGTCTGGCTCAACGGCCGCGACCTCGGCTTCTACGTGCTCAAGGAGGGTTTTGACACGCAGTTCATGAAGCAACATTTCGGCAGCAAGAAAGGCACGTTCTACGACGGCGGTTTCTGCGCGGACATTGACCAGAAGAAGGACCGCAAGATCGGCCAGGGCACCAACGATCAGGCGGACCTCAAGGCCCTGGTTGCCGCCGCGCGCGAGCCGGACCTCGCCAAACGCGCCGAGCGCCTCAACCAGACGCTCGCCGTGGACAACTTCCTTTCACTCGTGGCGGTTGAAATGATGATTGCCCACTGGGACGGCTACGCCCGCAACCGCAACAACTACCGGCTCCTCACCCCTGCGGGATCCACGCAGGTCTTCATTCTCCCATCCGGCATGGACCAAGTATTCGGTGATCCCAATTTCCCCATCTTCGACAGCATGGGCGGCCTCGTCACCGCCGGACTTTGGCAACTTCCGCAGACGAAGCTGCAATATCGCGACCGAGTCGGCACCATCTTCACCAACTGCTTCACCGCCGAGTTCCTCACCAACGAAATCGCAAAGGTCCACGCGCGCGTCCGGCCCGTCCTCGCCGAGATGAGCGAGGGTGCTGCCAGGAACTTCGACAACACCACGCGCGACATGCAGAACCGCGTGCTGGCGCGCATCGCCGGCATCCAGAAGCAGCTTGGGTTGCAGCCGATGAAGCCGGTGAAGCCTGATGGCAATGGCGTTTTCAAGCTCGCCAAATGGGAGCCTCAGACCGATGCCGGTGAACCAAAAATGTCCGACGCCGCCGACCGCGCCGGTGTGAAGTCGCTGGAGATCAACCTCGAAAAGCCCGACCGCGTCGTCGCCTCGTGGCGCTCGCATGTGCTGCTGAACGCGGGGAAATATCGCTTCGAGGGCAAGCTCGCGACCAAGGGTGTCGTGCCACTGAAGGAGCCGACCGGCGAGGGCGCGGGCCTGCGCATCTCCGGCTCCTCGCGCCCGAATCAGCTCAGTGGTGACAGCGACTGGAAGAAAGTTTCCTTCGAGTTCGACGTGCCGGCGGGCGAGACGGAAGTCATCCTCGTCTGTGAACTGCGCGCCGAGCGGGGCCGGGCGTGGTTCGACCTCGGCTCACTCCAGATCGTCCGGCAGAACTGACCCGCACCGGCACGCGGGTCCAACGGAACTCATCTCCCGACCCGGACCTGCGTCGCCTTCACGCTCCGGTTCCGTCATCGCGCACCAGCTCCAGCGCCGCCTCGGCGTCCACGTCCGGCACCTGCACCTTGATGCCACCGGCGGCGAGGGCGTAGCCATCAATGCTCAACGCGGAAAGCTCGTCTGTGACGATGGCGTGAAAGCCGGCGGCCTCCAGCCGCGAGCGGACGAGCTGTGCCTCGGCTGAGTTGAAGGCAGTGAAGACGGTGACGAGTTCCATGATTCAGGCGGCGTGGCCGTTGGCGTGGCCGGGCACAGCCTTCGGGTCGGCGAAGACCATCGTCCCGGTGGAACTCTGGAGCAGGCTGATGACCTGCACTTCGATTTGGTGGCCAATGAACTTCTGCGCGTTGTTGACCACGACGAGCGTGCCGTCGCTGAGGTAGCCGACACCCTGGCCCTTGTCCTTGCCCTCGCGGACGATTTTCAAGGCGAAGGTCTCGCCGGGCAGAATCACCGGTTTCAAGGCGGCGGCGAGTTCGTTCAGATTGACGTGTTTGACGGACTGCAACTCGGCGACTTTGCCAAGGTTGTGGTCGTTGGTGTAAAGGCAGGCGCTGAGGGATTTGGCGAGCCGGATGAGCTTGGCGTCAGTCTCTTTTTCCTCGGCAACCTCGGCGTCGTGGATTTTCACCTCGTTGTGCTGGTTGCGCTGGAGCCGGGCGAGCATGTCCAGTCCGCGCCGGCCACGCGCGCGGCGGAGCGGGTCGGCGGAGTCGGCGATGAGCTGGAGCTCCTTCAGAATGAAGCGCGGCACGACGACGATGCCTTCGAGGAAGCGCGCGTCAATCAGGTCGGCGATGCGCCCGTCAATGATGACGCTGGTGTCGAGCAGAAGAAGATTGTCGGGCTTGTTCTCGCGGGCGAAACGCACGTAGGGGATGATGAGGGAAAAGTCCTCCTTGTTGCTGCGCATCGCCATGATCATGCCGATGTAGCCGAAACAGATGAACAGCCCCATCCGCACCAGCCCGCGCGTGACCTCGTCGTCCTTGTCCATGCCGATGAAGAGGCCGGAGTTGTCGAACATCCAGCCCACGGCGAAGCCGAGGATCAGCCCGAACGTCGCCGCCGAGAAGGCGCGGAGCGAAAACCCCTTCAGCATCTCGTCCAGCGCGATGAGGATGCCGCCAAAGCCGAAGCCGATGAGCGTCCAGAACCGGCCCGCCAGGAGCCACTCGGGCCGCACCTGGCTCACGGCGAAGCCGCCGAGCGTGCAGAGGATCAGGAAGGCGATGCGGACGGCCCAGAGCGACATGATGGAAAAAGGTGGCGTGTGGCAGGTGACTCAGTGCATGAGCGATTTCATGCGCGGCGTGAGGAGCGGCTCGACGGGCACGCTGTTCGTGGGCTTGGGCGGCTTGGGCCGGTAGAACACATGATAGAACAAGCCGTAAGTGTTGAGATTGCTCATAAGCTGCGCGCCGCCGCTGGCCACGAGCCGGCCGTCGCCGAGGAAGCTGTTCAGGTTGGTCATCACCAAGTGCGCGTCCGCCGAGAGCGCGTTGATGTTCGACACCGCGCCCCCGATCTGTCCGCTGATGGCGGGCAGGTCGGTGGCAAGATGCTTAAAGTTTTGCGCCAGCGCCTCGTCCTTGAGCAGAGTGCCAACCAGTCCCCGGCCCGACTGCACGTCGCCGAGCAGGTTTGTCACCTGCCCGGAGGCGGTTTCCAAGTTGCGCAAGGCGGCCTGGACGGTTGAACGATTGCTTCCCACGGTGTCTTGAAGATCTGCGCCCACCTTATTGAGCTGTTCGGAGAACCGCAACACATTGCTCACCGCCGTCTGGATCGGGGCGGTGTTCGTGGCCAGCAGCACCTCCACGCGGTCGAGCGTGCCGACGGCCTTGTTCTCCAGCGCGACGGCCCGGTCGGTGACGGCGCGGCTCTCCTCGGCCAGCACGCGGAAGTTCGACACCATCACCGCGAAGTTGGTCAGCGTCTGCTCGGACAACACGGTCTTGTTCACGCGCTCCACGGCGAGGTCAATCTTCTCCGCCGCCTTGTCGAGCCGCTGGATCAGCCCGAGCGCGTCGCGCGCGGCGTCCTGAATGTTGAACGGCGCGCGGCACTCGCGCTGCGCGGAGCCGTCCTTGGGCAGCGGCGGCAACGCGTTCTGCGTCGGCGCGATGGAGACGAACTGGTCGCCGAGAAAGCCCTGCGCCTCGATGTTGAAAAGGGCGTCGCCGGGGATGTCGTATTTCGAGTGGATGCGGAGAAAAATCACCACCGACTTGCTGTTTTCAGCCAGCTCGACGTGGCTGACGTTGCCGACAGTGACGCCTGCCAGCAGCACGGCGGCCTTCTCCTTGATGCCGCCGACGTTGGTTGTCTTCAGGCGCACGAGGTAGCTCGGCTTGAGCAGCGAGAGGCCCTTCGAGAAGTTCAGGACGAGCACCGCCAGCAGCACAAGGCCGATGGTGACAAACCCGCCCACTTTCCATTCAATGCGTGACTGGCTCATATCAAAACGTGCGCTCTTTTTCGTCTGAAATTCCCCGCACAAAGCGGCTCACCACCGGGTCGGTCGCGGCCATCATCTCCGGCGGTGATCCGCTGGTGTAGATGCGGCCCTGGTGCAGCATTGCCACGCGCCGGCCCACGGCCTGCATACTCCTCATGTCGTGCGTGATGACGATGGACGTGACCTTGAGCTGGTCGCATACGCGGACAATGAGCTTGTCAATGCTGTCGGACACGACGGGATCGAGGCCCGTGGTCGGCTCGTCGTAGAAGATGACTTCGGGCCGGTAGATGATGGCTCGCGCAAGGCCGACGCGTTTCCTCATCCCGCCGGACAACTCGGCGGGCTTCTTCTTCTGCGTGCCGGGCAATTCGACCATCTCCAACGCCTCGGCGACCCGCCGGGCGATTTCCTCCGGCGTGTGATTGCGCTCACGGGCGAGGACGAAGGCAATGTTTTCCTCGACGGTCAGCGAGTCGAACAGCGCGGCGCTTTGGAACAGCATCCCGAATTTCCGCCGCACCGCGAGCAGCTCGCGCTCGCTCAAGCGCGAGATGTCCTGCCCGTCCACGAGCACTTCGCCGGAGTCCGGGTGCGTGAGGCCGACGATGTGTTTCAACAGCACGCTCTTGCCGCCGCCGCTGCGCCCGATGATGACGAGCGACTCGCCGTTCTCGATGGTCAAGTCCACACCGTCCAGCACCTGCTGGTCGCGGAAGCGTTTGCGAAGTTGGCGGACCTCAATCATATCAGCAGCAACAGCCGCGTGAGCAGCAACGTGAGAAAGAAGTTCGACATCAGGATGGCAATGGACGCATAGACCACCGCCTCGGTTGTCGCGTGGCCGACGCCCTCCGCGCCCTGACCGCAGTGCATGCCCTTGTAGCAGCCCGTGGTCGCAATGATGCCACCGAAGATGAAGGACTTGATGAAGCCCATCAGCACATCGCGGTGGTCGGTGAAGCGCTGCATGTTCACGATGGAATAGCCGGGATCAATCTGCAGCAGGTGGACGCCGACGAGATATGCCGCAAGGATGCCGATGGTGATGCTCTCCGCCGTGAGCAGCGGCACCGCGATCATCGTCGCCAGCACGCGCGGCACCACAAGGTAGTCAATCGGATGCGTCGCCAGCGTGCGCAGCGCGTCAATCTGCTCGGTCACGCGCATCGTGCCCAACTCCGCCGCCATCGAGGCCCCCACGCGGCCGGCGACCATGAGCGCGGTCAGCACCGGCCCGAGTTCGCCGCACATGGAGACGCTCACGACCGCGAGCGTGGCGGTGTCCATCTTCACCTTGTGGAACTGGAAGTAAGTCTGCGCGCACAACACCATGCCGGTGAACGCCCCCGTCACGAGCACCACCGTCTGCGACTTCACGCCGATGAAGTAGAGCTGGTTGAGCAGGTCGCGTCCCGACACACGCTGCGTCGAGAGCGAGCGCGCCACCTCCGCCACCATCAGGCTGAAGCGCCCGAGGCCGGTCAACACGCTGCTGATCACCTTTGCCGGAATATCGGTCATGCCGCGCGAGTGTGGGTAACAGACGGGAAACGGGCTGGCGAGACTTCACTGCATCGCAAATTCAAATTGGCATGGAGCGAATGACCGATGACCGCGCTCCGAAACGCGAACGCCATCCGGTGGCCGGATGGCGTTCGCGGTCGAAGAGTTGACGCAACCGTCAGCTCGCCGTGACCGCGCCCTCGGTGGAGGTGGTGGCTCTCTGCGAGAACGTGAGTTTGCCATCGGCAACGGAAACCTGCACCGGCTCGCCGGGACTCAAGTTGCCGCGCAGCAACTCTTCGGCGAGCGGGTCTTCGAGGTGCTTCTCGACGCTGCGGCGCATTGGCCGCGCACCGTATTGTGGGTCGAAGCCCTTCTCCACGAGGAAGTCCGTGGCCTTGTCGTCGAGGACGATCTGGATGTTCTTGTGCTTGAGCCGCTCCATGACCTTGCTGACTTCGAGGCCGAGGATGGTGACGAGGTCCGGCTTGGTGAGCTGGCGGAAGACGATGACGTCGTCGAGGCGGTTCAGGAACTCGGGACGGAACGCCTTCTTCGCCTCGTCGAGAATCTTCTCGCGCATCTTGTCGTAGCTCGTCTCGTCCTTCGCCGCGCCGAAGCCGATGGTGGTGTTCCGCTTGATGATCTCGGAGCCGACGTTCGACGTGAGCAGGATGATGGTGTTGCGGAAATCCACGACCCGGCCCGTGTTGTCGGTGAGTTTGCCCTCCTCCAGAATCTGGAGCAGCATGTTCATCACGTCGGGATGCGCCTTCTCGATCTCGTCGAAGAGCACGACGCAATAAGGCTTGCGGCGCACCTGCTCGGTGAGCTGGCCACCCTCCTCGAAGCCGACGTAGCCCGGCGGCGAGCCGACGAGCCGCGACACAGTGAACTTCTCCATGTATTCGCTCATGTCGAGCTGCACGAGATTCTTCGCGTCGCCGAACATCTGCTCGGCCAGCGTCTTGGCGAGCAGCGTCTTGCCCACGCCCGTCGGGCCGAGCAGTGCGAATGTGCCGATGGGCCGCTTCGGATCCTTCAAGTCCGCGCGCGAGCGGCGCAACGCCTTCGCCATCGCGAGCACGGCGTCGGTCTGGCCGATGACGACCTTGGCGAGCACCTTCTCGACTTCGAGCAGGCGCTGCGTCTCGTCCTTCTCCATCCGCTTGAGCGGAATGCCGGTCCACTTGGAAACGATGTGGAGGATTTCGTCCTCGTCCACCTTGACGCGCTTCTCCTCCTTCGCGTCGCGCCAAGTCTTCAATGTGGCCTCGAGCTTTTCCTTCGCCTGCTTTTCCTTGTCGCGATACGAGGCCGCACCCTCGAAGTCCTGCTCCTTGATGGCGCGTTCCTTGCGGTTCTTGAGTTCCTCAATCTCCGCTTCCTGATCCTTCAAGTCCGGTGGGCGCGTCATCGCGCCAATGCGTGCGCGCGACCCGGCCTCGTCCATCACGTCAATCGCCTTGTCCGGCAGGAATCGGCCCGTGATGTAGCGGTCGGAAAGCTTCACGGACGCTTCAACGGCGGCGTCGGTGATCTCGGCGCGATGGTGCTCCTCGTATTTTGCGCGCAGTCCCTTGAGGATTGCGATGGCGTCCTCAATGGACGGCGGTTCGACCTTCACGGATTGGAAACGGCGTTCCAACGCGCCGTCCTTCTCGATGTATTTGCGATACTCGTTGAGCGTCGTCGCGCCGATGCACTGCACCTCGCCGCGCGAGAGGGCGGGCTTGATGATGTTGCTCGCATCCATCGTGCCCTCGGCGCTGCCCGCGCCGACGATGGTGTGCATCTCGTCAATGAAAAGGACGATGTTCTTGTTCTTCCGAATCTCGTCCATCACCGCCTTGATGCGCTCCTCGAACTGGCCGCGATACTTCGTGCCCGCGACCATCAGCGCAAGGTCCAGCACGATCACGCGCTTGTCGCGGAGGATTTCGGGGACGTTGCCCTTCACGACTTCCTGCGCGAGACCCTCGACAATGGCGGTCTTGCCCACGCCCGCCTCGCCAAGGAGAACAGGGTTGTTCTTCGTGCGGCGGCAAAGAATCTGAATGACGCGCTCAATCTCCGTCTTGCGCCCGATGACCGGGTCCATCTCGCCCTTGCGCGCGATTTCCGTGAGGTCGCGACCAAAGGCCTTCAACGCGGGCGTCTTGTTTTCGCCCTTCTTTTCGCCGCCTTCCTTCTTCTCGCCCTCGCCACCGCCGGCGGTCTCCTCGCCCTGGTTCTGAAAATTCGGGTCCAGCTCCTTGAGGATTTCCTGGCGCACCTGCTCGATGTCAATGTCCAGCCCCTTGAGCACCTTCGCCGCGACGCCGTCGCCCTCGCGCAGCAGGCCCAGCAGAATGTGCTCGGTGCCGACGTAAGTGTGGTTGAGCGCCTTGGCCTCCTTCGAGGCGAGCGAGAGCACCTTCTTCACGCGCGGCGTGTAGGGGATGTTGCCAACCTGCTTCTGGTCGGGGCCGGCGTTGGACAACTTCTCGACCTCCGTGCGGACGGTCTCGAGGTCCAGGCCCATCTTTTGAAGGACGTTCACGGCGACGCCCTGGCCGAGCTTGATGAGGCCGAGGAGCAAATGCTCCGTGCCGACAAAATTGTGGTTGAACCGGTCCGCTTCCTTCCGCGCGAGCGCGAGCACCTGCTGCGCACGCGGGGTGAAGTTGCTCATCTCATCGCTCATGCAGCGAAATTGCAGCGGGCAACCCGCTTTGTCCAGTTTTCCAATCGAAAAAATCGGCGACAAATGAACGACGAACGCCGGGAGGCAGCCAGCCAGTGGTCATCGGATTCGGCCTGCACATCCCATGATACGATTCGCAACCTGAAGGTTGCGAATCTACCGCATCCGCCGAAACTCGCCGCCTTGCTAGCTCGGGCCCTTGTCTTTCAGAGCCTTCAATATCTCCTTCAATAGCTGGTTGCTCTCCCGCGAAAGTTCCATGCTCTCCTTCTGTAACGCCGAACTCTCGTCCACTGACTTCATAGCCTCTGCCTGCTTGGCCACCGCCTTCTTTTGAAGCGAAACGCTGTAAACAATGATTGCCAGTGCCCCGCCGCCCACGACGAGGCCCACAAATGCGACGATCAAGGGCGTCAGGTCTTCCATACTGTTCCTTTCGCACGACGCAACGGTGTTTTCACATACTGGTTCGCACCACTTGCTGACTACCTTTCGGGAAACTCAAACTCCACCTTGCCCTTGTCCGCGAGCTTGAGGTGCGCGGGGAAGGGCTTGCCGGCCTTGCTGATGAACTGCGTCATCAAGTCGGTCTTGCCGGTGGCGAGGAGCTTCTTCACCTGCTCGCGGCCCACAGGCTGCTGCAGCACGACCTTGCCGGTCTTGAAGGTGCATTTCTTCGCGTCGAGCTGGCTGCGCTCGCAGAGGTAGCTCTCCGGCCCTTCGAAGACGTTGCCCTTGCACTTGGGGCATTTGCCGAGCGGCTCCTGGCCGGTGAAGTCGAGCTTCACGGCGGGCGTGGCATCGGCCTTCGCGCCTTTCGCGGGGAACTTGCGCACGCGCGGCGCGAACTCGAAGCTGACTTTCGCGCCGTCGAATTTCAGGAACGCCTCGAACTTGCGCCCTGTCTTCTTCGACACAAATCCTTTCAGCAAATCGGTCTTGCCCTCGGCGAGCAGCTTCACGATCTGCGCCGGCTCGATGGCCTGCTGGAGGATGATCGCGCCGGTCTTGAAGTCGCACTTGCGGCCCGCGCCGGTCGCGTGCTCGCAGACGTAGTTCATGCCGTTCTCGAAGACGTTGCCCTGGCACTTGGGGCACTTGCCGAGCGGAGTCTTGCCGGTGAAGTCCACGGGCGCGGCGTTTTCGTCGTCCTTGTTCTCGTTGCCGAAGTCGAACTTCGCCTCGCCCTCGGGCGAGAGCTTCATCACGGCGGCGAAGGGGAAACCCTGCTTGCTGCGGAAGCCTTGCAGCGGGCCGACCTGCTTCTCGCGCAGGAGCGTCTCGACCTCCTCGATCTCGAACGCGCGGCCGAGGATGGTTTTCCACATGTTCCAGTCGCACTTCTGGCACTGGAATTTTTTGTAGTTCTCGTGGATTTCGCCGCCGCATTTCGGGCACGGGACGGTGAGCTTGCCGAAGTCGCCGGGAATCGTGTCGTGCTCGTAGGCCTTCGTCTGGCCGACGATGCGCTCGGTGAGCGCGCGAATCTCGGCCATGAACTGGTCGCGCGGCAACTGGCCGCGTTGCATCTGCCGCAGCTTGAACTCCCAGTCGCCGGTCAGCTCGGGCTTCGTGAGTTCCTGAATGCTCAGGCCGTTGAGCAGCGCCATGAGCGTGAAGGCCTTCGCGCTCGGCACCAGCTCGCGCTGGTTGCGGTGGATGTATTGCTCGTAAATCAAACCCTCGATGGTCGCCGCGCGCGTGGCCGGCGTGCCAAGGCCGCGCTCGCTCATCGCCTCGCGCAGCTCATCGTCCTCGACGAGCTTGCCCGCGCCTTCCATCGCGGAGAGCAGTGTGGCTTCCGTGTAGCGCGGCGGGGGCTTGGTCTGGCTGCCCTTGACCTCGACGCTGCTGGTCTGCACCTGCTCGCCCTGCTGCACGGGCACGAGGCTCGGCGCGTCGTCGCCGGTGGCGGCCTCCTTGCCATAGACTTCGAGCCAGCCGGCCTTGACCAAAACTTTGCCGACGCTCTTGAACGGCTCGTTCTCGACGCGCGTGATGCGGACGGTTTCGAGATATTCCGCCGCCGGGAAAAACACGGCGAGAAATCGCTTCGTGACGAGGTCGTAGAGTTTCTGCTCCGGCTCCGAGAGACCTTTCGGCAGCACGCCGGTCGGGATGATCGCGAAGTGGTCGGAGATTTTCGCGTTGTTGAAGATGCGCCTGTTCGGGCGCACCCAGTCGTTCGTGAGAATTTTTTCGGCGGGAACGCTGTAGCCGGCGAGGTCGCGCAACGAGTCGAGCGTTTTCTTCACCGTGCCGAGGTAATCCTCCGGCAGCGCGCGCGCGTCGGTGCGCGGGTAGGTGAGCACCTTGTGCTTTTCGTAAAGCGCCTGCGCGAGGCCGAGCGTGTTCTTTGCACTGAAGCCGAAGCGGCCGTTCGCCTCGCGCTGGAGCGTGGTGAGATCGTAAAGCGCCGGCGAAAGCTGCGTGCTGGGCTTGCTCTCCTCGGTGACGACGCCGGGCTTGCCGAGGCACTTCGCGCGCAGGGCGTCGGCCTGTTCCTTCGTCCAGAGACGCTCCTGTTTCAGTTCGGCGTCGGCGTCCTTCGCGGTGCTCTTCTGAAATTTCTCATCGAACCAGCGGCCTTCGTATTGCCCGGCCTGCGCGGCGAACGTGCCGATGACTTCCCAGTAATCGCGCGCGACGAACTTGCGGATCTTCGCCTCGCGTTCGACCACGATGGCGAGCGTGGGCGTCTGCACGCGCCCGACGGTCGTGAGGTTGAAGCCGCCGGTCTTGTTGTTGAACGCGGTCATCGCCCGCGTGCCGTTGATGCCGATGAGCCAGTCGGCCTCGGCGCGGCTCTCAGCGGCATCGGCCAGCGGACGCATTGAGGCGTCCGTGCGGAGCTGCGCGAAGCCGTCGCGGATGGAGCCGGCGGTCATGGACTGGAGCCAGAGCCGCTGGATGGGCTGCCTGGCCTTGGTATATTCGGCGATGCGGCGGAAGATCAGCTCGCCCTCGCGCCCGGCGTCGCAGGCGTTGATGAGCGTGTCCACGTCCTTGCGCTTGATGAGGCGCTGGAGGACTTTCAAGCGGTCCGCCGACTTCTCGATGGGGTTCAGCCCGAAGCGCGGCGGGATGTGCGGCAGATGGTTGAAGGTCCACTTGCCCTTCTTCACGTCGTGCTCCTCCGGCACGCCGAGCTCGAGCAGATGGCCGACGGCAGAGGAGATGATGTGCGTGGAGCTTTCGTAGAACTCGCCTGACTTGTCTTTCTGGAAACCGCCGAGCGCCTTGGCGATGTCGCCCGCGACCGACGGCTTTTCCGCGATGATGAGAGCTTTGCCCATGCGATAGCGCGGGCTTCTACACGAGCGACGGGAGGAAGCGCAACAGGAGTTTTTGTGGCGGCCGCCGTTTCCGGCCCCCAATCTTAATCGTGATCTTAATCTCTCTCTGGTCAGGAACGGGGGCGGGAGAAGGATCTGGATCACGATTAAGATTACGAGCAAGAGGGGCGGAAATCGGAGTAAATACCCCTTGCCAGCCGCCGCCTGAACGGTAGTGTCCGCCCCGCCTGAACGCCGTGAGTGCGGCGCTCATTGAGGCTGAGAAACGTCGGTCAACAACGCAACCTAACCTTCAACCTCCGTTGCCCTGCAACGCCGGTCGGTAGGCAATGGAGCCTTCGCCGGGCCTTCGCCCGCCTAGTCTCCCGCAGTCACACACAGCAAGTATGTTAACCATGGAAGAAGCCATGCGCGCGAGCTCCAAACGCTTCGCCGCAGGTGAAATTGTCAAAGGCATCGTCCTCGAAGTCCGCAACAAGGAAGTCCTCGTGGACATCGGCTACAAGTCCGAGGGCGTCGTCTCCCGCGGCGAGTTCCTCGACCCCGAGGCCGTCAAGGTCGGGGCTGAGATTGATGTCCTCATCGAGAAGCTCGAGGACAAGGAGGGCATGGTCATCCTCTCGCACGAGCAGGCCGAGTTCAAAAAGAACTGGGACCGCATCAAGACCATCTGCCAGGAGGGCGGCACCATCGCCGGAAAGGTCAAGGCCGTCGTCAAGGGTGGCCTCATCGTCAACATCGGCGTCGAGGCGTTCCTGCCCGCGTCGCAGATTGACATCATCCCGCCCAAGAACGTCGCGGTGATGGTCGGCAACATGTATGACTTCAAGGTCGTCAAGATCAACGAGGACCGCCGCAACATCGTCCTCTCTCGCCGCGAACTCATCGAGGCCGAACGCGCTGACCGCCGCGCCAAGCTCTTCTCCGAGATGACGCCGGGCGACATCCGCAAGGGCACGGTCAAGAACCTCACCGACTTCGGTGCGTTCATTGACCTCAACGGCCTCGACGGCCTCCTTCACATCACCGACATGAGCTGGGGCCGCATCGGCCACCCGAGCGAGATTCTCAAGGTCGGTCAGGAAATCGACGTTGTCGTCCTCGACGTGAACAAGGAAAAGGAACGCGTCAGCCTCGGCCTCAAGCAGAAGCTCGCCAACCCGTGGGAAAAAATCGAAACCAAGTATCCCGTCGGCGCGCGGGTCAAAGGCAAGGTCGTCAACCTCGTTCCATATGGCGCGTTCATCGAACTTGAGCCGGGCGTCGAAGGCCTGGTCCACGTCACCGAACTGTCCTGGACCAAGCGCATCGCCAAACCTTCGGACGTGCTCAAGCAAGGCCAGGACATCGAAGCGGTCGTCCTGGGCATCAATCGCGACGAGCAGAAGATTTCACTCGGCTTGCGCCAGCTGGAAGCCAATCCGTGGGACAAAGCCTTGGAAAAATATCCTCCCGGCACCCGGCTCAAAGGCAAGATTCGCAACCTCACCAGTTACGGCGCCTTCATCGAACTGGAGGAAGGCCTGGACGGCATGATTCACGTATCGGATATTTCCTGGACGCGGAAGATTAATCACCCCTCTGAGGTGCTCAAGAAAGGCGACGAGGTCGAGGCGGTCGTGCTCGAAATCGACAAGACCAACCAGCGCATTTCGGTCGGCATCAAACAACTCTCGGAAGACCCGTGGACGAACATCGACAAGTATTACAAGGTGGGCGATCTGGTCACAGGCAAAGTCACCAAGCTCGCCAGCTTCGGCGCGTTCGTCGGCCTGCAACACGACATCGACGGCCTGGTGCACATCTCGCAGGTGAGCGAGGAGCGCGTGGACAAGATCAAGAACGTGCTCAAGGTCGGGCAGGATGTCACCGCGCGGGTGATCAAGATTGACAAGGGCGATCGCCGCATCGGCCTGTCGATCAAAGCCGCCAACTATTCCGCCGAACAACTCAAGGCGGAACAGGCCGTGCTCGATTCGCTCAAACCCGGTGAGGATCTGGTGGCCTTGCAACACGCCTTCGACGCCGCGGATGAAGCCCGCCATGAGAAGCCGGACTGACGGCGCCGGCCACAATTTCCAAGCGGGAACCCTGCAGTTCAACGGGAGCTAACCGAGAAAACAGAGGCGCGCCGCTGAGGTTTGTTGCGCCCCAAGGCGGAGTGACTCAATGCGATCACGTTCAGTCGCTGGAAGCAATCCGTTTTCTCTGGTTGCTCCTGTTACCGCCTCGCGCCGAAAGACGAATCATCTACCAATGCCGTTCGTCGACCTGAACCAATCCAACCCTCGGGAAATCTTTCCCGGATTCAAGGGCCACCTCGTCCATTCGGCCAATATGACCTTCGCGCATTGGACGATCCAAGCCGGAGCCACGCTCCCGGAGCACGCGCACGTTCACGAGCAAGTCGTCAACATGATCGAGGGCGAGTTCGAGCTCACTATCAGCGGACAGACCCGAAAACTGGGCCAGGGCAGCGTGGCAATTATACCATCCAACGCGCTCCACTCGGGCAGAGCGATCACCGACTGCCGGATCATCGACGCCTTCTATCCCATCCGCGAAGACTACCGGTAGGAAGCGGTAGTCACTGACTTCAGTGAACGAGCAATTTCATGGCTGGGCCTAGCTCCCTGTCCGGCTCATTCGAACTTCTCGGCGACACTTTGCCCTTGTGCGCCGCCCGATCAATCGCAATAACTTCTGGCGCCGATGAACATCCTCGAAGAATTGGAGTGGCGCCATCTGATCGCCGATTGCACGGACCGAACCGAGTTCGAAAAGCGCACCAGGAGTCCGCTGACGCTCTACTGCGGTTTCGATCCGACCGCGGACAGTTTGCATGTCGGCAACCTGGTGCCGTCGCTGGGGCTGCGACGATTCCAGTTGCTCGGCCATCACCCCATCGCCGTGGCCGGTGGCGCGACGGGATCCATCGGTGATCCGAGCGGCAAAACCGCCGAGCGCCAGTTGCTGACCAAGGAAACCATCGGGGCCAACATTGCCAACGTGAAGGAGCAACTCAGGCGCCTGCTCGATTTCGATACGAAAACGAATCCCGCCCGGCTGGTCGACAACGCTTCGTGGACTGCCCAGGTGACTCATCTCGATTTCCTCCGCGACATCGGCAAGCATTTTTCCGTCAACCAAATGATCGGCAAAGAAAGCGTGCGCGCTCGCATGGAAGACCGGGAAGTCGGCATCAGCTACACCGAGTTCAGTTACATGTTGCTCCAGGCCTTCGATTTCTACGTGCTTTGCCGGGACGAGCGGTGCGAATTGCAAATCGGCGGCAGCGATCAATGGGGCAACATCACCGCCGGCATCGACCTCTGCCGCAAGAAACTCGGCCAGCAGGTTTTCGGCCTGACCCTCCCGCTGATCACGAACGCCGACGGCACCAAGTTCGGCAAGACGGAAGCCGGCGCGGTCTGGCTCGACGTCAGACGGACCAGCGTTTATCGGTTTTACCAGTTCTGGATTCGCACCGATGATCGGGACGT
This sequence comes from uncultured Klebsiella sp., assembly GCA_964478755.1. GTDB lineage: Bacteria > Verrucomicrobiota > Verrucomicrobiia > Limisphaerales > SXTU01 > SXTU01. Next base: position 46,088 of record CAYZJP010000028.1, read on the forward strand.
GATTCGCTACCTGAAGTATTTCACGTTTTTGTCGCGTGAAGAGATCGAGGCACTGGAAAGCCAGCACGCCGCGAAACCCGAAGACCGCGCCGCGCACAAGACGCTGGCCAAGGCAGTGACCGATCTGGTCCACGGCCCCGAGGCCACCGCCGAAGCGATGCGCGCTAGCGAAATCTTGTTCGGCGGCGGCCTGGACGGCATCTCAGAGGGCACCTTCAACGAAATTGTCGGAGAAGTGCCGACGAAACAAATCGAGAAGACGCGACTGGCTGGAACCGGCTGGCCGCTGGTGGAGGTCCTCGTTCATGCCGGGCTTTGTCCGTCGAAGGGACAGGCGCGAAAGGACATCGAAGGAGGCGGCGTTTACCTGAACAACATCCGGGAGACCCGTGTCGATCGCGCCGTCATGAGCGCCGATCTGCTTTTCGCCAGACATCTGCTCCTCCGCAAAGGCAAGCGGAACTATGTCGTCGTGACTGCGACATGAACCTGGCCTGTTTTTTCATCGTCACGGTTCTGTGGATGTTTTCCGTTTGTCTGCACGAGTTCGGTCACGCCATCGTGGCTTATTATGGCGGCGACACGAGCGTTCGAGAGAAAGGCTATCTTACGTTCAATCCGCTGAAGTACACGCACCCGGTCTACAGCTTGTTGATGCCGGTGATTCTTATGATGCTGGGCGGCATCGGATTGCCGGGCGGGGCGGTTTACATCGAACGCGACCGGTTGCGATCGCGCCAGTGGGAAGCGGCGGTGTCTCTCGCCGGTCCGGCCATGAACGTCCTCTGGGTGTTGGTGCTGTGCCTGCCTTTTTGGACTCATTGGATTCCGGACGGGTCGCACAGCCTGCCTGCCATCTCGTTGGGATTCTTGATTCGCCTCGAAATTTCCGCCGTGCTGTTCAATCTGCTGCCGATCCCGCCGCTGGACGGTTTTCAAGCCATCTCGCCCTGGATGCCGGAGGAGACCCGATCCCGACTGATGGCACAGTCGAATGTATTCCTGGGTGCCTTGATTCTGGTAATGTGGAATGTGCCAGCGGTCAACGACTATTTCTGGACGCTCGTCTCCGACATTACACAGACATTGAACATTGACCCGCGGTTGGCGTGGCTCGGCCGGCGTGAGTTCCAGTTCTGGAGATAGCCGCTGGCTGACAGGAACGTCGATGGACCCACGCTAGTGTGCTGAGCGATTAGTTCGTTAAATAAGTATTGCGCCCTGTCGAATCT